>CAYJPN010000001.1:0-248143 GCA_964372115.1 uncultured Ignavibacteriaceae bacterium
ATTACAATTCCGGTTGTTTGAATTTTTCCCCGTGGGGGATAAATTCTTGTAGGACTAACAATCCCGTTAAAAAATATTCCCCGTAGGGGAATTATAATTTCAACAATTTATTGATCTCCTACAGAGATTGATGTTTTTTGGTTTATTGTTTCTATAGTAATTGAACCCCGATTGTCTTCTTGCCTCCAATTTATCGAATAAACGATTCTCTCTTTCATAACTCCAATAATAAGTTGGTTCGGAATAGGGGGAATTAATGATTACGCGATCTTTTTTATTCATTATTTATCAAAATATTTTTCAAAGATTTGATTAATGCAGGCAGATCATTTTTAGTTGTATTCCATACAAGCTTTACATCAACATCAAAATAGCCGTGGATTAACCTGTTACGCATTCCTACAATATCCTTCCACGGTATTTCGGAATAGAACACTACTGTTTCTTCGGTTATTTTGGAAGCGGCTTCCCCTATTATCTCAATTTCCTTAATTGTAGATAAAACCAGCATCCTGTTTTTATTAAACTCTTTTTGAGGAATATTTTTTGTAAAGGATATTGCTTCTTCAGCCGCATCAATCATATGCCAAATTCTTATTTTGTCTTCAAGCCTCATACTTAATCCGGGCTTCCTTTACAACACTATCTCTGAAATAATGGCTTAATTCTTCAATCGTTCTTAAATCAACTTTTTTACCTATAATGAGGGATAGTTCCCGCTCCATTCTTGCGACATCAAGTAAACTATATTCAGTATCTTCTAAAAATTCTACTAAGAGATCGACATCGCTCGTTGTGGTGGCAGCATCTCTTGAATAAGATCCAAAAAGCGAAAGCTTTTTTATTTTCTTCTTCTCGCAGAATGAATCTATTTCCTTTTTGTAATTGCTTAAGATATCCATACTTAACTCATTTTAATAA
The DNA here is from genome assembly GCA_964372115.1 of uncultured Ignavibacteriaceae bacterium. GTDB lineage: Bacteria > Bacteroidota > Ignavibacteria > Ignavibacteriales > Ignavibacteriaceae > CG2-30-36-16. Next base: position 922 of record CAYJPN010000001.1, read on the forward strand.
TTTTTCAATTATTTACGTTTAACTTTCTTAAAATATACTTCACTACCATAAAGATTACAAGTCCACAACCTTCAAACTCTCAACCCCTCTGTCATCAATTATCTTAACGGCTATTCGTTTATGTTCACCGGCGGGGAACGGGACTGATATTGTTTCGCGGTATTGTTCGATTAACTCTTCATCTATTTCTGCTTTTAAATTGCGCGCAAGTTTTGTCTAACCTTCTTTATCGGCAGTCATGGGAAAAATACCTGTCGCGGAAATAAACTTTGTCCGTTATAATCTGTATCAAGCAGCCACATTGCTATTCTATCTTTTCCGCCACATTCTATTGCACCGGTTTTTGCATTAAAATAATCGAAAATTTATTGATCTCCTACAGAGATCGATGTTTTTCTGGTTTACCGTTGCTACAATAATTGAACCCCCAACATGGTTCAATATTATCTAAAATATTATTATTCTTTTTTATAACTCATAACTTCGCTTAGGGTGTTTATAATACTATTCGAAAAAATTGAACAAATATTTTTCATCATATGTGATTTCATATTTTTTCAACAGCCCGGTATATTCATCCTTAAAGGATCTCATTTTATGATGTTCTTTTTGATCGGCAATATATTTATAAATTCTATTAATTTGGGATCGAGAATAAGAAAATACTCCATAACCTTCCTGCCAGTAATATTTTCCTCTAAACCAATTTTTACTATTTATAAATTTGGATGACTCCCTTTTAATACATGCAACAAGATCAGGGACATGATCGGATGGATTCCATCCGATTAAAATATGAATATGATCCGGCATACCATTTATAATTATTGATTTGTTTTTTCGATTGGTTATAATTCCGCTTATATAGCTGAATATTTCGGTTTGATATTCCTCAAGAAGAAGACTTTGATGATGTAAAGGAGAAAAAACGAAATGCAGATATACCTGACTAAATACTCCGGGTTTCATAAAAACCTCATTTAATTATAATTATTGATTTCCTAAAAGGATTAGGGTGTTCAAATTATACTTTCTAACGATAATGGAACGACAAAATAGTTTGTTATCAGAATTTTCTACCAAAAATAACAATTTTATTTAAATGTTTTCCGCACAGCGAAAAATTTATTGTAATTTTATTGATCTCCTACAGAGATCGATGTTTTTTTCTGGTTTATCGTTTCTATAGTAATTGAACCCCTACGGGGTTCTTCACTAAATAAAGAAATAACCATCGCATTATTTGCATTATATTATTTCCGCGTAGCGGATATATTCTTGTAGATTAACAACCCCGCCCAATTAATAATTCCCCGTAGGGGATAAATTCTTGTAGGACTAACCACCCCATTAAAAAATATTCCCCGTAGGGGAATTATAATTTCAACAATTTATTGATCTCCTACAGAGATCGATGTTTTTTTGGTTTTTTCATTTCTACAGTAATTGAACCCCGAGGGGGTTCCGTCTGAAATTATACAATCAATCATTACAATTCCGGTTGTTTGAATTTTTCCCCGTGGGGGATAAATTCTTGTAGAACTAACAATCCCATTAAAAAATATTCCCCGTAGGGGAATTATTATTTCAACAATTTATTGATCTCCTACAGAGATCGATGTTTTTTTAGTTTTTTCATTTCTATAGTAATTGAACCCCGATGGGGTTCTTCACTAAATAAAGAAATAACCATCGTATTATTTGCATAATAGTATTTCCGCGTAGCGGATAAATTCTTGTAGATTTAACAACCCCGCCCAATTAATAATTCCCCGTAGGGGATAAATTCTTGTAGGACTAACCACCCCATTAAAAAATATTCCCCGTAGGGGAATTATAATTTCAACAATTTATTGATCTCCTACAGAGATCGATGTTTTTTTGGTTTTTTCATTTCTACAGTAATTGAACCCCGATGGGGTTCCGTCTGAAATTATACGATCAATCATTACAATTCCGGTTGTTTGAATTTTTCCCCGTAGGGGATAAATTCTTGTTGAACAACTTTTATTTTTTGCATTAACCGTTTATCTTTATCACGATTAATTTATTATAGTAAATGTTAAAAGAAGATATTGTAGACATACCTTTTGAGGATGCAAATTTTTGTGTGCTCGATGTTGAAACAACAGGGCTATCGCCAGCAAACGGCGGAATAATAGAAATTGCTCTTGTTCGTGTTGAAAACATGAAAGTAACCGATACATACACCTCACTTGTTAATCCCGGTCGTTTAATTCCTTATTTTATTACAAAACTTACCGGTATTTCGGATGATGATGTTTTTGACGCTCCTTATTTTGAGGAAATAGCCGATAAGGTTGAACAGTTTATTGCCGATGATATTTTAATAGCGCATAATATCTCATTCGATAAAAGTTTTTTGAGAAAAGAATTTATTTCATGCGGACGCGAACCTGTGCAAAATTTATCTCTTTGTACTGTTAAACTTGCGCGTAAATTATATCCGCAGTTAGGCAGTAAATCGCTTGGTTCGGTATGCAGACATCTCGGTTTAAAAAACACCTCGGCACACCGGGCGCTCGGCGACGCCAAAGTTACAGCGCGCGCTTTTATAAAAATGGCTGCGGAAGCAAAAGCAAAACACAAAATATTTACAGTCGGTGAAATTGTAAATTTTCAATTTTCGCCGTCATCAAAAAGAGAAAACCTCCGGATAAAACCAAGCCTTTCAAAAGAAGTAAGCGAACTGCCCGACGCGCCGGGTGTATATTATTTTATAAACTCGAAAAAAGAAATTATTTATATTGGCAAAGCCAAGTCGTTAAAGGATAGAATAAAATCTTACTTTTCAACCACAGCGCCGCGTAAATCAAAAAAAATAATTCAGCAGGCTTCGCATCTTAAAATTGAGATCACAAACTCGGAATTGACCGCCTTACTTACCGAAGCTGAGACTATAAAAATCATAAAGCCGAAGCATAATACTCAATTAAAAAAATACGGTAATAAATATTTTCTGCGGGTTATAAAAAATCACACATTCCCATCGATTGAAATTTGTAATTATTTCGATTTTGACGGGAATGATTATTTCGGTCTTTTTATTACCCGTAAAAAAGCTGAAGCGGTGCACGAAGTGATAACAAAAACCTTTTTAATACGTGAGTGCACAGATGCGGAGCTGGCAAAAAATCGGGTTTGTCTTTTAAGCGAAATTGATAGATGTATTGCGCCATGCATAAATAACGATAAAAGTGAATACGCCGCCGAGCTTGAGAGAATGTACGAATTTATGTTCGGAAAAAATCAGTTTGCGTTAAACAGACTACTTAACAAGATGAAAGAATATTCATCACAATTAAAGTTTGAAAAAGCATCCGAAGTAAAACAACTGATTGATCTTATTCTTGCTCAAACACACAAATCATCGCTTTTATCGGAGCCGGTAAACAAAGCAAATGTTTTGTTTGAGATTAGTGAAAAATTCAGCCGCGATTACATTTTGATGATTAGCGGGAAAATATATGTAAAACAGTCGAACTTAAACAAGAAGGATTTGTTTGATGAAGCGCTGGAAGATTATTTTGCCGACACAAGGTTTGAAAATAATCTCCCTGACAACGAGGATTTGGAAAAAATGAAAATTACTTTGAATTGGCTTATAAGAAACCGGAACAAAGTGAGAATTTTTTATTTAAAAGATTACGAAGCAAAAGAAGAACTTTATAAAAAAATATTGATGTACTCCCGGCAGCCTTCCGAAAACATTGAAGCTACTTTTGATATAAAAGAATTTATGACTGCCGATAGTTTAATACAAACTTAACAAACATTTATTTGGGTTTTTTACCCGTCCATTTTTTTAAGAAAGCTATAATTTTATTTTTGTCGTGCCCCTTCCCTGCTTCAAGATCGCCTGTGTTTTGGGAGTGAAGAAATTTACCGTTTTTATCGAGCACAAAAAGATGCGGATAACCGGGAACTTCGGGATATTGTTTTAAGAACTCTTCGTTTTTGTTTTCTTTACTCACATTAACTTTTAGAACAACAAAATATTTATGAAGATAATCCTTTAATTCTTTTGTCGAGTCTATTAATTCATCAAGCCGGTGACACCAGATGCACCATTCACCTCCGACATCAAGGAGTATTCTTCTGTTTGATTGTTGGGCTTCCTCAATAACTATTTTTAAATCATCACCAGGGTTTCTTGCCGGATCGAATTTTGTTAGCGGAACAAACTTTGCACTCTCGCTTTTTTCCTGCGCAACAAGCGGCGTAATAAAAAAGCTTATAAGTATGAATAAATATATAAATGTGTTTTTCATGTTAATCCTTTTTATTTATCAATATAATTTTCCAGATGAATATAAACCGTTACACCAGCGGCGATGTGGTGAAACAGTTATTTTTTTTGTGTTCCGGTAGATTTATCTTATTCCTGGTTTTTAATTTTAGGTACAAAAAACCAAACGACGGCTGAGAATAAAATTAAAATAACCGCGTCGATAAATACTGTTAATGGTTCCGAGATATGTTCGGCTGAAATACCGACAAGTAAGGCTCCAACCGGCATCAAACCAAAAAACGATAAACTGTATATGCCCATTATTCTGCCGCGCAAAGCATCGGGTACTAATAATTGAATCATCGAATTCGCCATATTAAAAATAAACATCATTGACATGCCCACACCAATCAGCGACAGCAATGAATAATAAACCGAGCCCATAAACGAAAATACGATTACAAACAGCGGGAATGTAAATGAACCGATAGTGAGCAGCATACCTTTAAACTTAAACTTTCCGAGCGAAGCTATAAATAAAGCGCCGAGTAATGCGCCAACGCCCCGCGCCGATTGAAGAAGTCCGTTTGTAGTTGCGTCGCCATGTAATACTTTTACAGCCCATGCGGGCAGAAGCGTAACATAAGATATGCCGAATATTGTTGTCATAACTACCATCAAAATAATTGTTCTGATTATTTTATGATGAATTACAAATTTCATTCCCTCAACCAAATCTTTTACAGTTGAATTTTTTCCGCTGCTGCGGACGAATGGTTCCAATTTCATACGTGATAGAGAAAGTATTACAGCAAGAAATGAAATGCTGTTTATTGTAAAACACCACGCCGGACCAAACACAGCATACACAATTCCGCCGGCTGCGGGACCCAACGCGGTAGCTGAATTGAACATTGTGGAGTTTAAAGCAATTGCGTTTGTTAAAGATTCTCTATCAACCATTTCGAGAACAAAAGCCTGTCTTGCGGGAGCATCAAAAGCATTTGCAATACCGAGGATAAACGCAATTATTATTATTTGCCATGGCTGAATTACTCCGAGAAAGGTTAGCAAAGCTAAAATCAGTGCAAAAAACATCATAGCGCTTTGAGTAATTACAAGCAGCGTACGTTTTGAAATTCGGTCTGCTATTACTCCGCCGTACAACATAAAAATCCATGTGGGGATACCAAACGAAAAACCTAACAGCCCGAGATAAGCCGGTGAATGAGTGAGTTCGAATATTAAAAAACCGAGCGCGGTTGTCTGCATCCAGCTTCCGAATAACGAAATTAATTGTCCCCAAAACCATAATCTGTAATTCGGATATTTTAGAGCGGTAAATATCTGTGTAAATTTTATCTGGTTCCACCATTTAAAACTGTAACCCTCAATCGGAATTTTGGGATCGGTATCGTTATTATTTTGATTTGGATTTTTTAAACTATTCACAACAAAAGTATTCGGTTAATAAAGCAGCCCGTATGAGGCAGACGCCAACCACTATTTTAGAAATTTAATAAACGTGATAAAAACAGTCCCGATAATTTTTATCGGGGCTGCAAAATAACAATGTAGTTTTTATTTAAGCAACAACATTTTATGAGCACTAATATTATTATTAAATTGTACCGTATAAATGTATGCGCCGGAAGCGAGACTGCCGGCATTAAATCTTAACCGGTGAAATCCTTCACTAAAAATATCATCCGCGAGAACGGAAACAAGCCTGCCGAGAATATCGTAAACACAGACTTTTACTTTTGAAGTATTAGGGATGGAAAACTTTATTGTTGTTGAAGGATTAAACGGATTTGGATAATTGGGAAGAACACTAAATGTAAAAGGTGAATTAACTTCATCTTTTTGTCCGCTTACAATCAAACTTTTTAAGGCTACAAAATTAAACTTATCTTCCGGGGTAATCGGACGACGCGTTAGTACGATATTAGTATCCCCTTCATCAGGCATTACAAGTGTTCCTGATGGGAGTGATGTGGCAATCTGTGCATGTGTATTAAAACTGCTAAGATTGTATGGTGGCGGAGTTAAAAATACTACTGTTTCCCCGGCGTCCCATCTGTTATTAATTGTTCCTGTATTTTCCTTTACAAGCATTTTAATTTTTGTGTTATCGGTTATATTTTTTGCCGTAAACGGAACAATTACAACCGGCTGCCCTGTTGTACTCAAAGCAGTATCCGAAGGATTAGCATATGCGCCTCCCGCAATGGTTGCAGTGCTTCCCCAAATTAGCGCCACATCAATCGGCGCAATTAGTTTTTGCCCGGCGCTCGGAACTCCATACGCAAACATCAGATTTGAACCGGAATGATTTATAAAATAAGAACCATCACCGTTTATTTCTAATTTGTATTCGGGAAATATTTCAACTACTAATCCATCGAAAGCGGGTGTTGTGTAAATAATCCCTTTGCCTCTATCAACCGGAAAGTTTTGAACTTTGGTTTGTGAAGCGGTTATATCGGTCACGTTTGCAAATAACATTTCGTTTGATGTTGTGGTATCAAATGTTACCTGGTATGTATGCCCGTTTAAAGCTGTTGAATCAACAACATGAGCAAATACCCTTCCGCTCGTTTTACCGGCTATATGCTGCACAGTTGATGAACTAATAACGCCTTGCGGAATTTCAGGTTTTATTCTTCGGGCAATAATATCGTAGTCTTTATTAAACTGCTGCCAGCTTGCCCAAACTGCCAAAATTTCATTACTGTTTTTTACAATAAAATCGGGCTCCCATTGAAATGAAAATTCATACTTGTTGATTTGTGTTTCGAATGTATTGGCTTTATTATTTTCATCGATGAAGATAGTATAAATTCCTTCGCGGCTTCCGTCCTGTTTCCAGCTCGACCAAACTACCGCAAATTTATTGCCCTCAAGTTTATTAACTTTAGGAAGCCATTGATAATATGAAGTTGATTTATTTACAATTGTTTCAGCAACAACTTTAACTCCGGATGAATTAAAGCGCTGGAAATAAATTCCGCCGTCATATCCATCCTGTTCCCAACTGCACCAGACAACAACAAATGAATTGTCATCAAAAGTTTCTACATCGGCGTACCATTGGTAATCAACGGTATTTGTATTCACCTGAAATTCGTTAGCCGCGGGGGAATCATCTGCATTAAATATTCTGCCGTACACTCCGTAACCATCGCCATCCTGTTTGAACGATTCCCAAACAATTATATATCTGCCGTCTGCAAAATATTTTACTCTAGGTTTTGCCTGACTATAGGCAGTAGTTTGGTTAACGAGAGTTTCATTTGTTAGAATAGCTCCGGATGAAGAAAACTTCCTCATATAAACGCCGCGGTCTCCGCCATCCTGATCCCATGAATCCCATGTAATTACAAAATCGCCTGAGCTATTAATAGCCACGGCAGGATCTGTCTGCGCTTTTACCGTTGTACTGTTTACTAAAAATTCATTCGTTTCAGGAACATTCAATTGAAATATTCGGGCATATATATCGGAAGAATTTTGATTGCTTATACTTGAAGCCCAAACAACAATTACTTTCCCTGCTTCACTCATTGCGACCGCAGGTTTTTCCTGTATCCCGGTTGATGTTTGAGTAACCAAAACCTCACCGCCCACTTTCTGATCGGAGGTATTAAATAGCTGCAAATAAATATCGTAACCGGAATTTGACGATGCCTGATTTAACGACTGCCAAACAACAACAAAATTTCCGGAGCCGTCCCTTGCTATAACCGGGCTTCGTTGTACGGTATCCTGATATGTGTTTACTAAAAACTCGTTTTGGGCTTGTAAAAAAAATGAACATAAAGCTAAAAGTAAAAATAATTTTTTCATTGTTTCCCTCATTTCATCTGAAAATCTAATAAAGGTAAACCCGAAGAACTTATTGAGTAGTGCCACCATTCCGATTCATAAAGAGCAAAACCACCAACATTAACCATCATATTTTTCAAGAGTAAACGGTTTGCAATTATGTTTGCCGGCAGGTTGTTGAATGAATGACTCGCTTCGGGTCCGAAAAAATCAAACACTGTGGGCATTGGCAGTTCTTGTCCGGTAGCAAGATTAATCAAAGTTAAATCAACCGCGCCGCCGCGGTTATGTGCCGAGCCGCTTGTAGGGTCAGCGACATATGTAGGATTCGGGAATATCTCCCACATCAAATATTGTACAGCCCGCGGGCGATAACCATCGTAAATCATCAATCCAAGCCCATTGGGATAACTAATGCCGTCGTAACTTGTAATTTTCTTTAAGCTATCCTGAACAATTATTAGTTTTTTTATCGCTCCGATAGCTAAATAAGCTTCATCAATTGTATAAAGCTTTTGAGATGTAAAATTATCGACCGTACTATATTTTAAATTGAAAGCAATATTTGGAATGAGCTGGCGCACAGGAACAACTTCATCATTTGCGGACTGAGAAAAAGCTGCCGCAGAAAATAAAACAAAAAGAAGCACTAATTTTTTCATAAAAAAACCCGGTTTAGTTTCTAAATTAGCCTTAAATACCCATAATGGTACATGCAAACTAAATATTGCAAAAGCTAAATTCAAGACGATTGATTCTTTTATTACAATTTAAACCTGTTATTACTTTATTTTGTCGAAAACGCAAAGCAATAATATATTTGACTTAGAAATTAATTTTGCGCACATTAACCACAATACTTTTGGAGGAAATATGAAAAATCGGTTCGTTTTTATTCTGGCAGCAATAATGGTTTTATCTGCCTTTGTTCAGTTATTTGCGCAGCCTGACCCACCGGCTAACCTAACGGCTACACAAGTTACATTTATGCATCATCCCGGCGTTTTACTTCAATGGGATGTATCTACAACTGCACTTACACGTTATAACGTTTACAAAAAAAACGGCGCACTTAGTGATTCGGGAGATTTTGTAAAAGTATTTTCGTTTTTGCATTTAAATAAATTTAACGATCATTTTGTTATGCCCGGAGCTACATATTCATATTATGTAACGGCTGTTGTAAATTCTATTGAGAGTCAGCCTTCAGTACCGGTTGAAATTACACTTGATCCTCCGCCGACACCTGCCTTTGTTTACGGCAAAGTTATTGACGAAACAACCGGCTTGGATTTGCCTGTTGCGCTTGTAAAGTTTATACCAGAATCCTCAGTTCCAATGAATTTTGTTTGGACCGATTCGTCCGGTAATTATACAAGACCGATACTGCCGGGCAACTACTATATTTTCATTGGAAAGTTAGGATATTTTTATGAGTATTATGATAACGCGCCCAATATTCAATCAGCCACGCTTATAACAATTAACCCGGGTGACAGTGTTGAGTTTAATTTTGCTTTAGCTCAATTTGTTCCCCCAACCCAATATACTTTAAGTGGTAATATTAGTGATGAAAACGGTAACCCCGTGCGTGCGACAGTTTCTATATTTAGGATGAGACATAATTCCCATTATTCTTGTTTAAGACCTGTTATAACAGACAGTCTTGGCAACTACAGCTTTAATGTTCTTGAGAACGATACCGTTGTTGTTTTTGCCAGACCTTTTAATCACTCCTTTTTACCTGAATATTACAATAACAAAAATACTTTCAACGAAGCTGACCGCATAGGTATTAGTGGTAATGTTGGCGATATTAATTTTGTATTAGAACCTAAACCTATTTTTACAAATGGAATTACAGGAACTGTAAAAAATGCTGATAACGAACCAGTAATGGCAAATGTTATTGCGTTTAGAAAATTTCACACACCGCATCAAGGAGTTAGCTATGCGGCTCAAACTGATTCTCTCGGGATTTATACTTTCAATAATCTTGTCCCCGGCGAATATATTCTATTAACACATCCACAGGGTAATTATATACCGACTTATTTTACTTATGCCGGTGTACAAACTTTACACTGGAGAGATGCAGATTCTGTTGTTGTCGACAGCATATCCATCGTTCCGGATATTAATTTTAATGTTATTCCAAGACCCGACAGCGGAATCGGCTTTATACATGGGAAATTATTAACTTCCGACGGGATGCCGGTTAATGGAGGTTTTATTTTTGCGGAAGACGGCAATGAGATTGTTTCCAATTTTGCTGTTTCAGATGTAAATGGAAATTATACAATTTCCGATCTTACACCGGGCAGCTATACAATTTCATCTGATAAAGTTGAATACATTTCCGGTCAACCAAAAGAAGTTAATTTGGAATTTGCAAATTCGATAGTTAATAATGTTAACTTAACACTTACACCACAATCGGTTACTTCACAAGAAGAAACTCCGGTTGTAGTAAATAAGTTTTCGTTAATGCAAAATTATCCGAATCCATTTAACCCGGTTACAAATATTAGTTTTACATTACCGGAAAAAACAAATGTAAAATTGACTGTGTTTAATGTGCTCGGAAGGGAAATTGCAACATTAGTTAGCGGTGAGTTAAACGCGGGACAACATTCTGTTTCGTTTGATGCTTCAAGGTTTTCAAGTGGAATTTATTTCTACAGATTACAAGCCGGAAGTTTTACTTCTACTCATAAAATGACTTACCTCAAATGATTTATTCAGTTAGCCCGCTGTTTTATGCGGCGGGCTAATTTCTTTTTTAACTACCGACAATCTTCTCAGTTTTATTAGAAACTAATTACTAATCCCACTTGTTGTAAAGAAAAGTAAGGAACAAATGTAACTTGTTTTCCCTCTTCTTTATCCTTGTCTAAATTTGTAATAAATGCTCCGGTAAAATACCCGATCGCTGAACCGAGAAATACATCCGAAGCCCAGTGAGCGTTATTGTAAACCCGCGATGCAGCGACCCATCCGGCGGAACCGAACCAAAATATTTTCCAGTAAACATTGTCGAGATAATCTGCCATCACAGTTGAAACCGCAAAAGCAACAGTAGCATGTCCGCTCGGAAGTGACAGCATCTCATTATTTGAAATTTGTAATGGTTTGAAAAATAACTGGCTTTCACCGGCGTAAGGTCTTCTTCTGCCGATTGCTGCTTTTAATACAGTTGTAATTAATCCCGAATAAATAAAAGCTTCGGAAACACGCAACCCGAGTTTACGGATGCCGTTATCCCCTGCTAGCAATCCATATGCATATAAACCGCCCGGTATTAAAAGTGTATAGCCGCTGCCGTAATACTTATCAACCCGGAATATTTTATTATTTAATGTTGTTATATTCGATTGAGAAAAACTTCTTATTTTTTTATCGGTCGAAAACAAAGCTGCTGTTCCGCCTATAACTGTTCCAAATGTGAGGTAATCATTCCATGAATAATGTTGGGGAGCTGAAGTAAGACAGCCACCGGCAAAAATAAAGTGATTAAAATCCTCAACAATTTTTTCACCAATGTTATTATCCTTGTGATCACCTTGAGCCAACGTACATTCCGATAGAAATATAAAAAGACTTATTAATATTAAGGTTACGGTTTTCAATTTTTTAAACTCTTTTTTATTATTCAAATGTAAAAAAAAGCATGAACAAATCCGGCTTCAAATAAAATGAACAAACACTGTTTTGAAAAGTTTTTGAAGATTTAGTCCTCTTCTTCTTTTTCATCCTCTTCTTTTCCATCCACCGCCTGGGAGTAGAGGTTTTCATTAGCGTCTTTCCCTTTTTGGGAAACGTTGGTATTCTGCTAAAACGGAGTTAATGAAAATATTAACACAGTAAGAAAACTAATTTATCTTTCATTATAAACCTCGTATGATAAATTAAACTCAAGAAAAGTTGAAGTCCGTAAGAAAATATTTTATAGCTTGATTAAAGTTGCTGAAGGAAAGGATTTAAATAAAAAAAGGCTGTCTAAATAGACAGCCTTAATAAAAGCTTACCAGCCGCGTCTTCCGCCGCCGCCGCCGCCTCTGTTGCCGCCGCCGCCGCCGCCGCCTCTATTGCCGCCACCGCCGCCTGGGCGTTTGTCGGTTCTTGGGCGAGCTTCGTTAACAACGAGTTTTTTTCCTTTTACATCCTTGGTATTTAAAGCATCCATTGCTTTTTGACCTTCAGCCATACCTGGCATTTCGACGAATCCAAAACCTTTGGATTCTCCAGAAAATAAATCTCTAATAACTTTAGCACTTCTTACCTGGCCAAATTCGGCGAATAAATCCTGCAGTTCGAGATCGGTAACATCCTTAGAAAGGTTGCCTACGTAAATGTTCATGACGTTCCTTGTAAATTATTGGTTGTATTGTTTTTTTTCAGTTACTAAAGGATTTATACCGATGAAGTAAACTGAGGGTCTTATTAAAAATGGGGTATAATTCGCATAATTTTATATAAGCCATGTGATAATATATAACATTTTTTATTATTTGGCTATACCAATAGAAATAAATTTCAATAACCCTAAATCAGGAAAACCTGCCTTTTTTTGAATAATCAACTTTGCAATAGACTTTTACGCTAATTCTAAAACTTTTATACGTTTATTCCATAAATATATTTCATCGATTCAAATATATTTTTTATATCAGAATACACGGGTACCCAGTTTAACAGCGAATTTGCCAAATCAGCGCTTGCAATTAAATTAGCGGGATCACCTTCTCTTCTACCAACGATTTCGTAATTTATTTCCCGCCCAATTACTTCGGAGGCAGCATTTATCATTTCCAACACTGACGCACCGCTATTCGTTCCAAGATTTACTGTCAAGTCACTATTTGTATCGAATAAATATTGCATCGCAAGAATATGGGCGACGGCAAGATCGTTTACATGAATATAGTCTCGTATGCAGGTTCCGTCAGGTGTACTATAATCATTGCCGAATACAAGCATCTTTGCTCTTATTCCTGCCGCAGTTTCCATAATTATCGGCGAAAGATTTGCGGGGTTTATTTCCTTTGCTTTTATTCGTTTTTTTACATCATATCCTGTGGCATTAAAATAACGGAGCGCTGCGTACTTTATTCCCTTAAGTTTACTGAACCACTTTAAGTTTTCTTCGATGGCAAGTTTTGTGTATCCATAATAGTTTTCCGGATTTTTGGGATGATGTTCATCAATAGGAATGTACTGTGGATTACCATAGACGGCGGCTGATGATGAAAAGATAAATTTATTTATTCCCTGCTCCTCGCAAAAACGAAGAAGTTGCAGCGTGCCGCTAATATTATTTTGTGCATATTTAGATGGACTAACCATCGATTCGCCTGCGGCTTTCCATGCGGCAAAATGAAATATAACATCGAACTGCTTAGCATTTAATTTTGAAAGATCATTAATATTACGAATATCACCTTTTATCAGCAGTGACTTAGGATGAACATTTTCTAATGAACCAGTCGATAAATTATCAAATACAGTTACAGAATTACCTGCTTCAATTAAATCGTGAGCAACATGGCTTCCGATGTATCCGGCACCGCCGGTTATTAAAATATTTTTCAATTATGCCTCGGGTGAGTTTTGGTAGAATTAATTTGTCCCTAAAAAAAGTGGTTGTCTTAATTACATTATCATAATTCTAATTTCAAAATAAAATAATACTATTTTATTCAAAAATATGAACCAACCGATATTATTAAGACAACCAAACTAAATTTATTTTACAGGTGCGCCAGCCTCTCGGTTTTTGCTTCTTTCCATTGACTGGAGTACAAGATATCTCTCTCCGAATTTTGCCATATTATCCAGTTCGGTGTCGTATTGATCATAATGTCTTTCTTCGTCAACGACAAGGCTCTCGAATAATTGCTTAGAAACCGAATCAGCATTTGCGGAACACTCGTTTGCCCAAAGGTTATAATCGCGAGCGCTGTTTTGCTCCATTTTTGAAGCAAGTTCAAGCATTTCTTTTACATCATGAATTTTATTTACTTCGTCAGCGGCAACCATATCTACGTCACCCTTTAGAAACAAAATTCTCTCCGCTAATTTTTCAATGTGAAGCATTTCTTCAATTGCTGTTCTTCTAAATAAGTTTGCAAGAAGATCGTAACCCTGGTCGTCGCAATGGAAATGGAAATACATATACTGATGCACCGCGGCTAATTCATCTGCGGCTGCTTTATTCAACAATTCAATACTTTTTTCGTGCATATTAACTCCTAAATTTTACTGCGAAAATTGTGAAATTCACACATACATTTTATTCAATCCCGTGTTCATATTCAACAATATTTTAGAAACAGAGAGTCGAAGCTAAATTAATATAAAATTATTTTTCCTCAACAGTCGCATTTCCAATTCGGCAATACAAAAAAGCCGGAAGAATTTAAAATTTCTTTCGGCTTTTACGCAAACTTATGATATAATAATTTTATTTTTTATAAGTGTTTAAAATATATTCTGCAACTGCTTTCGCTTCATCCGGTCTAATTCCCGGATTTGGCATTGGAGGATACGCCGGGTTTATTTTTGAAGGATTACGTATATAAGCTACAAGCTGATTTACTTTTCCTTCATATTTTGGAAGAGTTTCATCATATGGGGGACCAATGAGTTTTGTGTCAAAACGATGACATGCGGAACATATTCGATTATAAACATCTTCCCCGCTTACCGCGGCAGCGATACCCGATTCACCTTTAAGCGAAGTTAAATATGTATCATACTGACCGCTTAAAACCAATGATTGTTGTTTTGTAGCATTTGCCAGAGCTAATTGATCTTGCACGATAAACGAGAATATGGCAAACATCATGACAAAAAATAACGGGCCACTTAAATTAAACGATTTGAGTTTACCAATTCCGTACAATAGATGATAGCCCGCAAAAGTCAATAAAAGAGCACCGAGGGCATAAGCAAAAATAGGCTTTGATAAAACATAAGCCGGGAGAGCATATACATTTATAATTAATAATATCGGCAATGCTATTGCCCCAATAAATGTAGCACTAAGCGCGTTATTTTTTATGAATTCTTTATATTCTTCATCCCTAATTTTTTTACCGCCTTCCCAGTAGAAAAAGCTAAAAAATATTGATGCGCCGGTAAGTGCAAAGGCAGCGGCAATAAACAACAATAATCGTGTGAGCACCTGCCATGTAAAAAGCATGCTTAGGGTATTTAATCCGCCCCAGACTTCTGAAAAAGTAGCGGCTGTTATGCCTGTTATAAAAGACCAAACTGCAAGGAATAAAAAGATAAAGCCCCACCTGCCGCTCTTAGAACCAAGAGAGACGTTGTTATTACTGAATTGAATTATTTTTTTGTTAAGTTCATCATCATTTGATTTAACATTTTTTACTGTTTCAAATATTTCGCTGAATGATTGGGAATAACGAAATATGTATATAAGAATCAATCCGATTGATAATAACAAAAACGCAGCAAGTAAAAATGAGGAGGTTACAACTTTGGCTGTATGCAAAAGTTGTGTATAAATAAGTATAGCTGTTAGAAGCGGAAGAATACCGAGAGCAATGCCAGCGCTTTTTGTCAATGTTAATGTTTCAATCACATCCTTTGCGTATCGAAGATATAAAGTATTACCCGACCGCGCTCCTTTTCTTTTGTAGTAGAGTGAAATAGCAGTTCCACCAAAAACCACACTAACAAACGGGATGAATAAAAACATAATTAAAATTAACATATAATGTAAAAGCAATATATGCTCCGCTGATTGAGGCAGTACTAATTTATCAAGAAACTCCATTTAACATTCTCTCATTTACGTTATGTTATATTACAAGTTTGTCTATCGATAGAAGCAAAACGACGAAAAGAGCAAAATAGTTTATGTGCATAAATGCAAATCGAAACGATATTTTACCATCTGTTTGTCGTAATAATTTTATTGAATCCCATGAAAGCCAGATTCCCGCTGTCAACAATCCAAGGTTAATCCATTGCGTTTCCACAATTCCGAACAACGGAATTAAAAAACTGGCAACTACTGTGGCAATTATCCAAATAAATGTAATTCGCGCAAGTTGTTGATGATTAAAAATTTTTGTCAATGTCGGGAAGCCTGCCTTTTCATAATCTTTATCCAACACCAACAGCAGCAGCCAGAAGTGGGGTATTTGCCAGATAAAAAAGAAAAATGCAAGTATACTCAGTTGAGGATCGAGCAGAGAGCCGCCTGCCGCTACCCACCCAACAGCCGGAGGAATTGCGCCGACAATAGACCCTGGAATAATTGCAAGCGGGTTAATTTTTTTCATCGGAGTATAAATTCCGTTGTACCAAATTAAATTAAGTAAACCCAAGCCCGTTGCAAGCCAGCCTGCACCGAAAAACAAAATTACGCTTCCGGTAATTATTAAAATTAGTGCAACCGTAAGTGCAGCGCCGGGTGTAATTTTTTTTGCAGGAAGAGGACGGTTTTTTGTGCGCTCCATAAGCGCGTCTGTTTCCCGTTCCTGGTAGTGATTTATTGCAGCTGAACCGCACGCGAGTAAAAGGATACCGATAACTGTTGGAATTAAAACCAGTGTAAATTCGCCGGCATAACTAATAAACCCGAAAGCCGTTGTAATAGTTACAAAGGAAGTAATTCTAAGTTTTGTAAGTTCGGTTAATATTTTAATTTTATTTTTCAAATATTTGTTTAAAGTTTTTTCGAGTTATTATTTTACAACAGTTGTCGTATCATTTTTTATTTCATCAGTTTTTGCCGCCGAACTTTTTGTTTTCGCCTGAAGCCATTTATCAAACTTTTCTTCAGGAAGAGCTACAACTCTTGTATACATTTGCGAATGATTTAATCCGCAGTATTCGGCGCATGCAAGGTCGTACGATCCTTCTGCAGCTTCAAACCAGGCTTTGTTTGTTCTCCCCGGAAGAACATCTTTTTTTACTCTAAATGCCGGTACAAAAAAAGCGTGGTTAACATCTCTTGAGTGAAGAATAACTTCAACCGGTATATTCGCCGGTACATAAAGCGTGTCTGTTTCTAACCCGTTTGAATATTTGAATGTCCATTTCCACATCTGGGCAGTTACATCAATCTTCATCGAGTCTTCGGGAATGTTTACCATCTCTTTATACCCTGTCCAGCCATACCAAAACATCACAAGCACTAATACAGAAGGAATAAGTGTCCAGGTAATTTCCAGAGCAACATTTCCCTCTATATTTGATGCAACTGGATTTTTTTTTCTGCTGTACCTAAAAACAAAATAGATCATCAAGCCTGTTATTAAAACAAGAAAAAATACTGAGATAGAGAGCACCACAAGAAAAGTGGTGTCCACAGAACTAACAAAATTTGATGCGCCATCAAACATAATTTAAACCTGTAAAAAAGAATAATCAGCAAATAAGAGAACAAAAGATATTATTATAAAAAACAGTGCTGCCCCAACAAACACTTTAAAAACCTTTTCTTCTACATTTAAGTGCATAAATATTTTAAGTACTAAAAATGATTTCACCGAAGCAATAAGCAAAGCAGTTGCTACCGTAAGTGCTCCGAAATTTATACCCGCAACAGTAACCGTAACAGCGGTTAGCGCCATTAATCCTAACCAAACAAGGATATAAACGGAATAGCTGTGCGAGTGTTCTTCGTGTGTATTTTGTTTTTCTATCATTTAATCCTCATGTAATAAGATAGAACAATGGAAATAAGAAAATCCAGATGATGTCCACGAGATGCCAGTATAGCCCGGCGCCTTCAAGTTTAACATATGTATCTTTATTTATTTTACCTTTTATTGTGTAAACAGTCATCCAGCCGATTACACACATTCCTATAATCACATGCAGTCCGTGAAGACCGGTCATAACATAATAAAGACCGAAGAACAAAATTTCGCCTTTGTCTTTTGCAAGGAGTTGCTCGCTGCCGGGGTAAATACCATGATGAAATTTTACAGACCATTCGAAAAATTTATTTACAAGAAAACTGAACGCAAGAAGAAGTGTTATTAATTGTAAAAATATCGAAAGTTTTCTATTTTCGTTTTTAATTGCGACGATAGAAAGAGCTATAGTCAGACTGCTCGTTAAAAGTATTGCAGTATTAAAAGTACCAACAAGTGTGTTTAATTCTTTTGCGGCAACATGAAATGCGTCTTGATTAATAAACCGGTAAACCGAGTAAAGAAAAAACATACCCCCGAATAAAATTAATTCGGTAAACAAAAATAACCAGACTCCCATACGGGAACCGACATCATCTCTGTGTGCATGCTGAGCAGGAACTGCCGATTGAATATTACTCAAACTACCTCCTCAACTTTTTTATCATTACTTTTATACTCGTACGGTCTTTCAGTCACCGTAGGAATCTCATCGAAATTTTCGTGAGTCGGCGGTGTGTCAACCGTCCATTCCAAAGTTTCGCCCCCCCATAAGTTTTTCTCGTGAGTTACTGTTCCTTTTTTCGCGGCATGAATCAGATTCCAGAACATTATAATTAAACCGGTAATAAGAATCCACGAACCGATAGTTGATATGCGATGATAATCCGTGAACTCGGGTAAATAATCATAATATCTTCTCGGCATTCCAAGCCATCCCATAATAAACATTGGAAAATAAAGTGTGTTAAAACCGATAAATAAAAACCAGAATGCTACTTTTGCGACTTTCATATTATAAAGCCGGCCGAACATTTTAGGCCACCAGTAATGCATTGCAGTAAATATTCCAAACCCTGTTCCTCCGAACATCACGTAGTGAAAATGCGCTACGATGAATGAAGTATCGTGAGTTTGAATGCTTACCGAAAGTGCGCCCTGGAATAGTCCGGTTAAACCGCCGATCGAAAATAAAAATATAAAAGCAAGAGCGTACATCATAGCCGGGTGAAGTTCTATTGAACCTTTATATAATGTAGCCGTCCAGTTAAAAACTTTTATTGCACTTGGTATTGCAACCAAAAATGTTAGTAAAGAAAAAACAAATTGACCTGTATCGCTCATTCCGGTTGTAAACATATGGTGTGCCCAAACCATCGAGCCGAAAACTGCTATTGCCATACTCGAGAAAGCAATAAACTTATAACCGAAAATTGTTCGATGTGCAAATACCGGAATTACTTCAGTAATAACACCCATTGCAGGTAAAATCATGATATAAACTGCCGGGTGGGAATAAATCCAGAAAAGATGCTGATACAATACTGGGTCACCGCCGAGTGCGGGATCAAATATTCCGACACCAAATAATCTTTCGATAGCAACAAGCAAAAGAGTGATTCCGATAATAGGAGTGGCAAGTATTTGAATCCAGGCGGTTGAATATAAAGACCAGACGAAAAGCGGCATTTTAAACCAACTCATACCGGGGGCTCTTAAACGATGAACTGTTGTTACAAAGTTTATTCCTGTTAATATTGAGGAGAAGCCCAGTACAAATGCCGCCATCAGAGCCATACTAACGTTTGTTCCGGTTCTAACACTATAAGGTATGGTAAACGTCCACCCGGTATCGGCAGGACCACCTGGCAATAGTATGGAAATTACAGCAAGCAAACCACCGAATATAAACAACCACCAACTGAATAAGTTGAGCCGGGGAAAAGCAACATCCTTTGCACCAATCATAATCGGCAAAAAGAAATTACCGAAGACTGCGGGCAAGCCCGGAATAATAAATAAAAATATCATTATCACACCGTGAAGTGTGAATAATGCATTGTAAGTTTGTGCGTCCATTATTGTTCTGCCGGGCGCTATGAGTTCCAGCCTCATTAAAAAGCCGAATGTTACACCGACCGCAAAAAACGTGAGCATCGAAACCAGGTACAAAAGTCCGATACGTTTATGGTCGACAGAGAAGATCCAGGATTTTATTCCTCTTCCCTTTCCGAGATACTCAAGATAACTCGGCTCTGAACCATTTGCTTTTACAGCCATTGTTTCACTTGCCATACATTAAACCTTTAATTACGAATTTAGATTTTCTTTTTCTTTTTTGAAACCGTTAAATACACCACAAATATTGCAGCAAACAGTAAAATGAAAGCGCCAAATATTCTGGTTACATTGAGTACGTAGGTTTTACCTTCAGGATCATAACTAAAACAATATTGTAGAACTCTCGATATTGTAGGCACCGCTATTCCCTGCGCTGTTTCGTTTATTGCCATCTTAAAATCAAATGGAAGAATCGAAAATCCGTATTTATCATTATAGCCGGGGAACAAATAGCGCGTAATTTTACCACTCTTATCAATAAAAATTAAAGCTCCGGTATGAACAAACTGCGTACCTTTTCTTTCAAAATAAAAACCTGCTGCATCGGCAACCTGCTTTATGCTTGCGCTGTCGCCGGTTAAAAATGTCCACGAGCTGCCGGGGTATTCAAGTTCGGAGCCTTTTACAATATCGCGTTTTTTTTCAGCTGCGTCTGTGTATGTTTCCAGTTCATCCATACTGAGTGTGATAATATTGTAATCTATACCCGGCATCAAATCGCTTTTACTCGTAACATCTGCTAATTCTATCATTAATGGAGTACATATTGCCGGACATCTGTAATAAACAAAAGCAAACACCGTTGGTTTTGTGATAAGTTCTTTTAACTGAACACGACGATTATTTTCATCGTTAAATGTAAGGTTAAGCGGAATACTTTTACCTAATTGTTCATCAATTCCAACTTCCACTTTTTTTTCGTCTGCCGGAAAAAGATACGCGGCAAAGAGTATTAATATAAATACTATAAGCTGGCTTCTTTTAAACGTAATATTTCTCCTTCGGTACAGCATCATACTTTTTTCTGCAAATACGAATATAAAGTTTCTAATTCGGTTGAAGATAAATTATAGACCGTTCCGTTAAAACCTAAGGCACCGATGTTATCAAGTAAAAAATCATTAAAAGCTGAGGTGCTGCTGCGCCATTCACTCGATTTCTCAAGAACAGACAAAACCTGAACCGGACTGTTACTTATTCTTTGTAATAATAATGAACCAGAAACTATTTCTTTTTTAATTTCTTTGTAAAGTTCTTCATATTTTTTTATTTCGGTATTATGCTCATTGCTCATTATATTCATTGCATCAGCAACCGGTATCTGCGCAGGTACTTCTTTTCCGGCAGAAAGATTATAAGTTTGATCTAATGCCGCAATATCACCATCAGTTTCTTCGGGTGGATTTTTTACAAACTGAGTTCTTATGTAATGCAATAATGCAAACTTTTCATTAGTCGGAAGATAATCGTATGAAATCATAGAGCTATTTTGGACGCCCTCCTGCAATGTTGTGAAGATACCGATAACCGATTGCCCGTTTTTCCAATTGTCGTTTGAAGTAAAATTACGGGGTGCAGGGTTTAATACTCCTGCCGCAGGTCCTGTACCAGTACCGGCTTCACCATGGCATGAAATGCAATGTTTCTGAAAAGTCTGTTTGCCAAGTTCAATCAGCCCGGGGGAAGACTGCGAAACAGTTTTTAAATCGACCGCCGGAATTGATTTGGCTTCCATAATTGTTAAATCGGTAACAATAGCGGTTGTATCCGCAAGCCTCGGAGGTACATTTTGTCTCGCGATATCATTTAAATTCAAAACAAAATATACCCCCAGCGCAATACCGATTACAAGCATGTAGGGATAAAGAAGCGCAAACAACTTCATTTTATTTCCAAGCAATATTTTTATTTCTTTTTTTATTTTATTCATAATTATAAAACCTATTCTGCCGGTTTATCAACTTTCAACTTTACACTTAATCCTTTATAAATGGAAATTCAAACCACGCTCAATTTTCGGATCGCCGATTGGAATAATATTTTTATTTTTCGCTCGCATCGTAAATACAACAATTACCAAACCCACTAACGCAACCGGAAAAACAAGTTCCATCCAACCGAAAGGAACACTCCCCTTCTCCCCGGAATTCATATTAGGCATTATAAGCCAGTACAAATCGAGAAGATGAGCAAACAAAATCCAAATGCTTGTAAACTTTAATCGCTTTGGATCCATCTTTGCTGGCTGCGACAATAATACCGCGTACGGAACAACAAAATGAACGAATATTAAAAGTATGGATACGAACACCCAACCGCCTTCCCATCGGTGCAAAAACCAAACTGTTTCCTCCGGCAAGTCAGCATACCAAATTAAAAGATATTGTGAAAAAGCTATGTAACCCCAAAAGTTAATGAACGCAAATTGTAACGCACCAAGGCTGTAAAGATGATCTGGGATTAATAACTTTCCGAAAACTCCTTTTTCATTCAGGTATACTACCGCTAAAGTTAAAACCGACAAGGCAGCAAGCACAGTACCCGAGAAATAATAAACCCCGAATATGGTTGAAAACCAATGAGGTTCAAGACTCATCATCCAATCGATTGAAGATATAGTTATTGTTATAGCAAAAACAGGGATGAAGATGGCTGAAAACAAAAGATTTCGTTTTGTAAGTTTTTGATCTTTTGTAACATCCTGCTTCATCGAATTGCGAGTAAACAAAGCAAAGAAAAGCGTCCATACAAGCAGTATTCCAAAAACTCTAATTATGAAAAATGTAGAATTTAAGTATGCTGATTTTCCCTGCAAAATTGCGTCGGATGAAACAGCTTCTTCATGCGTCCAATGAAATAAACTGTGCATGTTAAATAATAGGGGTATAACCAATACAAACATTACCGGGATAAGTGCGGCAAAAAATTCCATCAATCTTCTGAAAGGAACGCTCCAATCCGCACCGGCAACATACTCAAGAGCAATTAAAAATAATGAACCAACCGCAACACTCATTATAAACATATAAGCAATCAGGTAATTATATACGGCTCTTGTTGAGTCGATATAAAAAGCTGCAACGCCCGCAATTGTACCGGCAGCTAATAAAATCCAACCGAGTTTACTGAAACTCTGCGGCAAACTTTTCTTCTGGTAATCTAAAACTTTACTTGCCATTAGCTGCAGACTCCTTTTTAATCTCATCTAAATCTGATTGAGTTGCATTTTTTGCTCTTTGAAGAGCTCTAACGTAATTAATAATTGCCCATCTTTCTTCAACAGATGTTTGTAACGCGTAAGAAGGCATTATGTTTTGTCCGTTTGTAATAATATGAAAAATCTGACCATCAACCATTTGCCTAACTCTCTTTGAGTGCAAAGTCGGCGGGTTCGGAAATTGTCCACGAAGCCGGCTATCGCCTTCAGCAAAATTGCCATGGCAGGGAGAACAAAAAGTTAAGAATCTTTTCTTACCCAGCATCATCGATTCTTTAGTAGGGACAATTGGATTAGTTAGAAATGCCGGTGGATTCGCTTCGCCATTAAATTCATAAGGTTTATGCCCTCTTGAAACTGTCCCTTCCACCGGAACTCTCATTCCGAAACCATCGGCAAAAAATGTACTTTTTTCTTGCGGTATAAGTTTATCCTGCAGCATCATCCAATTATATGGCTGCATAAACATAAGTTTATTTAGGACAAAATAAGTTGTTCCGCTTGTTACAACTGCAATAACCAGAAGAAAAAGAATAAACTTTTTTTGGAACAGCGGGAATGTTTCAGAATCAGGATAATAAACTTCTTCGATTCTTGACGCGCCCAATTTATCAAATAAAGACCGGATGGTTATGTCATCAAACTTTTCATCATCAGATTCAATTGCTATTCCGAATTTGTCAACAGATACCGAGCGCATATAGTCGGTATCTATTAGCGGATGATTGTTACTCGGGAAACTGAAAAAGAAAGTTAGCATGCCGATAACAGTTGATAAAGTTGCAAGTAAAACGGTTACTTCAAAAGTAATAGGGATAAATGCAGGCAGTGAAAAAAACGGCTTACCACCAATCACCATGGGATAATCAACTGACATAGTCCAGAACATAAATAACAGCGCCAGTGAAGCGCCGCTTAATCCGAAGATCAAAGTTATATAACCGAGTTTACTTGGTTTTAATTTCATTGCGCTATCCATTCCGTGAAGCGGATACGGAGTATGAACATCAAACTTTGTATAACCTTCTCCGCTTACTTTGTGCGCGGCTTTAATAATCTCATCGGGAGTATTAAATAAAGCTGTTAAACCGTATAACTTTTTATCTTTCATCAGTGTGTACCTCCATGAGTAGGCTGCGCACCTTCGGCTACCGCTTTAATTTCTGAAATTGAGACTACAGGAAGAGCTTTTGTAAACAAAATTACAAGCGTGAAAAATAAACCAAAGCTGCCGAGTAAAATTCCGAGATCGTAAATAGTAGGGGTAAAATATCCCCAGCTTGACGGAAGGAAATCTCTGTGAAGTGAAGTTACGGTAATAACAAAACGTTCGAACCACATACCCACATTAACGAGTATTACAATAACAAGCATTGCAGGTACTGTACGGCGAATTTTTTTGAACCAAAATAGCTGTGGTATAAATACATTACAGCTAACCATTATCCAGTAAGCCCATGCATAAGGACCGAACGCTCTGTTTATAAAAACGAATTGCTCAACTTTTACACCGCTATACCACGCGATAAAAAATTCCATACCGTAAGCGTAACCAACCATCATTCCAGTTGCGAGTATAACTTTATTCATCTTTTCAAGATGATTTAGGGTAATAATGTGTTCGAGATCGAAAATTTTTCTTACAAAAATTAAAACGGTAACCACCATAGCAAACCCGGAAAAAATTGCTCCGGCTACAAAGTACGGCGGAAATATTGTTGTATGCCATCCGGGAAGTATTGAAACAGCAAAATCGAAACTCACAATTGTGTGAACAGATAATACAAGCGGTGTAGCAAAACCGGCAAGGAGCATGTAAGCTTTTTCGTAATGCTGCCAGTTGCGGTGCGAGTTGCGCCAGCCGAGCGAGAATATTGAATAAATTGTTTTTTTAATTTTAGCGCTCGTTCTATCGCGCATAACTGCAAAATCAGGAATCAAACCGATATACCAGAAAATAAGAGACACAGTAAAATATGTTGAAACCGCAAACACATCCCACACAAGCGGCGATGTAAAGTTAACCCACAAACCGTGCTGGTTTGAATAAGGCATAAGATAACCTGCAAGCCACGGACGTCCGGTGTGTATGACCGGAAAAATTCCTGCGCACATTACTGCAAAAATTGTCATCGCTTCGGCAAAACGTGCTATACCTGTTCTCCATTTTTGCCTTAACAAAAATAGTATTGCAGAAATAAGAGTACCGGCATGACCAATTCCAACCCAAAATACAAAGTTTACAATTGGGAAACCCCAGCCAACCGGCTGATTATTTCCCCACAGACCAGTACCTTTATAAAAACTTAAAGCGAGTAGAAGCGCACCAATAAGTAAAAACGTACCGGAAATACTTAAAGCAATATAAAACTTTTTATTAGGCTTGGTCTCCATCGGTGCAGCCACAAGCTGCTCAAGATCGCCAATGGTAAGACGCCCTTCTACAACCGGGGCTTCTATTGTGTAATCAATATTCAATTATGCTTCCTCCGAATGAGTATTTCTGAGTTTTGCAATGTACGTAACATTCGGACGCACATTTAATTCTTCAAGAACATAATAACCAAGTTCATGGTTTCTAAACTTTGCAAAATCACTTTCTTTTTCGTTAACATCGCCAAATTTTATTGCAGTTGTCGGACAAGCTTCCTGGCAAGCGGTTTTTACATCGCTGCCTCGAACTGTCCGGTTCTGTTCAATCGCATTTTCGCGAGCTTCCATTATCCGCTGAATACAGAATGTACACTTCTCCATTACCCCGCGTGAGCGAACCGTGACCTCAGGATTGTAAATAAGATTATGTACTTCTGCTTCCTGGAAACCGTCTCTAAAATGATCTCTGAAGTTGAAGAAATTAAATCTTCTAACTTTATAAGGGCAGTTGTTTGAACAATAACGTGTACCAACACAGCGGTTATACACCATCTGATTTAATCCATCCGAGCTGTGAGTTGTTGCAACAACCGGGCAAACATTTTCGCACGGCGCATGATCGCAATGCTGGCAAAGCATTGGCTGAACACTTGTTTTCGGTTCGTTCTCTGTCCCCGAGTAATAACGGTCGATACGAAGCCAGTGCATCTCTCTCCCTTTTGCAACCTGATCTTTGCCGACAACCGGAATATTGTTTTCGGAAATGCAAGCAACCACGCAATCACCGCAGCCGAGACATTTGTTCAAATCGATTGCCATACCCCATTTTAATCCGGGGTATTCCATATTTGTCTGACTACCGTAAATTGACACATTCTCGTGTTCTTCTTTTTTCATAAAGCGAGGATGTTTTTTGTAGCGTTCTACTGTTCCTTCTTGAATTATGCCTCTTTTTTGTGCTGCATCTTTGGTAGTTTCATCATCAAAAACATGATGCTCCTGTGCAGTTACGAGTTGATAACTTCCTTTACCTTTTACTGCCGAACCAGTATAAAGCCAGGGAGATAATCCATTGCTGCCCATTAAAATATTTGCATTAAAACCAACACCGGTTCCTACTATACCGGCATTTTCTCTTCCATAACCTAATTCAATAGTGATAGTTTTATCTGCCGAACCCGGCTGCAAAAAAACCGGAATTGATAATTTTTTATCACCAACTTGAATATCAACGATATCATCATTTTTTACTCCAAGTTCTTTTGCTGTGATATGAGAAATAGCAGCGTAATTATCCCATGTAATTTTTGATACGGGATGCGGAAGTTCTTGAAGCCAGCCGTTATCAGCATACGCGCCATCACCAATCGAATAACTTGGTTTAAACGCGATCACATAAGAGTCCGCATCAATAACCTTTGCCGAAGGCAGGGCTGATGAAATGAAGTGTTGAGAAAATGAAGATGAATCATTTACTGCTACAACGCCATCATGTAAAGCATTTACCCAAAACTTCTTGAAGTTTAAAGTTGAGGGAAAAAGAGAACTCTGCCAATTGTTCATCAAATATTCGTGGTAAATAGTATCTTTAAATCCTTTTACATCACCGTTAAGCCAAGTTAATAAGATTGCTTCTTTTTGCCGCGTATTAAAAATGGGTGCAATTACAGGCTGCTGCAAAGAGACAAATCCGGTTCTTGTTTTAACATCGCCCCATGACTCAAGCACATGATTTATGGGAAGAGTATAATTACTCAGAGCCGCAGACTCGTTGTTTGTTGAAGTTAAAGTAATAATTGCGGAAACTTTTTTGAGCGCGGTTTTATAACCGAAATCTTGCGGCAAATGATAAACCGGATTAGAATCGTAATGAATTACAGCCGCCACTCCGCCGGTCTTCATCGAATTAATTAGGGCACTCAGTTCAACCGAGGCTGCGAGTGGATGGTGTTCTACTTCCATCTGTTCATTAAATAGGGCTTCGGCACCCAATGCCGCGTTAATAGTGTTAACAATTAAATGAACTTCTTCGGGAAGAGTGCTGCCGGCATATACAATTGCCTTACCTTTGTTATTATTTAAGTCGTTTACAAGCGCTTTTAATTTTTCATTTTCTATATCATACTTTTTGGAAAAAGAATTCAATACGGAGTAATTTCCGTTAACGGCTTCAAGTAAAGAGGCTGCAAATTCGTGCTGTGCGTCGGGACGAAGTCTTAGGCGGTAATCCGCATTCATTCCTGTTAATGACATATTGCCCTCAACAACATAAACACGGTTGAAGTTTTTTATATCGTCAATATCTCTGCCTTCAGCGAATAATCTCGCATTTTCAACCCTGTTTCCTTCGCGCCCGATAAAATCAGACTCGAGCGCAACAATAATTTTTGCTTTATTCCATTTAATAGTAGGGTATGTACCGGAACCATAAGATTTTTTCCAAGCGCGGTTTCTTACTTCTTCATTAAATAATTCATACGAATAAATTTTTGCATTATATTTTTTTGCAAATTCATCGAGTAATTTTTTTGCGGTTGGCGATATAATTTTTTTTGTAATTACGGCGACTTCTTTACCGCCGCGGTTATTCAACAATTGAATTATTTCTTTGTCAACATTATCCCACGAAACTTCTCCCCTTAAACCTGAGCTGCCAATCTTTAGTGGATATTTAATTCTATCCGGATTGTATAAATCAAGTATACTTGCCTGCGCTTGAGAGCAAACCTTACCTTTAGAAACCGGGTGATCCGGATTGCCATCAATCTTTATTGGTCTGCCTTCCCTTGTTTTAACTAAAATTCCACAACC
Source organism: uncultured Ignavibacteriaceae bacterium (assembly GCA_964372115.1). Lineage (GTDB taxonomy): Bacteria > Bacteroidota > Ignavibacteria > Ignavibacteriales > Ignavibacteriaceae > CG2-30-36-16. Next base: position 29,201 of record CAYJPN010000001.1, read on the forward strand.
ATGCTCGCACGCAGCCGTTGAAGCATAATAATTAGCTATGCCGAGAGTAACATCTTCAGGCATTTTGTTATACGAAATTATTTCTCCCCGGTCGGGGTAATTGTTGCATCCTGTACCGGCAAGTGCTGCAGAAGCGCCAAGCAGAGCTAAAAATTTTCTTCTTGAAAAGTTAGATAATTTTTTAGGGTCAAAATCTTCAGTAACGCCCTCTTTAAACTCGTGTCGCTTCGTTTCCAAAGACTCGGGATTTTGGTAAAGTTCTTCAAAACTTCTCCAGTAGTTTGGATCGGTTTTGGTTGTTAAGTTTAATAATTCGTCTTTCTTCTCAGACATTCTTTTCACCTATTCTTTTTCTATTAACCGCAAGCGGGTTAACATGAACAGTAATTTTGTCTTTTTTTATGGCATCTTTTTTTGCAAAAAGCTTAAAAGGTAAACTGCCGGCAATAAAAACACCGAATGCCCCGTAACCGAGAGAGGCAAAAAAACTTTTTCTTTTTATCTTATTCTGATTTTTAAGTTTCTCAATCATTTTCAATCATCTCCAATTAACGGTGGCAAGCGTAACAGTTATCCGGGCCCTTATTAATATTTTTCAGCTCCGGTAATTTATCATGAGCATTTCTATGGCAGTCAAGACAATTTCCCATCGTAAACGAATTTACCTGCTCAATTTTTTCCATCTGTGTAACTTCACCGTGGCAAGCTGTACAGTTGATTCCTTTGTTTACATGCACACTGTGGTTAAAATAGGCATAATCGGGTACTTTATGAATACGTTTCCATGGAAGCGCTTTTCCATCTTTATAAAAAGAAGCAAGCAGTTGAATTTGCGGGCGATCCTTTCGTGCGATAGTATGACAATTCATACATGTACTAACTGACGGCACAATTGCGTGTCTCGATTTTTCAACACCGGTATGGCAATACTGGCAGTCAATTTTCATATCACCTGCATGAAGCTTGTGTGAAAATTGGATTGGTTGGTCGGGAGTATTGCCTACCCCATCCCTTTCCGGGCGTGAGATATAATAAGTTAAAGTAAAAGACGCAATTACAACAAATATCGTAATTGGGAGCCTAATCCTTAGGATATAATCCAGTTGAGAATTTTTCATTATATACCTTTAAAATTACCCATCCTCCTTTTCAATAAACTTTATTTATCAAAAAGAAAGAGGCGTAATGCCTATAATTATATCTAATATTTTTTTCGATTTGGGTTTTCGCGGTTACTTAAGCTTTTCCGCAAAGAACTGAGTTGATGAATTTTAAAAATTGTTTAAAATTCCAGCGCCAAAATTAAAAAATTATCGTAATAAAGCAAAAATAATTTTGAAAGCCCCTAACCAAACTCTTTTGTGAATATAAATTATAACTTATCTACATCGAAATAGTTATAGATATTATTGATATCATCAACGTTACGGTTAAGGTAACTCATCTTTATTTAATTCGTTATCGTCCCACGCAATTGTATTATTTAACAAGGTTGCCGGGTGCAAAACTTTTGTAACGACTTTAAATCGTTCGGCACCGTACTCAATCTGCCGCATACAGCCGGGGTTACCGGTTAATACAATTTCCGCTCCGGTTTTACGGATATTTTCCATTTTACGACTTAATATCTTCATCGATGTTTCGTGTTGAATAATGTTGTAAGTGCCGGCGCTTCCGCAGCACCAGGTGGATTCTTCAAGAGGTACCATTGTTAAACCGGGTACCCTGTTCAACACTTCTCTTGGCTGGTTGACAATTTTTTGAGTATGGGCAAGATGACAAGCATCGTGATATGTCGCTGTTTGTTGAAAAGTTTTATAAACTATTTCAGGATTTTCTTCGGACAAAAATTCCGTTATATCTTTTACTTTTGATGAAAGATTTTTTGCAAGCTCCGAATATTTAGGATCGTCTTTAAATATGTGAGCATACTCTTTCATAAAAGCACCGCACCCTGCAGAATTAGAAATTAAAAAGTCATATTCTTCTCTACTGAAAATATCGATTAATTGTTTGGCAAGTTTATGAGCAGTTTCAAAATCGCCGTTATGTGCGTGCATAGAGCCGCAGCAAACCTGGTCTTTCGGTGTATAGATTTTGCAGCCAAGTTTTTGAAGCAGTTCGTGTGTATCTTTATTTACTTCTGCAAACATTACATTCATTAAACAGCCGGTTAACATTGCTGTTTTATATTTAACTGCCCCTTTTGGCTTATAATTTTCGGGAATAAAAGTATCACTAAATTTTTTTGAAACTTTCGGCGCAAGTTTATCAATTTCGGCAAGATTATGTCCAAACAAATTAATTATGCCGCTTGCATGCGCAAACTTTTGTAAACCAGAGTTTTGGTAAAAATAAAGCAATCTTGCAAATATTTTTAAATTCCTTTTCGATCCGATGATAGTTTTTAATGCAAATTTTTTAACAGCTTTTGCGATAGGAGAAATATACTCACTGTTATCAACTTCAACACGGGCGGCTTCTACCATCGAACCATATTTTACACCAGCAGGGCAAGCTGTTTCGCAAGCCTGGCAATCAAGACAAAAATTCATTTCATCGGCAAATTTTTGTGACATTTCCATCTCGCCACGGGCAACCGCCTTTATCAGTTGTATTCTTCCTCTCGGAGATGAACTTTCGAGTTTTGTAAGTTCGTATGTTGGGCATGTTGCCAAACACATACCGCAGTGTATACATTGAGCTAAAACATCATCAGCCGGCAGAACACCCAGAAGACGTTTTATTGGTTTGTGCTCGTCCATTTTATTTTTCCATAAACTGCCGGATAAAAACTTTACCGGCTTTTTCTGTAATTAGAATTTCTTTAATAATTTTTTTATTGTCGTAGTAAAAAAATCTTGCGGAATTTATCCCATGCAATTTTTTACATTCATCATTAACAAAAAACCGAATTAATCCATCCTGGTAATAAGATGTTGAAATAACGCGCCCGAAGTTTACATTAATATCTGTCCCGATTTGTTCAAATTTCATCCGTTTTTTTTGACTATCCGATTGAATCCGGTACAAAGTACTTTTGATATTGTTATCACTCAAATAAATAAATTGAAAATCTGAGCTGTCACATTTCATCACATATTCGAGCTCGTTAGGGTCAAGCAAAGATTCTATGTTTGGCATAATAACAAAATAATCAGAACAGTCATCATCCCCGGTATTGCGCGGTGTCTTACGGGCTGTCCAATCGGAAATATCGGCAGCAAGCAGATTTGAATCTTCATAACAAGATGTATCAATTTTTAGATCCGCGAACAATGAATCGACATAATAATCGAATGAATTATTTTGCGCTGGAAGAAGACCAGTGAAGATTAGAATTAAACCTAAAAATATAATTAGCTTCAATGAAAATCCTTTATATGCTCTCTCTTGTGTGGTAAAGTTCCTTCACACCGCGGCCCGATAGTGAAAATTTTACCGGGGTTAATTACATTGTTTTCGTCAATTGAGGCTTTAATTTTTTTCATCATATCGATGCCTGGAATACCTGCAACTTGCTCAAGAAATTGTTTTTTTGCAAGCCCGGTACCGTGTTCACCTGTGATGGTTCCGCCAAGTTTAATTGCTTCATTAAATATAAATTCAAATGCCCGATGCGTTTTATCAATCTCTTTACTGTCACGCTCATCTGTTAAACAGGTAGGATGCAAATTACCGTCTCCGGCATGTCCAAAATTACCAATCAGAACATCATATTTTCTTGCGGCTTCGGTTACTTTTTCAATCATTACCGGCAGTTCGCTTCTTGGAACAGTTGCATCTTCTAAAATAGTTGTCGGTCTTTTCCGTGCTAAAGCGCTAAAGGCACTTCGGCGCGCTGCTTTTAATATTAAGCCTTCCGCCTCGTCGGCAGTAACCCGTACATTTGAAGCGTTGTTTTTCTTAAAAATAGATTGGACTATCGATGCATCCTCATCAACGGAACTCCCTTTGCCGTCAACTTCAATTAAAAGAATTGCTTCTGCATTTCTAGGCAAACCTATTTTTGTATAATCCTCTACACAATTGATTGTGGTATTATCCAAAAACTCCATCATTGAAGGCGTAATATGCGCTGCAATTATATCGGAAACAGATTTGGCACTGTCTATAAGTCTATCAAAATATGCAAGTATTGTAATTGAGCGAGCTGGTTTTGGAATAAGCTTTAATAAAATTTTTGTAATAATTCCAAGAGTTCCTTCGCTTCCAACAATAAAATCACGAAGGTTATAACCCGCAACATCTTTAAAATTTTTACCGCCGGTTTTTAATAAATCGCCGTTGGGCAAAATCATCTCTACACCCATTACATAATTTTTTGTTACCCCATATTTTAATCCTCTCAACCCTCCTGCATTATTGGCAACATTTCCACCAATTGTGCAAACATTTAAACTTCCAGGATCGGGTGGATAAAAGAGTCCAAATTTTTCAACTTCTTTTTGCAATGTTCCAGTAACAACTCCAGGTTCAACCCAGGCAGTTAAATTCTTATTGTCTATTTCGATTATCCTATTCCAGCGTGTCATAACAACGGCAATGCTGTTCACAACCGGTATTGAGCCGCCGCTTAAACCGGTTCCTGCGCCTCTTGGAACAATGCTAAATTTGGCTTCATTAGCCAATTTTACTATTTCAGAAATCTGGGAGTCATCTTTTGGGAAGACCACTGCTTCCGGCAGTTGATGATAAATTGGGGTGCCATCGTAGGAGTAGCATAATCGATCTTCATCCGAATCAAAAAAATTATCGGCGCCGACTATACTTTTTATTTTGGCTTTTACTGTTGTATCCATTTTGCAGCCTTTGGTAAAATATTAAGCTGCACAAATTTAACTATAATTTGGGGAAAGGTTAAACTTAATGGCTAAAAATATTTTTATATAAATCTTTTGAGAATTTGAAGCACAACAAAGGCTGTAAAAACAGCAAGCATGAGATAAAGAAAAAGTGTTTTTATCGAACGGCTTGTTAGAGTAAGAGTTGACATATACCCGCGCCACCCGCATTTTTTGCAGCGGTAAAGTTTATAAAAAGTAACTGTTTTTATAAATCCTTCGCGCATGTTTCTAATTCTCGAGCGATGTAATACATTGGGTTCTTTACAAGAAGGGCATCGCTGGAAGATCGGGTTTTTTTTAATTATTACAGTTTCATTTTTCATAGCTTAAAGATAATTTTTACAATCAGTATAATCAATATGAATTTCTTTTTATTTTTTAACCAAGAATACAAAAAAGCGGCTCAATATTCGGAATTAAATTTTTAGGAACAATCTGCCGATTTGTATTTCCTCTTTTCCACCTTAAAGGTAAACCCGATATGCCAAACAATATTGATTTGCAACTACATATTGTGTCAGCACAAAATTTAAAAATGTTAATGACTTAATTTTTATGCAATATTTGGTTATAAACTGTTTCATCATTTACAATATTTACTGCAGTCTGAAATTGAGGGTCATATTTAAGGAACTGTTCTATCTTACCTTTAACACCGAGGTACCTCGATGCAAGTTCAGTTTTTAATTCTCTCATTATCTCTTTTTGATAAATCTTCAATTCGCCATCGTCTATTTTCTTAAACTCATTTTTTATTTTAACAAGACTTTCGTGTATTGTTTTATCAAAATTATTATCATCGGCTTGCTTTACGAGTTTATCAATTTCTTTTTCAGCATCAGATTTATAGATGAAGTTTTTCTCTTTGAGGTATGCACAAAATTTGGAAAATAGTTTCTCATCATTCGTGCTGCCGAATTCTTCATCAGGGTTTTTATACAAATAATTATCGGCAAATTGAAAAAATACACCTTTTGCTAAAAGAGATTTTGTAATATTTCCATCGATTTTAAAATTTACAACCGTGTCCGGAGTAATGCCTCCGCTGCCGTAAACCACTCTTTTGTTATCCGTTAAATATTCGGTGGAACTAAGTGAATCAGGATTAGCGATGACTTTATTTCCATTAGAGTAATCTATTTTTTGGATACATCTGCCGGAAGGGGTATAATATTTTGCAGTTGTAATTTTTAATGATGTATTATAACTGAGGGGAGAAATGGTTTGCACCAAACCTTTTCCGAATGTTTTATTGCCAAGAATAACTCCGCGGTCATGATCCTGCATTGCGCCTGCCACTATCTCCGATGCAGATGCTGATGCCTCGTTAACCAGAACAACTAATTTTGCGGTTGCAACCATTGGCTGTTGTTTTGCAATATAACTTTTTGAACTTGCCGGGTCGCGCCCTTTTGTCGAAACAATCAGTTCGTCTTTAGGTAAAAATTTATCGCAAATATCTACCGCAATATCGAGCAGTCCGCCCGGGTTACCACGAAGATCGAGCACTATAGATTTTATTTCTTTTTGTGTTTTTAATTCTTTTAAATCATCTTTTAGTTCATCCGCGGCAGAGCGGCTAAAATTTGAAAGTTTTAAATAAACATTATTGCTTTCTGCCGGATAAAAACCGGAGTACAAAATGTTTTTTATTATTACCTCTTCACGAATTAAATTGAAAACAACAGTGTCAGCACCTTCGTTACGGGTCATTTTTATTTCTACAGTAGTACCCGGGTCACCTTTAACCAGGGTTGAAATATCATCAACATTTTTTGCTGATACTTTTTTACCAGATGCTTCAATTAAAATATCACCGACACGCACACCCTGTCTCTGAGCAGAGTAACCGTCGAGCACATCAACTATCGTAACGTCATCACCTCTAACGCCTATGGAAATACCTACGCCGCCGTACTTGCCGTTTGTTATTAAATCAATTTCATCCTGCTTATGTTCGTCAATAAAAACGGTATATGGATCAAGCGAGGATAACATTCCTTCAATGCCGGCACGCATAAATTGCTCTGGGTTTATTTCATCAACATAACTGAACGATATTTCTTTATAAATCCTGCTGAATAAATCGATGTTTTTGGAAATTTCAAAATATGTATCATCTTTGCCGGGGAAAAACCCGGCGAAAACAGTGAGTATAACAAATCCTAATAAATATTTTCTCCAACTATAAAATTTCATTACGTTTCCTTTTTTCCCAGAAAATAATTTCATTAATTATTTGAGTATGGATATTATCAATACTCTGCAATCCGTTAATAACTTTAAATCTTTCTTCTTCCGAAGCAATTGATAAATATCCAAGTCTAACTTTTTCATAAAAATTGATGGCTGACATCTCTATCCTGTCCAGGCTTCTGCTGCCTTTTGCAACTTTTCTCTTCTCAGCTTCTTCTACGGGGATATCGATAAAAAAAGTTATATCCGGAATCGTTTCACCAATCGAAACTTTATGAATATTATTCACAATCTCAACTGATAATCCTCTGCCGTAACCTTGATAAGCAGTTGTTGAATCATGAAAGCGGTCTGAAATTACATAATAATTTTCATCCAAATAGGGTCTAATTTTTTCTCTTACAAGCTGAGATCGGCTTGCGGCAAAAAGAAGAATCTCAGTTTCCATAAACATAAGGTTGTTTTTTTTGTCAAGCAGGATATCCCTAACTTTCTCTGAAATTTCGGTTCCACCCGGCTCCCGGATAATTACTGTTTTATGATTTTTTTGCTCCAAATGTTTTTTAAGTAGCTCAACCTGTGTGGATTTCCCGCAGAAATCTATTCCTTCAAAAGTAATAAACATGTATTTGTAGATTTAATTAATAAAAAAGGCAGGTGAAAATAACTTTTTCAAAACTTTATTCAAATACTAATTAAACTTTTTAATTACATAACGCAGCCGCTCCGGCTTTACATACAACAACGTGGTATTAACCGGTTGTTTAATTATTGGTTTTACACTGCCGAGCGTGTCGAGCACTACATCGCGATAATTCAAATAAGCTTCAAGTTTTTCTTTGTCAAGTCTCCCCAGAATGTCGATACCTCCTCTAATCCCAACAGTAACTTTGTTCGGTAAAAGCACAACGTTTCTATCTCTCGGTACATCAAAAACTTCTACAAGTAAATCTGAAAAATCTTTTTCCACAATTTTTTGAACGTTTAAATGTACCTGAATATTGTTATCGGCATAACTAATGCCTGTAGCGGGCATAAGTGATACAGAGATATCTTTTTTCTCATCGAGAGAAGTAAATTTTATCTTCTCGGTTTTAATTTCCTTTAGTTCTTTTATTTTAGTGGCAGGGCCAAAAACCATAGTGGAATCGGGGAATATTTTCGCTTCGGTGGCATTGCCGTAACCAATTTTAAATGACAGATCAAGATTCGGCACAATCTTTACTTTTTTGGAAATTACTTTTTCCACAACAAAAGATAGTGTATCAGGAGAAATATCAATAACCTCTATATCGGAAGAAAGCCATTGGTTTTCAACAAGATAATTATAAAGATTCACCATCTGTTTTCCGCTATCCGGCTTTACGGAAACATTATATTCCGGTTTAGCACCAAGATTAACAGAAACAAGTTTCCATCCTTCTCCTTTTAGTTTTACAGAAATATCACGTGGAATTTTAGACCCGGAGGTGTACCCAACCGGAAAATTCACAAGTTTAACCGGAATACTTACGGTTGCATAATAATCGTTAGACAGTGATATGGAACCCCATAACAAAATTGAAAAAATAAATGAAGCTAATATTATATGTAAGTTCTTTCTCATGAACACAAATATAAACTATTTTTTAGAAATTTAATCTTCTTAGTAATCAAAAATTATAACAACTCTCTAAAGAAATTTAAAAGTATATCCCTATTCGCCTTCGATATTTGTCTTCCTTTTATAGGGAATTTTTCAAAGTCTCTTGCCGCTCTTCTTAATTGATGAACATTCAGCTCAGATAATTCTTCAAGTGATTTTGAGGCAATCGTATTTGTATGCTCGCTATTACCAACCGGTTGAACTTGTGTTTTCATCTGCAGTGCAGTCTGAACTTCTTCTTTTTCGGCAGCATCTTTAATACCGGGGTCTAATGCTCCAAGCGCTTCTCTCTTCAATCTTGCAATAGTCTCATTTCCAAAATCGGTGTCGAATAATGAAGGAGTTTTGATATTGTATTCTTTTACTTTCTTTTTCCTTTTTTGCGTGTGTACCGTTTCAGCATCAGAATTTGAGTCTTTCGTATCTCCAATTGATGGGTTAAGATTTTCTAAAGAAACGGCTGCTTCCGGTGTGCTAATTTGTTTCAAAACTTTATTGCCTAATTGCGGATTTGTTTCTTTTGCAGAAGCATCAACAACTTCTTTCTCTTTTTCATCGGGTATTTCAACATTCCCAATTTGCGTTTCTTCAATTTCTTTCGGTACTGCTGCTGGTTCAACAATATGGATAGTAGCCGGTTGGTCAGGTTTAGAAAAAACTTCTTCTTTTATAATTTTTTGTTTTTTCTTTATACTCTCTTTAATCCTTTTCTCCTCCGGATGTTTTGCTCCTTTATTGATGGTTTCGGGTTCTTTTTTTTGCTGTTCATTTATGGGAACAATTGATGGTGGAGCCTCAGATGAAATAAAATTTGCATCTTTCTCTACCTGCGACGAAATATTTGTTGATGAGTCACTTTTATCGTTGGTTTCATCTTTTTGTTCAAAAATAACCTGGTTTAAAGAAGGGAGCAGAATTACTAAATCTTTGCTTGGATTTACAATAACATGAGCCGTAACTAATTTTCCAAATCGTTTTGCTGCCGCTGCTCCATGATTGACTGCAAGCTGCACTTGCTCCGGTTCGCCCGATACTACTACTGTGATGAAATTGCCATTAGTCAATTCCTTACTCAAAAGTTTAACTTTGGAATTTTTGAGCATTACATCTGCTGCCTCAACAGCTGCAGTAAGCCCTTTAGTTTCTATTAATCCAATTGAATTTAACATATTACACTCCGTTGTTTAAAGTCGGAGCAACTGCTCCCATCCGAAAATAGTCTGGTAATTTGTTAATGTCAACAATTTTATAAAGAATTTAAATATTCTTGTAAAATTACGGCTGCTGCTCCCCTATCAACCAATCCCTTATCTCTCCTTTTTGATTTTTTGCTGACAGATTCAATGATCATTTCTTGTGCAATTGATGATGAATATCTCTCATCCCACAAAATAACCTCTAAATTGATTTTTTTTTCTAATTCTGTTTTAAATCTAAGAACGTTTTTGGTCACGTGCGAATCGCTGCCGTCCTCCCTTGTAGGATAACCTAAAATAATCTTTTCAACTTGTTGTAATTCAACAACTTTCGCTAAATTCATAATTAGATTTTTATCATTAACAATTGTCTTATATGGATATGCAAAAGTTTTTAGAGGATCGCTGAGGGCTAAACCGATCCTTCGCAGACCAAAATCGATGGCTAATATTCTTTTTAATGAGGGAGCATCATCCATCATGCGCTTTCGAATCTTTCAACAGAAAATACTCCGCGAATTTTTTTTAACCTGTCTATAATCCGCCGTAGATGCTCAATGTTCTGAACATATAATGTAACGCTGCCTTCAAATGTGGAATCGTTGGAGCTGATGTTTATCGATTTTATATTTGTGTTCTGGTAAGAAACTATTGTGTGCGAAATTTCATTTAATATACCGGGCGAGTCTTCTCCCATAACCGTAACGCCGGAAACAAAATAAGAGCTGTCACTTTGCGGCCATTGTACCGGAATAAGCTTGCTCCCGTCTTTATTCGACATCCTTAAAAGGTTGTTACAAGTTTTGCGATGAATTTTTATTCCCTCCCCAATAGTTATATAACCAATAACGGGATCACCTGGAATTGGGTTACAACATTTTGCATAAGAATACATAATGCCTGAGTTTTTTCCATCGACAAGCACACCGCCTATATCATTTCTCGCTATGTTAGCAAAGTTTTCAAATTCGAGTACTCTTACATCTTTTTCTTTTTTATCTTTTGTGGCGGTTAAAACCTCGTCGAGATTTACTTTTCCCTGTGCAATGGCTTTAAAAAACTGTTTTTGATTTTCGTATTTATTGCTCAGCGCGAGTTTTAAAACATCCTGCAATGTAAACGAAAGTTTTATTTTTTTTATCTTTTTTTCCCAGATTTCCCTGCCATGTGCAATAACATCTTCTTCTTCTTTATTAAGCCATTTCCTGATAGCCGATTTCGCCTTATGAGAGGCTACAAATTTTATCCAGTTTTTATTTGGAAGCTGGTTTTTGGACGTAATAATTTCTACTTGATCGCCGCTATGTAAAATGGTATCGAGAGGGACAATTTTTCCGTTTACCTTTGCGCCTATACAATGATGACCTACCTTGCTATGAATATCAAAAGCAAAATCAACAGGAGTAGACTTGATGGGCAATCGCCTTAAATCGCCCTTAGGTGTAAAAACATAAATTTCATCCTGGTAAAGATTTAACTTAAAAGTCTCAAGCAAATCTTTCTTCCCTTCTTCCTTCGAAGCATTTTCAAAAATATCACGAATCCAATTTACCCAGTTCTCCATATCCTTTTCGGATGAACTCTTATTCTCCTTATACCGCCAATGTGCAGCAACACCCTTCTCAGCTACTTCGTGCATTTTCTGGGTTCTTATCTGCACCTCAACCATTCTACCTTCTGGACCAACTACAGTAGTGTGAATCGATTGATAATTATTCGTCTTTGGAATTGAGATATAATCTTTGAATCTGTCGGAAACCGGCAGATACATTTGATTCACTATCCCCAACGTTGTGTAACAATCATTTGGATTTGGCGTATCGAGAATGAGTCGAATTGCGAAAAGGTCATAAATTTCCTCGAATGGTTTGTTGCGCCTCACCATTTTTCTGTAAATACTGTAAAGATGTTTTGGGCGTCCGCTCATTTCAAACTTAAGACTATACTCTTTAAGTTTTTCAATTATCGGGTCGCTGAATTTTTTAATATAAGATTCCCGTTCTTTCCTTTTGCTTTTTATTTTACGGGCTATTTCTTCATACGCTTCTTTATTCAAATATTTGAAAGAAAGATCTTCCAGTTCCCACTTAACTCTTCCCAAACCAAATCTATTTGCAAAAGGAGCGTAGATGTCAAGAGTTTCGCTGGCAATTCTACGCTGTTTTTCGGGGTTTACAAACTCAAGTGTGCGCATATTATGAAGCCGGTCAGCGAACTTAACTAATATTACTCTTACATCGCGCACCATTGAAAGAAGCATTTTACGGAAGTTTTCGGCTTGCGTAATTTCCAAGCCGCGAAAAAGACCGCTTATTTTTGTAACGCCGTCAACTATTTCCGCAACTTCTTTTCCAAACTCTTTTGTAAGCAGATCAAGATTAAAATCAGTATCCTCCACAACATCATGCAAAAGTGATGACACTACCGTAACATCATCGAGTGGAATTTCTTGAGCGACAATTAATGACACTTCATAGGGGTGCGAAAAGTATGGTTCGCCCGAAGCGCGAAGATCGTGCTTGTGCGCTTCAAGGGAGAACTTAAACGCCTTAGAAACCAGATCGACATCTACAACCGGCAGATGTTTTTTACACGCTTCGAGAAGATCGTCTAACATTCTTTGATGTTTTGGGGTAAGAATCATATTAACTTAACGTTTTGCAAAATGAAAAAATAAAAATAGCTCATTTAATATAAGAGAAAAAGTCAAACAAATGGAAATAATAAAACATTACCAAATATCAGGAGCATTGAAATATTCATTTATCGGTTTGTATAGATACAACTCTTTATGAGAGGAACGAGTTTCTTTTTTATTTTAAAAGTTGCGAGGGAGAAATAGATTGAAAACGAGTAGGTAGCAAACGAAGAGTTTCATGTTTTCGTTACTATAAATCTCGACTACATTGCTCCCAAGGAATCGGATTAAACGTAGACATTGGTTTACCGTATTAATCTATAGGGCTTTGGAAAACCGAGTTGCAAATTTATCCCCCGGTACTTGATTAATAATTTTTCGTGGTTTAATTTGCATTTGTTATTAATGCTTTAGATTTGGAACGGGTGACGATTGATGTATTAATAAGGCATTGGTTGTAAAGGATTGCTTGATTGTTAATAAAAATACTGAGGGTGTATTATAAGCACAAACTATTTACATATTCTAAAGAGCAATTTTGCCCTTCTTCTTTTTGTTCCGCTTAACGCAGAAGATCTTCCACTTGAAGGTTCTCCCAATTTATTACTCAATTTTGAAGTTTGTCATTCAGTAATTGTTTTTGTTTATCCAAAAGATAACGCGGGTAAGAATGTATTTTTGATTTTCGTACTTTTAACCGGTTTTGTTGAAGATAAAATATATAACCGGCTAAAAAATCCCTTATATAATTCGGAAAAAGAAATTAAGTTGTTGCAAAATGGGAGCAAACACTCCCGCATAAACAATTTATTTTTAAGAAAAGAAACCATACATTCCGCGCATACAAACATGCATCCATGCAGACTTAACGTGCATCCTTGCGAAGCCGTCATTCACCTAATCAAAGCTTCCTTACAGCCGCGCAAAGTCACCGGACTAACGGGAAAAGCCATCTTGCAACTTCGCGAAGGCATCTTGCAGTTGCGCGAAGCCATCTTACATGTGAGCGAAGTCATCTTGCAGTCGCGCGAAGCCATCTTACATGTGAGCGAAGTCATCTTGCAGTCGCGCGAAGCCATCTTGCAGCCGCGAAAAACCATCTTGCATGTGAGCGAAGTCATCTTACGGGGCAAAAATATTGATTTACAGTCGATTTTAGTTGCAAAACCTTTGATTTTTTGCAAAAACGAAAGGTACGGGTTTTTATGACCGGGCAGAAAATAAAACAATCCCGCTGAGTGTGTTTAGCGGGTTAAATGATAGTTAGGCACATACCAAAAACATTCGAGTTAGATGTTAATATGAAAAAGCATAATAAACTAAAATCAAATAAACGTACCCCAGTTGGTGACATCATTCGTAAAAAAAATAGTTCAAATCCTGATGAGCAAAATTCTACCTTAAAACAATCCCGATTTCGTGGTTCATTCAAATTAATGATTTGGTTATTTTCGGTACCTATAGTTTCTATTGCTGCATATTTTACAGTTTATGCATTTGTAGCTCCCAAAATAATAATTGAATCTCCAACACTTAGCGGTGTTTCCGATCCATACTCATCTTTTTTTAAAGTTCAAAATCAAGGATATTTATCAATAAATAATATTGCTTATTTAATTAACATTAAAGACTGTATGTTATATGATACTGAAAAAGGATATTTAGACATAATGGAAAAGGATGGTGAATGGTTTTCATATAGCACACCTAAGCGACAAAGAGTCAAATCTAATCTTGAGCCAATGCAATCAGATACTCCACCTTTAAAGTTTACTTCATATCCCTTTGATGAACTTTGTCGCGAGGGACGAGAATTGGTAATACAGATGGACTATAGACTCGATTATTTCCCATTTGAGTTGCGTAAATTGGCGCGTTTTAACTTACATTATTCAGAAACTGGACTACCCCAATGGATACCTACTGCAAATTATGACGACTTTATTCAAGATTTCAATGCAGTTGGAACCGATAAAGCCTGGGTTATACTGCAAGCCAATGCTCATATTTTTAAAGATACTAATAGAGTTCTCGAAGCACATCAAATAGCACTTATATCGGTGCCGCCAGAACGTCGAACCATACCATAAAGCCGATATAACAATTGGATCAAAGATGATAACGTTAAACAAATATAAAGTGAAATTTAATATTGAATATGAGTTGTGCCTAACGTTACAAGGATTCATACCGAACGAAGCTGAGGTATAATCCAGTGTTGGACTAAGCCGCAAAGCGGAACAAGCTGGATAATCTGCAATTTCAATAGAATGTTTTGAGGAAGGATTAGAATTTAGTTAACAATGTATTATAGATGTGTGCTGGCTTTTGGGTATTGTTGGCAGCAATTACCGCGTTAATTTTTTCACGCAGTAAAAGTAAGTTTCTTGTGTCCGTTGTAAAAATCCGAAAAGTTGCATATTTTCGGTTATTCTTTGAAGTTGTTCGTTCATAGTATACCTCACTAATTTTTTGTTATTGAGAATGTTTGGTTGCGGTATACTATATTGTTTGTAGCAATCTTACAAATGGACAACAACCCAAAGTGAAGTAACCGCCGCTTTGCGGCTTAGTTCAACCCGCTGCTCAACACCGACCGCTCCGTATGTGCGGCATAATTTCGGGTTTCGGGTTGGTTCTTTTAAGCTGGTTGCTTGTTACTGGTTCTTTTAATAATTAACAATTTTTGTAATTTTAATTGTGGTGCTTTTCTGCTGCACTCAAGTTATGGGCGGCAGGTTAGCAGCCACTCCGTTATAGGGCTTTTATTAATCAGAACGTATATTTTTTTATGCTTAGGTAACATGAGCACTTTGATATTAATTCTGATTTCTTCATTTTATATTTATCATTATTATGATAATGTGAATAGAGTTGGTGTCATACGAATGTTGGTGCCAAGTATAAAAGATATTGTTAAGAGATAGTTTATTCTAAATCAATAGAGAAAGAATTAGGGGGGACAGATGAGACGGTCGGAACATTACGTTTAGCTACAATGTACCACGCTAGGATATACGCTAGCTGGGAAGGCAAATACTAATTTCCAAATAATTCTTCGGAATTAGTAAGGAAAGCGTAATCAACAGGATTAAAACTGTTGGTAGCCTGAAGTTGATTCTAAGTAATAGCATCATTAGCATTATTTTAATGTTTAGTTTTGTTAATATAAAGATAACAATTTCAATACCTGAATAGAGTAGCGTTGCCCAACTCTGCAAAGAGGGAAAGCTTCGGGGTTAATTGATTAACCTGAGCATGTACGTTCTAAGCCTGCTACGTAACCTGTCCCCCCATTTATTATAATTATGGAAGAAATGGAAGAATGGTTTAAAATAAAAAAGTATCCACATATAGGGAAACCAATCACTATCAAAGATTATAATTGGATAAAACATTATGTGAATGATCCTAAAAAAATAAGAACACATAGTTTCTTACCGTTTATTCACAAAACCATTTTAAAAAGAAGGTTTCGAGCAGATGAAGGGAAATTTCATAAAAATCCTTCTGGGAAAAGGCTAAGAAAAAAATATGAACCCAAAATCAGACATACTTTTTTTGCATCTCATTTAGACGCGATGGTTTTTTCCAAATACAATAAGATGCTGGCAGACGCATATGAGAAATACATGGAAAGAATGCCTTTTAATGAGTCTATTGTTGCTTATAGAAAAATTCCCCTAGTTAAAGGCCAAAAAGGAAATAAATGCAATATTGATTTTGCAAAATCAGTATTAGAATATATTAAAGCCAAACAGGATAAAAAACTAGCTGTAATAGTTGCGGATATTACTTCTTTTTTTGACAACTTAAATCATAAAATATTAAAGCAAAAGTGGGCTATGGTTTTACAAGAAACTACCTTACCGCCAGACCAATACAATCTTTTTAAAGCACTTACAAAAATAAAGTATGTAGAATCACAACAGTTATTTGAAGCTTATAATCGAACAATGATTATTGAGCGGGGTGTTCCAAATTCTTCTATGCGAAAAGAATATGTAAGGAAGAGAATTAGTTATACCAAATATTTTAAAGAAAAGAATGCAGTTGCATATTGTTATAAAATTGACTTTCTGAAAAAGAATTTAAACCTTGTTATTTCTAAGAACAACAAAACTGGTATTCCACAAGGAAGTCCCATTAGTGCTACGTTAGCTAATATTTATATGTTGGACTTTGACAAAAAAATCTTTTCTTATATAGATAACAAAGGTGGTTTTTACCAACGATATAGTGATGATTTAATCATCGTTATTGAACAACAATACGAGGATGAAATTATTAAACTACTTCGTGAAACTGTTAGTGGAGATTCAGTAAAACTTACTATCAAACCCGAAAAGACAAAACTTTATCATTTTGAATTTTTAAGTGGTTCTTTTAAAGGTTTTGCAGTTGATGAAATAACAAAAAAATCAAATAACAATAAGCCTCTGGAGTATTTAGGATTTTCCTTTGATGGGCAGAAGGTACTAATTAAGGATTCTGGATTTTCAAAATTCTATAGGACAATGAAAGGTAGTTTCAATAGGGCTGCCTCTTATGCATCATATAGTCAAAATCCTGATAAAAGTCTTTTTAAAACGAGGTTATATAAGCGCTTTACATATAAAGGAGCAAAGAGAAAATTGATTTATCGTAATTCTAAACTCAATCCAAAGGTATATCAAAGAACAAAAGAATATAATTGGGGGAATTATTTAAGTTATGTTTACAAAGCTAATATGGTTATGCAAACAATCAATGGAAACAATGCGATAAGAAAACAAAGTCGAAAACTATGGTGTGAATTTCATAGACTAATGAAATTTCATGAAATTGAAATTAAAAAGATTATTGACTTAAAAAAATAAATTAATGATAATACATATACTAAATAATTACGATTTTGCAAAATTAAATGTGTAGTGAGCTTTATAATTATCTCGATTTGAAATGTTTGAAACTTGCACTCACTTTGCACATACACAGTCATTGGATCGCCCTATAACGTTACAAGGATTCATACCGAACGAAGCTGAGGTATAATCCAGTGTTGGGCTAAGCCGAAAAGCGACTTGACCGGGAGACTTGTATTTTGTATAGGATATTTTGTACACGAATTTACTCTTGCGGGATGTGGCTGGACGGGAAGAAAAATATTAAACCTTCACTTTTTGTTTTTGTAAAAAGTAGAAGGAAATCATTAAAATAAAATTAACTACGGTGTTGTATTTTACCAACTTGTCCGACACTGATGGATAACACGCCATTATACTGTTTAAAATATGAAAAAAATAATTACAAATATTAAATCTCATGTTAATGCAATTGTTCAAAATTATGATGCAATAAACGATTCGTTTCCAAAACTTAACTTAGCTGCCGAACAAATAAATAGTATCTTTGACCAATTATTTGTTGAACAAATTGATATGAAATCTGAAGGTAAATGGAGCCGTAGTATATTTAAATTATTATTTGGCGCTTATTCGAGTTGGATCCAATCATATATTTTAACTTCGGCTGGTTATAATGAAACGGGATTAATGTTAATTAGAAGATCAATCGAATTTACATGCTATTTGTCAAAAATAATGAAAGATCATTCGAAATATTCAATATGGAATGAACGCTTTCAAGATGAAAAAAGCAAAAAAAAATTTTCAAGTAAATTTTCCATACCTAGTAAATATTTTCATGGAAAATACTCACATCTTAAAACATTGATTGTTTGGCATGATTTTACTTCTGATTTTGGAGCACATGGAAATTTGACAACAATTATAAGAAAAATTAAATCAGATTCAGTTCCACTCGAAATGGTTTTTCAAGATGACAAAGAAAATATTCCCATTTCAACTGGAGTTAATATTAGAATTGCTGGTTTAATAATTGATGCAATTGTATATGATGTGAAAAAATTCATTAAAGATAAAACTGAATTTGATAAAAACTATCAAATCTCAAAACAGATGATTAATGATGCCAGAGTTGAAATACTAACTTTTGAGTCAAATGGCAAATACAGTAATGATGATATCAGATCAATTTATAATAATGATAGCTCATTTATTAATGCAATGTTTGAGAAGTTAAGAGAATTATAAAGACTAACAGTATAACGTTACAAGGATTGATACCGAACGAAGCTGAGGTATAATCCAGTGTTGGTAATACCAATTAACGTTAGGTGGGGGTTAAGGAATTTAATCGAAATAACCCTCGCTTTTTGCGGATGCAAAAAGTTGAAGGGATTAAACAAAATTAACTACGGCGTTGTGTTTTAACAACTTGTCCGACTCTGATGGATAGCACGCCGTTAAGCGAGTAGTGAGGTTACAAATGAAAAAAATTCTTCTTTTTACTGTTATAATTCTTTTTGCTTTTAGCTCTTGTCAAAAAGATGGGGACAATCCCCTTGATGTAAATGCAATTCCTATGGCGCCAACATTAGCATCACCCAAAGATACATCAGCCAATATTGCCGTTCCCGTTGTTTTAACATGGGTTGCAAGTTTTGGAGCGAAAAGCTATACTCTGCAAGTTTCTAGAAGCAGTTCATTCTCAAGCTTTGTATTTAATAAAAGTGAAATTTCTGCGACAACTCAACAACTTTCCGATTCAAATTATTTATCGGTTTATTACTGGAGAGTTAGCGCAACCAATAACGCCGGGACGTCCCAATGGTCAGATGTATGGAGTTTTACTACTACCGGCGAAGCTGCGCTGGCGCCGCAATTATCTTTAGCGGCAAACGGTGCGGTTGACCAAAAACTATCTCCGGTTTTAAGCTGGGGAAAAGTGACCAATGCTAATAATTATTCGGTACAAGTTTCCACTAACAGTTCTTTTACAAGTTTTGTATTTACTTCCGATACAGTAAAACCAACTTCTTTGATGCTTACCGGTTTAAGCGGATTAACACAATATTATTGGCGCGTTAGCGCTGTGAATAATTTCGGAACAAAGGGCTGGTCAGAAACATGGTCTTTCACTACCGGAATTGCGCCAATTTCGCCTATACTTTTATATCCAAGCGACGGAGCTTCGGATGTTTCTCTTCCGCCAACCCTTACGTGGAATGCCAGCAGTGAAGCAACAAGCTATACATTGCAAGTTTCCACGAATAGTTCATTCTCAAGTTATGTATATAACCAGAGTGGCTTGACAAGCACAAGCCAGCAAGTAAGCGGGTTAAGTAACAGCATAAAGTACTATTGGAGTGTAAGTGCCACAAATAGCTTTGGTACATCCAGTCCATCAACGGCATGGAATTTTACAACAGCCGCTGGAGGTGGTTCATCTTGCGTTGGCACACCCACGGTTACATATGCCGGTAAAACATACCATACGGTACAAATAGGGAGCCAATGCTGGTTAAAAGAAAATCTTGATGTAGGGGTATATATGGCATCAACGTATACTGGGAGTGGTCATTCAGATGTAAGCAATAATGGAATAATAGAGAAATACTGTTATGAAAATAACGAAGCAAATTGTGCAACATACGGCGGATTGTATGATTGGAACGAAGCCATGGGATACAGCACAACACCCGGGGCACAAGGCATTTGCCCAAGCGGTTGGCACATACCCACATTCGCAGAATTTGAAACACTTAAAGCCGCTGTAAGCGATGATGGGAATGCATTAAAAGCAGTTGGACAAGGGAGCGGCAGTGGAGCCGGTACTAATACCAGTGGTTTCTCGGCGTTGCTTGCTGGCTACCGCTACGTCAATGGTTACTTCGGCCATTTAGGTTACGACGCTGTCTTTTGGAGTTCTACAGAGGGCGGTACATCGCCCGCCCGTAACATGAGCTTGTTGTACAATGATAGCAATATCTTCGTAAACTTTGGCTTCAAGAAAGACGGTTTTAGTATTCGGTGCCTCAAGAATTAAACTATTTGACTATTTACCAATACCCAGTAATGGGGTTCGATTTTGAAAAATAAAGGTGCGTATGGCATTAGCAGAAGAACTACCGGTATATTTAAAGCAAATCGCAAATTTGCTTTAACAATATTAAATTCTGCTAAGAACTTTAATAGCAAGTACAAATAAACTTTTAATTTAAAATAATATGAATAATAATTTCTTGGTGAAAGTTTTAATCTTTTCATTTTTATTTACTCCGCTCTATGCGCAAAGTTTGCAATTAACCATAAAAAATATTGGTACCGGTTCGGCAAAAATTCAGTCGCGGCAAGGGGAAAAGGTTACTCTATTGGATTCCATCACTTCAAATGAGAAAGTTAGTTTTAGTTTTTCTTTTAAGGATAAAAAATATCACCATGGTTTTTATCGGCTTTCTTTTACTAATAACCGGGCGGTAGATTTTATATACGACGGCAGTGATATTAAATTAAGAACTGATGTATCTGCAATATTGGACAGTATGGAGGTTGTTTCGTCCGATTGTAACCGGCTCTATTATACATTCATAAAACTCAACAAAGCCTACAAAACCAAAACAGATTTATTGCAATTGCTTCTTTTGCGTTATCCTAAGGGCGATGACTTCTATAAAGCTGTTCAAATAAAAATAAACCAACTGCAAAACGAATATTTGGATTTTGTTACTATTACATCACAGAAAGAGCCGCAGTCATTTATTGCCCGCTATATCCTCTCTGCAAGTTTGCCGCAAGTAGATTTTAATCAAACACCGGAAGCGCAGCTTGCTTTTCTAAAACAGCACGGGCTTGATTATGTTGACTTTGCCGATGACGGGTTGAGATACTCCGATGCATTTACAAATAAAACTATTGAGTATTTAACCTATTACCGAAACCCGCAACTGCCAAAAGAACTTCTTGAAAAAGAATTTATGAAAGGAATTGATTCAATAATAAGCCGGGCAAAAGTAAACACTCTTGTATATCAGCATGTTGTAGAATATTTGCTCGATGGTTTCAAAAAGTTCGGCTTTGATAATGTGCTGGATTACATTGTAGATAATTACGTCATTAAAGATGATTTATGTTTGGATGAAAAGTTGGGAAACACAATTCAGCGGAGAATTGACCAAAACAAAAATCTACCCGTTGGCGCCGTTGCACCGGACTTCACTCTTACAGACATTTCCGGCAAACCATTTAATTTCTATAAGCGCAGCAAAAAGGAAGCGCTGCTTCTATTTTACGCAAGCTGGTGTCCGCATTGCCAAACGATAATGCCGCAGATAAATGGATTTAAAAAAGCAAAAAAGAATTACGAAGTAATTGCCGTTTCTCTTGATACAAACCAAGAAGAATGGGAAACATTTATTGAAAAAAATAAACTTAAGTTTATTCACCTCTCCGACTTAAAAGGCTGGGATGGTGATGCCGCTAATAAATATTTTATCTACGCAACACCGACAATGTTTCTAATCGATTCCACAAATCATATTGTCGCCAAACCGATGACGATCGAAGAACTGGAGTAAATGTTTAACTTTTATTAAAGGGTAATCATCTGTTTAGTCTCTAATGTTGTAGCAACTTCGAAAAACCGCTCTTATGCTTTGATAAAACATATTTCCTCCTTCAACGCAAATTCGGTTAAAAAAGTACTGCCATTATTAACGACTCGAAGTTAATTTTAAAGCAGCGAATGGTTAGTAGATGGAATTATCTTAGTAGGCTTTAAAATAAAAAAGGCGATTTCGGTAAATCGCCTAACTTTTGTGGGCAGGGAGGGAATTGAACCCCCGACACAAGGATTTTCAGTCCTTTGCTCTACCGACTGAGCTACCTGCCCATCAAAATTTTGAAGCCCAAAAATAAGCCATTTTATTTTAATCTCAAATCTATTTTCAACTTTTTTTGTCATTAAATAGAAAAAAGAAAAAGAAATAAGCAGAACTAAAAATAAAACCCCTCATATTTTTTGTGAGGGGCTTTATTAACTTAAAAGTAGTTAATCAAAGAAATTATATTAATCCTTTTTCCTTCAATATTTTTTCTATCGTAAGTGCGCCAATCTCCTGGAGATCGTATTTCACTCTTGTAGAAGGTTTATTAATTTTTAGAATTCGTCCGAGGTCAATAGGCGTACCGATAATTACGGAATCGCATTCGGTATTGTTTATGGTATCTTCCAGATCTTTCATCTGATCTTCGCCATAACCCATTGCCGGCAACAGTACACCAATATTGGGATATTTTTTATATGTATCCGTAATTGATTTTACTGTATAAGGACGCGGGTCAACTATCTCGGCAGCGCCGTAATTCCATGCGGCAATCATACCGGCGCCGTATGCCATTTCGCCGTGTGTAAGCGTCGGACCATCCTCAACAACAAGCACGCGTTTACCTTTTATTAATTCCGGTTTTTCCACAAATAAAGGTGAAGCGCCGTCAATAACCTGTGCGTTGGGTGCAACTTGCCTGATGCTTTCCCTAACTTTCCTAACGTTTGCAGGTTCGGCAGAATCAATTTTATTTATTACTGCTACATCCGCTAACCTTAAAGCTGTATTCCCGGGGTAGTAGGTTAACTCGTTACCCGCTCTATGAGGGTCTACTACTGTAAAAGTTAAATCGGCTTTATAGAATGACAAATCGTTATTGCCGCCATCCCAAATTATTACATCGGCTTCTTTTTCTGCTTCGCGAAGAATCGCTTCGTAATCCACACCCGAATAAATTACACTGCCCATCGCAATATGCGGTTCATACTCCTCAATCTCTTCAATTGTGCATTCGTGCTTTTTGAGATCTTCGAGAGAACCATAACGCTGGACTCTTTGTTTTACAAGATCGCCGTAAGGCATTGGATGACGAACCGAGACAACTTTTTTGCCGGCTGCTTTTAATACTTCAACCACTTTACGGGAAGTTTGAGATTTACCGCTGCCTGTTCTGACTGCAACTACTGCAATTACAGGTTTGGTACTTTTGATCATTGTTTCTTCACCGCCGAGCAGTTTGAAAGATACGCCAGCCGCATTTACTATAGATGCTTTGGTCATTACATAGTTAAATGGAACATCTGAATAAGAGAAAACTACCTCGTCAACCTTGTATTCTTTTATCAAACTAACGAGATCTTTTTCATCATAGATTTTTATACCTTTTGGATACAATTTCCCCGCTAATTCTGCCGGGTAAACTCTACCATCGATATTTGGAATTTGGGTTGCCGTAAAGGCTACAACATTGTAGTCTTCATTGTTGCGGTAATAGACATTAAAGTTATGAAAGTCTCTACCTGCGGCGCCCATTATTAGAACATTTTTTTTGGACATAAGTACTCCGCTATTCTACTGTTACGCTTTTAGCTAAATTACGTGGTTGATCCACGTTTAAACCTTTTTTAACTGCAATATGATACGCCAGCAATTGCAATGGAATTACCGTGAGAATTGGCATTAACATTCTTACGGTATCCGGAATTTTTATTGAAAAATCTACAAGTTTATCTATTGTATCGTCGTTCTCACTTGCGATCGCAATAGTTCTCCCTTTACGCGCTTTTACTTCCTGTATATTGCTTATAATTTTATCGTATGTGGAGTCTTTTGGCGCAATAAAAACCGCAGGCATGTTTTTGTCAATCAATGCTATGGGACCGTGCTTCATTTCGGCAGCAGGATATCCCTCGGCATGTATGTAGGAAATTTCTTTTAGTTTAAGAGCGCCTTCTAATGCAACCGGGAAATTGTAACCTCTGCCAAGGTATAAAAAGTTTGTAGCGTCTTTAAACTCTTCGGCAATGCTTTCTATATGATCGTTTAAAGTTAAAATCTGCCGGATTTTTTCGGGTAATTTTTCAAGTTCGATGGCTATATTTTTACCATCTATTAAACTCATATTTCTTTTTCGGGCAATAAGTAGCGTTATTAATGCAAGCACTACAAGCTGCGATGTAAACGCTTTTGTTGATGCAACACCAATTTCAGGTCCGGCATGAATATACACACCGCCCTGGCTTTCGCGCGCAATAGTACTTCCTACAACGTTACAGATACCAAGGGAAAGTGCGCCGCGTATTTTGGCTTCCTTCAGCGCTGCCAATGTATCTGCCGTTTCCCCGCTTTGCGAAATAAAAAAGATAGCGTCATCACCATTAACAATTGGATTGCGGTATCTAAACTCGGATGCGTACTCAACTTCGGTGGGAATCCGGGCAAACTGTTCGAACATATATTCGCCAACCAAACCGGCGTGCCAGCTTGTACCGCAGGCTGATATAATTATTCTTTTTGCATTTGACAGTCGCTCAGCCACTGGTTCTAAACCGCCAAGTTTTGCTGTCCCCTCTCCAAGCAATATCCTGCCGCGCATCGAGTTAAAAACCGATTCGGGCTGCTCCATAATTTCTTTGAGCATAAAATGGGGGTAACCGCCGCGGTCAATTTCCTCAAGCGTCATAGATATTTCGATGACTTCTTTTTCAATATCGGCATCGGTAATTGTTTTTGCACAAAAATGATCTTTGTAAATTTCGGCAAGTTCACCATCATCTAAATAAACAACCTGGCTTGTGTGTGCTATTATTGCTGAAACATCGGACGCTATAAAATGTTCGTTGTCGCCTATGCCAATGACAAGCGGTGAACCTTTTCGGGCTGCAATAATTTTGTCGGGTTCACCATTATAAACAACAGCAATACCGTATGTGCCGTCAACTTCCGTTAGTGCCATACGAACTGATTTAAATAAATTATGTCCACGTTTCAAAAAGCTGTCTATTAAATGGACTAATACTTCAGAATCGGTTTGCGATTGGAATTTATAACCAAGTTGCTGCAAACCTTTTTTTAAAGTTTCAAAGTTTTCAATAATTCCGTTGTGAATTACAAAGAGAGTTTTATCGTTGTTAAAATGAGGATGTGCATTTATTTCGTTGGGTTCACCGTGTGTAGCCCATCGTGTATGTCCAATACCAATTCGTGCAGATAGTTTAAGATTTTCAATCTTTGATTGGAGTTCGCTAACTTTCCCTTTATTTTTAATGACAAGAGGATGGCTATTGGTGAGAATTCCAATACCGGCGGAGTCGTATCCACGGTATTCGAGCCGCTTGAGACCGTTTATTAAAACCGGTACGCAATTATTCTCGCCTATGTATCCAACTATACCACACATTAAACACCTTATATTATATCAATTTTTTTTCAAATTCGGTTAGAAAAATACGAAAAGAAGGGCATTTTCCCAAAGAGAAAATGCCCTTAACACTATTTAACTTTTGCTATTTTTTCTGTTACTGTTTTGGTGAGATCGTTAAATTTACAAATTACCTTGTAGAAGTAAACACCATTTGCAATTTCATCACCGTCTTGGTCGTGTCCATCCCAGGGAATTTTATTAAACCCGATTTGCATCATGGACGGCGGTACGCTAATATCACGAATGAGTCTTCCGGCAACTGTGTAAACTTTAATAGTTAATTCTTCAGGCGGAACGCTGCCGCGCAACTCAAAAGTAAAGTGAGTATCGTTTTTAAACGGATTAGGGTAGTTAAATACGTTTGCTATATCGGACTCATCGTAAACGTAAAAAATCGTTCTGTGCGAAGTAGTATCAAAAAAGTTTCCAGAAGCATCTTTTGCCAAAACGTCCAGTGTCTGTTTCCCGGTTTTTAACTTTGGCTTCCAAGTAAAAACAGCTTTGTTATTCGGGTAGTTTGTGGAATCAAACGTTAAATCCGGGGAATAAAAATCGAGAGGAATATTATTGTGGACGATAGTAAAATACTCTCTCTTTAGAGGCAGAGGGCTGTTATCTTTAAGGGAAATTACCACTTCCGGTTCTGCTGATATCAAATCACCATTCAATATTTCTTTTCCGTCGAAAGTTATATCAAACTCAGGTTTTAGAGAATCGCGGGAAATATAGAAACTATTACTTGTTATATTATTAAAAGTATAGTACTCGCGTTTAGGGTACTCTGCCACAACTTTGAACTTGTGTTCGGTTGCAGGAACAAAAGTTGAAGTTTTTAATATTTTATTTACCGAAATAAAACTATCGGCAGGCACTGTTACAGTTGCAGAATAATAAGCAGTATCGGTTGCGGAAGTATCCTGCGGATTGAGATAAAATTTAAGACTAACATCCTTCGCCTCGGAGTCTCCAAGATTTAATACCTTCAAATCCATGCTGTCATCGAAACCTTGAAGAACGGTATCGGGAGAAAAAACAAAGTTATTTTTTACTAAAGCAACATCGGGAAGCGGAACAAAATCTATTTGAAAATTTTTAAATTTTATAGGTGCTGATGTACCGAAACTGGAGTCTGAAATTGTTCCATAAAATTTAATTTTCCGATATTTTTCCGGATCAATATCTTTAATATCAGACGCTGCGCGAATATTAGTTAAAAGTGTATCCCAACGACTCGTTCCTGAATTTAGACCATACAGTTGAAGCTTATATTTTCCGGTTGAACCCGTTTCATCTACCTCAAAATTTAATGAATTCCATTTTGTAGCGGGGCCAACTGACATTGAACTGAAACTGCCAAAACCTTCTTTGTAAGTTCCTCTGAAAAAATCAAACTTTTGTGCTAAGCCAAATTCACCAACTCCTCCGTAAACAACATCGTTTAAGTAGTCGTATGTCATAGAAAGATAACCTGCGCTTGGTACATTAGTTTCCCATTCTTCTTCGTACAAACCAGTAATTAGGTTTATCCTTCGCATCAAACCCGAATATTTTTGAAAAACCATTAAATATTTATCGAAAATATAAAAACTTCCAAAATTCGTATATGCATTATCTAAAAGGTGTATATCTTGCCCAACTCTAGACCAGTTATTTTTAGGGTCCAATTTTCTCAGTGTGTATCTTAATTCGCCTGTTGGAGTTCTATACGCAAGGTTATAAACATATTTGCCATCACTCGAAAGCACAAAAGTTCCATTTTCAACTTTTCCGCTCTCCGCATTAAGCATTCCACCCGGGATTGAAACTCTGGTGGTATCTCCATTTTCAGTATTAACTTTCAAAAGAGTAAACGCGTCACCGGTTGGAATGTATAACGCCCCGCCCTGGTCATCAGGATGCCAGAAAATTTGGTGCCAAATGCTCACATTAAATGACCCAATTGAATCTATCTGTCCGCGCGTTGTTCCTCCGTAACCGGTTCCGATTCTGTAAATTCTGGAAGGAGAATTATTCCCATAATATATGTGTGCAAAATAAATATACTTACTATCGTTGGTAGTTGTAGATATTTGCTTAACCCCGGGAGGAAGTGATAAAATAAGAGAGCTTAGATATTTTTCTCTACTTGGTTTTGGTGGAAGAGGTTCCAAGTTTAATAGCAATGACGAAAGATCATCAGAATAGCTAATGTTTTGCCGTGTGAATGCTTCCAACTGTCTGTTGGAGAAAAAACTCCCCGGTTTGTTAACTGGTAATATTGAAAAAGTTCTGAATTCACTCCAATCGCTAGAATCTACCCCATTGTAAATTTTCGTTCTCCAAAAGTAAATACCGTTTTTAAGAGAAGGACTTTTCCACCTAAAAACCCCTTCCTTTCCGTTTAACGCCCCAGTGTTGATAAAGGGGTTTGTGAAGGAACTGTTCGAGTCTATTTGAATGTAGTAATCAAGGTTCATATTTACGAAAAACCCATTATCGGCAAACACAAATTCAACAGTATCTTTATTAGTGTTAAAACCGTTCTCAGGTTTGATAATATTTGCTTTATCTAAATCGTATATTACAAATGAAGATGAAGCTTCGTTATCGGAATAATCCATCTCATCAATCTGGTTAACTAAATTTACCCGAACTTTTAAGGAATATAGGCTTCCTTCGCTTGGTACCCAGTGGAAGAAAGTTGAATCATTTTCTCCAAAACTACCCATCCTATTAGTAGCAATCGAATAAGAAGTGTCTGATGATGATGCAAGAAGTTGTACAGAAATAGAATCTCCAGGAAAGGACAAACCTAAATTCCTAATTTTAATTTTTACTAAAACGGTATCATTTATCAGAGGCGATTCCGGAATTATTGCAATATCCGATGATTTAACCAAAAAATCGGGAGAAGTAGGTAATGCTAAAGTTAAAGCAGGATCTCCTAGTAACGTAGCCAAAGCTACCTGACTTGCGGTATAAGGGTCCGGGGACGAAAATATAGCTTTTGTATTAAATATAGCCTTACCGGTAACATAGTTTCTGTTGCTAAAAACATTCCTGAAAAACTCATTTGTCATCATCTTACCCTGCCCCCAATAAGTAAGAGCGCTGCTACCCCAAAATGAAACGCTCCCTTTACCCTCAACACTATTAAACTGCTCACCAAAAACTTCCTGATCGTCGAAATGAGCCGTATAACAAGTAACACTTGTAATAAAAGGCAAACGCCCGCCATTATTGAGCTGATATATATCATCGTTGTTGAAAGAAAAGTCCCATTGATAACCCCCTCCATGGCCATAATAATTAGCCATAACGGCGCCGTTCGACAGAGCATTTTTTATATCGTTAGGCCCTCCGTAAAAAGGAACATGTTCGGGTTTGTTTGGGAAACGAAAAATTTTTGTTGAGTAAATTCCCCGCGGTTTAAGATATTGATTATCCATTAAAAGGCACTCATCATTAAATCTTAAATGAGCCTCATCCAAAGCATCCATTCCTGACCCAATCAGAATTACGTTTTGCTTCCACTCTTTACCGTTGTCTGCAGGGTAATCAATAACTTTGTTAACTAAAACATTTCCTTCTTCAACCGATTCGCATGATAAACGACCGATGCACATATCCGGGACAAGATCGTCACCGATAATAGTTGCCAGATTATTATCGCTTGCCGCAAGACCGTACTCGAGCGCATGGTATGGCATTGCAGCTATAAAATTTGAACGACTGTCTTTTACAATTCTTCTAAAATCCCACCCCATGTCTCCAATTAATACAACATAAGCCGGAGCAGGCTGCTGCCAATTTTCGAAAGTATATTTTAAAAAGCTTTTTGTAGCAGTGGGGTCATGTAATCCATAGGAAAACTCATCGTATATATCCTGAATGTCTACAATTTTTATTCGCGGATTTTCAATACCAGGCACATTACCAGTTCTAAAATTAGCAAGTTTGGTTGCAACACTTTGAAAATTTTTGTGTGTAATAATTAAATAATCGGCACCATTTGCCACATTCCGCAAACCGGAGACATTGTCATCTTTGACAATAAGTGGCGGAGTTAGAAAATAGTCTTCAGAAACACAATAATAATTAACCGGCGATGTTACATTATCAACAAAGAGCATGCTTTTATCGGGGTCATTTATTACTTTAATATTTGTAATAAGTTTACCTTTCTCAACGGCAAATATCTTCATCTCAGGTTTTTGCCAATTGAATACATTAAATCTTATTTTCCCGAATTCATTTTTAGGAGATTTAAAATGCCAGTGATCTCCATACGATCGGTTGCTTCTCAAATAATCTATTTCGAACCAATTAACACGAATTTCATCGTTAGAATCCTGAACGGCAGAAACATTTAATTCATTTGCATCGAAAACCGGTACTTCGTACCATTTGAATGGAATTTCAACAGTAGATTTTTCAAAACCATTCCAAGTATGGGTTCCTATTTGGGTGTAGTTAAAATAAATATTTATTTTATGTGTATTCGTCATTCCTTGTAGAGCCACTCGCATGGTAACAGAACCAAAACTTGAATCTAAAATAATATTATTTGGTCTTTCGAAAGGACCCTGGAAAAGATGATTAAAATCAGAATTTGTAAATGCCTTTCCCCAAAACCAATAGTCCCTATTACCATCAGGCGCTCTTCCAAGCCTTTCAAAAATTGAATCTCTTTCAAAATGAAGTGTACTGTTGGAGTAATGGAAATTTTTTACCCAGGTATGTGGATAGCCGTCTAATGTATCATACCTTAGTCCTGATGAATCTGCCTGAAACGAAAACCAATATACGTTGTTATTATTATAAATATTTAAAGTTGTATTGGCAGTTGGTGTGGCTGGTTTACCAACAAATTCTATATAATCTTGCTGGTTAAACAAACTATCGTTGTTTTGATCTTTACAATTCAATCTCACTTCGTCACCGTCGTTAAATATTTGCAACTTTTTCAACGGAATGTCCATTACTGGAGCACCAGCTGCAACTAACTCTGCGGGGGTAAGTCTATAAACACCTTCTTCATTTAAATATATTTTGAAATACTGTTTGTTTGGATTGTACCAATAGTTCGATGTTGGATTACTGGGCAGATTACTTTTAGACTTCCCGATCCAATTTTGTCCCTGCTGCGGATTAATTGTTGTATTTTTTACGGCTTCCTCGGTTAAAGGATCATTAATCGGAACAAAGTAATCGTTTGACAAATTTGTTAAACCGAAAGAATTGAATAATATTTTTACTACAATTTTTTTGTTGAAAATTAGTTCCCGCGAAATAGGATTAAACTGGAAAGGGGCGATATTTAAAACTTCATACCTGGCATATCTCTGTTGAAACTCATGCGAAAGTTTTATCGCCTCAAGGGGAAAAAAATTATTTGCAAAATAAATTTTCCCATTAAATGATTCCTGATTATTTAAGTCAATAAGGGAATCAGAATAAGGGAGAATAAACTTATTATAAAGATTTTCTTTTTCTAATTTAATAATTTGAAGTCTTGGGTTTGCCGACTGCGGGATTGCGATATTCAAAAAAATATTCGGTAATTCCGGTTCCCCATTTGAACGGAAAAGTTCGTCCATCTTCATTCCATCAATATAGTGGAATAGTCTTCCATTAAATGAGGTTTCTTTTACTGAATACTGTGCAGAAAAATCGAATTCAACCGTAATAGACTCATCATTCGATTCTATTATTTTATAATTCTGCGGAAAAGTGCTTATTGCGTAAAATAAAAAGATAATAAGTAAAGAAGGAACTAATCTCATGAGTTTCCCTAAAATAATTAAAAATTGATTTCAACTTAGAAGAATAAAAAAAATCCTACAAGGGCAAAAATGGTTCCCAAAAATAATTAAAATTTATTCTTCTGATTTTTCGATTTGGAGCCAGTCGCTAATTTGCGAATAAAGGGACAATGATTAGTGTTGAACTTTCAGTTCATTGAACTTTCAGTTCAATTGATGTCTATATAAAATGTTAAAAATAAATTTGAATTTGCTTTTGATCTACCTTTAGAAGAATAATTAATGTGATTAAAATCTAATCTAAATATATAACCTATAAATGGTTCGTAAATAATAAAGAAGGTATAATTATTAGTTGTTTCTAAATCCCCCTTGAGCAAGTAAACACTCTGTTCATCATCAATAGTTAAAAATCTATAAACATCACCGCCGACGGTTTTTACAAGTTTTCCATTCTCATCTAGTATATTTTTCCCATGTTTAACCAGAGAATAACCAAAGCCACCATTAATCGAAGGGGAAAACCTATATCTAATCAATGAATTTATTTTTGTTGAATTAGGTTCAAGAGGAGCACCGAGCATATATCCATTATTGGTATAGGTTAACTGATCATAATAACCGGGATGTGAAAATGTATATGGGCGAAGCAAAGTGTATTCAACAATAAAATCTGTGTTTTCTGGAAGTATAGGATCTGTTAAAAAAATTGCTGACTGGAGCACTAACCCATGGCTATTATCGAACCACTCCCCTTTTGAAATTTTTCCGAAGTCGATGTCATCAATAATAGAAGAAATGCTTAATTCAATGCCATTGAATACTCTAAATCTCCCATCGATCGAAAGGAAAGAATTATCAACATCATTTAAAGAACGCTGGGCTGATTCCCAAAATAAAAATGGGTTAAGATATGCCGCTTCAAACGATCTATCAGAGTAAATAATTGTTTGAGAAACTCCAATATTAAATTTAGAAGTATTGTATCCTATTCTACTTATAGCAATATATTTTTCAGGTTTTCTTTCAATTTTTGTCACAAGTGAATCGGTTGGAGTATAAATTGGTTTTCTGATTAACCACCCATGTAAAAAATTATAACTTAAATTTTTGTAGGTAAAGTCAAATTTCACAAAATCAAATTTGGGAGGATTTAACCCGAGCGTTATTTTATCTAAATAGCCATTTCCCCAAATTACACGCTCACGCCCAAGTTGAAGTGACAAATTTTCATTGGCTATTCTGATATAACCCTCAGTATTATCGAAATAATTCATTTTAGTGTCATTAAAAGTAAAGCTTTGCTCAATCGTTCTATTTAAGATGGCAGTATTCCTATCACCCAAAACAAAACCATTTGAACCGGTCAATTTAAAGCCGAATAGGTTTTTATATGTACCCGAAACTCTTCCCCCGAAATCGATCAGCCCTGCTTTTCCCCCATTATTTGCTGAATAAATTGATTGGGAATAGAAATATGGGTCTAAGGTGAAATTTATTGCTGAATCCTTGTACCTATAAAGATGACTATTATTATCAGCAAAAACATTTGAAGGAAATGACTCAAAAATAGACGGCTGTGTATCAAAGGAAAGATACTTTTTCTTGAGTTTATCTAAATAGCTAAGCTCGAGAGAATTTAATTTTAATTTGTTTATAGATTCAACTATAGAGGTCAAGTAGCTTTTTGATAATGGAAGAATTATATCATTATAATTCTCAATTGCTCCTTTTACTTGCAGTTTTTTTAGGAAATAATAAATTTCCTGGTCAGCCGGAACAGTTTCAACTTGAGCATAATTTATCGTGGAAATAATAGCAACGAAGAAAATAAGCAAACTTATTCTTTTATAGATTTCCTTCATTTGTAAATACTACTTTAATAGTTTTAAAAATAATTTTAAGATCAGACCAAAAATTTGCATTATTATAATAGCTTACTTCCATTCTAACACGCTCACCCGGTGTTAACAATTGGCGACCATTAACCTGGCTTATACCTGTAATGCCGGGTTTAAATTTAAATATTTCACGTTCAACTTCAGAATAATGCTTTGTGATAGTGGGCATCTCCGGTCGAGGTCCCACAATTGACATATCTCCAAGCAACACATTTAAAAAATTCGGGATTTCGTCTATGCTGGTTCTTCGTAAAATTTTTCCAACTTTGGTTATGCGAGGATCATTTTTTTGGGTGAGGTCGGGTCCGTAACATAGGGCGTTATTTATCATGCCTCTAAACTTAATCATAATAAATCCGTTACCATTTAATCCGGTTCGTTCATGTATAAAAAGCACCGGACCTTCGGATTCTAGTTTTATAAAGAAAGCGGCAACTAAAGTAACTGGAAGTGTAATAATTAATAACATCAGACTGATGAAAACATCAGTAACTCTTTTTAATACGCTGCCTTGTTTTCCCATTCAAAAGACTATTTTTTGTGCAGTTTCAGCAGATCATTAATTGCGTTAATAACTTTATCAACATCTGCGTCAGTCATGCTGGGAAATATTGGGATAGAAATAAGCTCAGAAAATACTGACGTTGAAACAGGAAAATCTCTTTGATCCAGACTGTAGGTTTCTTTATAATATTTATGTAGATGAACGGGCATAAAATGAACTCCGACACCGATATTTAAATATCTCAATTCGTCAATAAACCTATTACGATTAATTTTAAGTTTATCAAGTTGTAGGCGAATCTGGAAGAGATGCCATGATGTTTCTCTATCGGGCTTAATGTAAGGGAGAGTGAGAAGTTCGTTATCTTTAAATGCGGCAATATATTTAGCGGCAATTTTTTTTCGTATCTCCCACATCATATCTACTTTACGAAGCTGATGTATTCCAAGAGAAGCCTGAATATCTGTAAAATTATATTTATATCCCGGGGCTACCACCTCGTAGTACCAGGTGCCGCATTCTGTATAACGCTTCCATGCATCTTTGTTTATACCATGCAGCCTCATAATTGAACATCTGTTTGCTACTTCCTCATCGTCAGTGCATATCATGCCACCTTCACCGGTTGATAAGGTTTTGGTAGCATAAAAACTAAATACAGTTATATGAGAAATTGTTCCTACTTTTTTGTTCTTATAGAAAGCGGGAAGGGAGTGAGCAGCATCTTCAATTATTTTTAAATTATACTTTTCAGCAAGTTCGCTAATTTCGTCCATATCGCATGGTTGACCGCCGTAATGAACAGGAATAATTGCTTTGGTTTTTGGTGTTATAGCTTTTTCAATTTCTTTCACAGAGATATTTAGTGTGTCTTCATCAACATCAACTATTACCGGCTTAGCCTTAAAATATGTAACTATTTCGGCGGTGGCAGGAAAAGTCATTGTAGGAACAATAACCTCATCACCTTCACTAATACCAATTGCTTCTAGGGCAAGATGACCACCGGCTGTCCACGAACTAACGGCTACAGATCTCTTAGAGCCGATAAAATTGTTGAATTCTTCTTCGAATCTTATCGTTTTCGGACCCATGCTTAACCAGCCAGAACGAACAGTATCAACAATTTCATTTATTTCATCGTCGGTAATGAAAGGTTTGTGGAAAATTAAAAAATCATCTTTCATAGAATAGCAAATAATTGATAGTTAATAATATTAATGAAGTTACGAATAATATCTCACTCTAAAAGCTTATTTCAATTTTTAGAAGAAAATTAATTGTACTAAAGATCAAATATAAAGAATATTAATACATAAAAAAAAATAAAAATTAAAAAATGATTGAATTTTATGAGTCTCTGCTTCAGAATAATTTTTTTGTAGCTGTTCAACCGCGTGTCCCCATTATTCAATAAAAACAATATTTTCCTTTAAGAATGAGATCACTTTATCAACCTCATCAGTCTCTGTTGGCAAATTTACAATCTTTTTAGAAATTTCCGAAGCGATAGGATAATTTTCTGATAAAAAATTCCATCTTTCAAGATTCTCATGAATCGGGTATATTGGTGAAAAAAACCAATCACCCAAAATGATTTTTGCTTTTCTTGCTCTTTCGGTAAATACTTCTCTATTGTTTACCAATAAAGGATATTTCAGGAATAAATGGTTTGCAAAGTATTTTTCCTTTACAAAGTTTTTGCTATTGGACTTCAAAAATTCAGTATACTCCAAGGCATTCTTCTTTCGAAGGTTGTTAACTTCACTAATATTATTTACGCCATCTATTCCAATTTTTGCCTGAACAAAAGATACATCCTTCAAATAATTTTTTGGAATTCTAATATCCGATATTTCTTCTGCCCGGTTTGAACCAATTATTAAATTCATTTTGCTTAATAAACGGTACAGCCCAACAAGAAAATTGTAAGTGTACTTATTTAAAAAATGCTTTCGAAATAAGATTAATAAAATTAATACCACGTTATCGGAAAAGCTTGACTTAACTTTATCTTTTTCTATAAGCTGTACTTTTTCTAAAAAACTGGAATTATTAACAACTAAGAACCCTCCGATGCCAGTTGAAAAAGGTTTGTTCCATTGGGTAGAATAAAAAGCAGCATCGCAAAATGATCCGTTTGGTTTCCCGCTGTAATTGCCTCCAAACCCGTGTGTACAGTCTTCAATAGTAAAAATATTATTTCGGTTTGCAATCTCTATTATTTTTTCAAGGTTAGACGAAAGCCCGAAAGTATTTTGGCATATTATAACTTTGGTTTTGGAAGTTATCGCCGCTTCTAATTTTTCAGGGTCCATGTTATATGTTTCAGCACAGATATCAACATAAACCGGTTTGGCCCCAGTATAAAAAATAGCATTTGGAACGACTACACAAGTATACCCTTGTACTATTATTTCGTCCCCCTGTGCAACTCCCATCGCTTTTAATATTGCATAAAGAGCAACCCGTCCCTTCCAGTACAGGAATATTTGTTCGGTACCGCACATTAACACAGACGAAATTTCTTTTTTATAAATATCTGCAATCATCGTTTTCCTTTTCTAAAAAATAAATCAACTCTTAATAATCCAATTAACGAACCAATGCCGTAGGAAAAATGAATTATCATAAACGAAAATAGAAGATAGAAAATACTGCTTTCACTGTCCGCTAACTTTATAGACACAGAAAAAATAATGAGAAAGTACGGCATAAGTATCATCATTGGAACTAGAAGTAACTTTATATTGAAAAGTGAAAAAACGGAAGGAATGAGAATAGACAATAGAAATAATAAAGGAATAAAGTGCCGAATGCTTATTGCGCTTAATTTTCTCGTGAGATAAACAGTATACAAATTCCACAAACCAGTCTGGAAATTATTTTTAGCAAAAGCCCCAAAGGTATCACGTGCATAATATATAGAATAAATATGAGGGAGCAAAAATATCTTACCACCACTTTTTTTTATTCTTTTATTAAGTTCAATATCCTGATCTCTTACTAGCCGCTCATCAAAAAATCCAACCTTTTCAAAAACTTCTCTTTTATAACAACCAAATGGAACATTATCAACCTCCTGGATATCTTTTATTCCTATCCTAAATAATGAGTTGCCGACTCCGAACTTATTACTTAAAATCTTTTTAATTGAATTAGATTTTTTGTTGTTATTTTTTACATCAGTTGTACAAACAGTTCCAATATTGTCGGCATCTAATTTTTTACTCCATTCTACCAATTCAGAAAAATAATTTGCTGGATATTTGGCGTGGGCGTCTATTCTGAAGATATACTTCCCTTTCGATTCTTTAATAGCTTTATTAAGGGCAAACGGAACAATTTTTTTTTCATTCGGAAGAAGTTTGATATAACTATATTTTTTTACAAAATCAGTTACTATATGAATAGTCGAATCTGAGCTCATTCCATCAACAACAAATACTTCAATATCATTTTTATCATAATCGGATGCAACAACCGAGTTGAGGCATTCTTTAATATAATTTTCTTCATTGCGACAAGGTATAATAACAGATATTTTATCCATGGTTTCCTTTTTAAGTTTTAAAATTAATAAATTTTTTTATCCTTAATGCGGTTAGTAGCTGTTTTAAACACACTTTGTGTGCATATTACTTCACACAATTTTAAGCAAGATGTTTATTATAAATCGAGATCATTTTTTTTACAGAAAAATCAAGATCGTAGAATTGCATTACTCTCAAACGTCCATTTGAAGCGAGTTTTTTTCTCAAATCAGTATTGAAAAGCAGTTTTACCATCGCATTTGATAAAGATTCTATGTCATTCACTGCAACTTTAATACCTGTTATTCCATCTAAAACAATTTCGTTAAACCCCGGGTTATTTGTTACAATAACGGGTTTTTCGCAAGAACAGGCTTCTAAAACAGAAACGCCAAAACTCTCATTAATAGAAGGATAAACACCGATATCGATTAAGTTATGATATTTATTTATTTCAGAATAATTAACAAATCCGGTGAATATAACATCATCACTAATTGCTAATTCCCTTGAAAGATTTTTTAAATAACTTTCTTGAGAACCCCTCCCAACTATCAGTAGCTTAATCTCCCTATCAACAGCCCTACTTTTACACAATTTGAAAGCTCTGATCAAATTTTCTAATCCATAAATTTTTTCTAATGTTTTAATTGTCCCAAACACGATTGTTCTGGGGGGAAACATCGGCTCAACTATCTGCGGATGAAATTTCCTAGTATCAATCCCAAATGGGGTAATTGATACAATTTTGGTAGTATAATTTTTAATTTCGTCAGCCATAATTTTGCTTGTTGATAACACTTCGTCAACAAAATGAAGTATTAATTTTATTATCAACCTGTGAATGATAGACTTTCGGGGAAAAAGATAAACGTCTGAACCCCAGACGGAAGTTATGTGCGGATGAAAATTTACTAATGTACCTAGTAAGCCGTAACTTGAAACATAATGCGAGTGAAGAATATCCGGCCGAAATTCTTTAACCCTTTTTTTTATTTTTAAAGTATGTTTTAAATAAGACAATTTGGAAAAACTTCCATCTTCCTTTGAGGCAATTTGCTCGGAAATGCCGAGTGATTCGAATGTTAAATTGCTAATATGTTTAAAGTTTTTCTCATCAAATGAAGTAAAACTTATTAAATGAATAGTTATTCCATTTTCAGTTAACGACTCGACCCATTTTATAGTGTGGGGCGATCTTGCATCGGAAAGCATTAGTATTTTCATTGTAACGAGCTTTAGACTTTTTGAATTTCTAATTCATTAATAAATTGTACAACTTTATTATATACATCACCTACACCTAATTCGATCATACATTCATAGGACGGACAAAACCTCCCTGCATCCATAAAACAATAATGATCATTACCCGTAGGAGTGCAGTGTATATTTTTTTGTATTAGCCTGTGTTTATTGCCGAACGGAATAATAAAATCGGGATTAGTAGGACCGAATATTGTAAAAGTAGGTTTTCCCAAAACAGCGGCAAGATGCACAGGGCCAGAATCATTGGAAATAAGAAGCGAACATTGTTTTAATTCGGTAACCAAACTGTCTAAAGAATCAGATATAATAAAATCAATTTTTTTCAAAATTAATATCTGTATCATTTCCTCATCAATTTTATCTTTAGGAAAAATCCACGATAGATAATAATTAGATTGTAATTTTTTTGTTAGCTCTATGAATTTTAATATCCCCCATTCTTTTGCTTCCCACCCTGCCAGAGGATGAATTAATATTTTATCGTTTGAGTTATAAGATATTCCATGTTCTTTCGAAATATCTTTACTGGCTATGTTTTCATCCGCAAGTACAACATCCAAATACATATCAATCAGATGAGGTGTTTTCCGTTTCTTAATAAAAGTCGAATATAGGGGGTGATAATATTCATCATTAAATCCGAGAATAAATTTTGTGTTAGAGTTTATAATTAAACTAGCCGAAAGTATCGTGCAAGTCAGATCAAATATTTTGTGAGGGTTTGTTTTTTCTAATTCTTTTTTATTCCTTTTTCGAAGCACTCTTCCGCCAAATCGTAAATCTGCGGCAGTTATTATTTGATAATTTATATTTTTAAATACAAGGTCATAAATTACTTTAGACTCGGGATAGCAAAAAATAATTACCTCTTTATAATTTTCTAATATTGCTTTTATCGCCGGGATCGTAAATACGGTGTCTCCAATTTTTTTTAAAGCAAGTACCACAACCACATTACTATTATTCTTTTCACGATGAAGTTTTGTAATGAGGCTAAAAATAAAAGCAAGAATGCTCGTTACTGAATATCTTATAACGGGGTGTTCATTTAAAATTATAGAGATGCTTTTTTTCATTTTTCGGTATTCACATTTTTTAGAACAGCTTGATGGAAGTATATTGCAATGATAAACAATATCCAAAACGGGAGGTCCCGTGTAATCCATCCGTTTGTAATAATCCCATTGGTTTCAAGAAAAGAGTGGAAAAACATTCCCAAACCAACACCGCTTATTACCACAGATAAGAGATAGAAATTATCGCCAATGGTTTTCGACAGCTTTTCTGTAACAAACGCTATTTTGAAAAAAGTTATGTACAAGTAAATAATGGATATTAATCCGAAGATTCCAGTTTCAGCAAATTTGAAAAGAAATATGTTATGCGCGGTACCACCTTTTGCCCACCAAATTTGAAACTCCTCAAACGAACCTCTCATTACTGGCAAATAAGTATATATTTTAGTCTCAAACAAACCGGGACCAACACCTAACCAATAATTATTTTTTATAATATTAAAAGTCATATCCCAAATAAAATAGCGTGTATTTTCAAATATTCTTTCAACACGAAAGTAGAGACTTACATATTCGTTTAATATGGGAACAAGAATAATAACAATAACTATACTCAAAAGAGTATGAAAAATGTATTTCAAATAGACAGGTTTCAATTTACCGAAAATATACAAGCTGCTAATAAAAACAGCACCTACAGAAGAACGAGAATTTGTAAGGAACAATACGATAATGAAAAAAAAGCTAAGGAAATAGTAAATATATTTAGTAAGTGTTTTTTCATCCCGTTTTATTAGTACCATGCCAATGGTTAATGGTATTACAACAGTAAAAAATAGTCCTAGTGCATTTGCATTTTCGTATAAGCCTGAAAAATTATTAACTGAGTGTGTGCTTAGGGAAAAAACGGCAAGCCCGGTGGTTAATGCTTGATATACTAAAGCGATACCCAGCACTATGGCTGTTATTAATAACGCGGTTATATAATTGAAAATCACTCTTTCACTGGTTATAAACGCGAATAGTATATAGACAATGATAAAAAATACAGACTGTCGAGCTGTTACTAATAATGCGTAACCAATATTCTCAGAAAATATGGATGAAAAAAACATAGAAATCAATACGAATAATACCGAGAGGTAAATTTCTCTGGGTATTGAAGGGATGCTTTTACTAGATATGCCAAATTTTTTAATATAGTAGTAGAACAGTGAAATAATCAGAATTAAATTTAAATATGCCCTATAATCCTGAACAAGATCACTCACCAAAATTAAAAATAATACAATGAATGAGGGGATAATTATTTCCTCATCTAAAAAAAATATAAGAGCAATAACAATTAAGAAGAAAGTGGCATAAATAAGTAATGAATAATAAGCCAAAACTGATAATACTATCGCAAGCAAGACATAGTTAGCAATATTTAAATAGAACATCTGCTTCATTTAGGCTAATGATTATCCCCTTTTAATTCCATGGTGAATAGTTGAGTATTTATTGCGATCAATTCGTTTACAAAAGATTGTTCTTCAAACGTTATTTTGAATTTGGGAATGCAAAAATAATAACTGAACATTATAAACTCGCAAAAGTTCATTTTATTAAAGTGCCCTTTGCACGGATTTTAATAAATTTGAAAGATATACTATAATAGATAAATTATTAAAACCAAGTTTAACTATCACTAAAAAAAACAATGAGCCGAAAACAACCGGTTCTAAAAGTATTTTAACAACAGGTAAAAGTTGCCACACAGAAAAGAGCATTTCCGCCGATAAATAACTAATTAAAGCCGATGCAGAAAAGATAACGAAGTGCTTAAATAAAGCCCATAAAATTGCACTATTTATCATTTTGCTCGAAAAGTATAGCCCGACAACTCCCATTAATGAATAACTGATGGTCGATGATACAGCCAAACCATTCTGCATAAATTTTTCAACTAATAAATAATTGATAATCAGTTTTGTAACCGTTGCCGCAAAAGTTAAAACTACTAGTTTCTTTAGAAGTTCTGCGGCATACATAAATTTATTAATTATAGCATAACTCGAATAAAAAATAAGGCTTATTGCGAATATCTTAAGAATTTCCGCGGTCAGCAAAGTACTGGTTTCAGAAAATTTACCCCTTTGGTAGATAATACCAACAATCAACTCGCTGTTAAAAAAGATAAAGATTGTTATGGGGATAAATATTAGCAGATTATTTTTCAATCCTTGATTAAGGTATGAAGACAATAGCTCAATATTTTTAGCTGAAAATGAATCGGAAAATTTTGGAAACAATGCAGTTGCCAAACCAGCAGAAAAAATTGATAGAGGAAGCAGGTATAAAGTGGTGGCATAATTGATTGCCGCAATTCCACCATCTTGTACCTGATTGTAAAAATATCTGTCAATTAATACAAACAATTGAGATATCGCTTCAATAAAAATAATTAAATAAAAAGTTGATTCAAGTTTTTTTAAAGAAACCTTGTTAATATAATTAAAAGATAAATATTTTTTCGAAAAAACAATTATATACAACAACTGTAATACGTTACCTAATATAAAGCCCAATACGATAGAATAAATTCCAATTTTTCCATGCCCAAAAATAATTGAAAGAATAACTACAACATTTACAATTATATTGCTTATAACGGGATGCTTATAATCGTATCTGGCAGTTAAATAATTTGCGAAAACCGAAAAAGCGGTTTGGATGGGGATAGTAACTAAAAAAAGATTAAAAATGTTTTGAGCAATCGTAATTGTTTCAGCGGATACATTGCCGAGATAACCTTTTACTAAGTTGTATGAAACGAGGTACAAGAAAAATGAAAATATCAAGCTAAGCGAAAAAAATATTATTACGTTTACTTTTACAAAATCATCGGCGGCGGTTGATGATTCATTTTCTTTTTTTTTGTAGTAATTGGGTATTAGGTAATTTTGTGAGATAAAAAAAATAATTGTGTTTAGTGTAATCGGAAGTGCCGCGCCAACTAGATAAATGTCAAACTCATTACCTATACCGAAGTAGTTAGCAAAAAGAATTTCACGAAAAAACCCCAGCCCTTTGCTTGCAAGTGTGCCCGCCGTAATTATTATGGATGCTCCCGCAATAGTCGATGAAAACTTTTCTTTTTCCATCAACTAAATTTTATTTTTGAAGTACTCAATCGTAATTTTCAATCCTTCTTCGCGCTCTACCTTAGGCGCCCAACCCAAAATAGCCTTTGCCTTTTGTATATCGGGCTGGCGGACTTTGGGATCGTCTTCAGGAAGTTCTTGATATGATATTTTACTTGAAGAGGAAGTAAGTTTTATAACTTCTTCTGCAAATTGTTTAATAGTAATTTCTGCAGGGTTGCCAATATTTACGGGATCAACCTCATTTGACATTAACAATTTAAAAATCCCATCTACCAAATCGCTTACGTAACAAAAACTTCTTGTCTGAGAACCATCGCCGAATACTGTTA
The DNA here is from genome assembly GCA_964372115.1 of uncultured Ignavibacteriaceae bacterium. GTDB lineage: Bacteria > Bacteroidota > Ignavibacteria > Ignavibacteriales > Ignavibacteriaceae > CG2-30-36-16. Next base: position 72,260 of record CAYJPN010000001.1, read on the forward strand.
GGTCTTCATTTCTTAAAGCCTGCCCTACAAAAGCTGGTAATGCTCTACCGTCATCAAGACGCATACGCGGACCGTATGTATTAAAAATTCTTACTATTCGGGTATCAACACCATGATAACGATGGTAAGCCATCGTCAAAGCTTCGGCAAACCTTTTGGCTTCATCGTACACGCCGCGCGGACCAATAGGATTCACATTACCCCAGTAATCCTCGCTCTGCGGATGAATTGTAGGATCACCATAAACTTCCGATGTTGAGGCGAGAAGAAATCTTGCTTTCTTTTCTTTGGCTAGCCCAAGTGCTTTGTGTGTTCCGAGAGAACCGACTTTTAATGTTTGAATCGGAAATTTTAAATAATCAATAGGGCTGGCAGGTGAGGCAAAATGTAAAATGTAATCAACCCTACCGGGGATAAAAACATAATTAGTGATATCGTGTTTTTCAAATGAAAAATTTTCGTTTCCGAAAAGGTGAGAAATATTATTAATATTTCCGGTAAGAAGATTGTCAACTGCAATTACTTTAAAATTTTCGTTTATTAATTTATCACACAGATGCGAGCCTAAAAATCCCGCGCCGCCTGTTACAATAGCTGTTGGTTTAAACAATTTTGACTCCTATTTACTGCGTAGTTCTGTTATTTTTTTTTCTTTGATTAGAAGAAAAAGTGACAATAATATAAAAATAAAAACTCCTCCAATAACAGAGGAAAATACTGTTCTAGGACTTGAGGCTTTCAAAGGTGGAATAGCTTCATCTAATATCTGCACAGTTGGAATATCTCGGTTTTCCTGAATTTTTTCTTTATAATATTGTTGTTGCAGAAGGAGATAGACTTCGTTTTGAATTTTAACATCTCTCATCAATTGCGCTAATTTTTTACCTAATTCGGGAACATTATTAAAAGCTAATAGGAAATCATCGCTCCCGATCTCCATTTTATTATATTGCCCGCGTAACTCGTCTAATCTATTTTTGACGGCAAGATAAGTTTTATTATCCTCACGTATATTTTTTTGCATAAACCCCAATTCAACTTCTGCCTTAACAATTTCAGCTTTTAATTTTGATGCCGCCTCCAACGAAGCCTTTAATTGTTCTGGAAGCGAAATGGTTTTATATTTTTGTTGGAAATCAGCCAATTGTTGTTCCGCAGAGTCTAGTTTAGTTTTTGTTATTTCCAATTGCGATTCTACATATTCCCGCGCATTTTTTGCCTTTGAAGATAATTTCTCACGATTAATTTTGTCCAAAGCTTCTACGAATCCATTAGAGATGGATGCTGACAAATTTCTAATCGAATCTACTTCAGATTTAAAAAAGAAAGGAAATAAACCGGTACTAACATCTACACTCAATTTTACTATGCCCTCTTTTGTAACCTCAGTATATAAGGCATTGTTAAGCTCTTTGCCGGCAGCTAATCTATTTTTTTTACCATAAAACTTTTTTAGATTAAATTTATCAACCACATACAAACTCGCTGTTCTGCTTTTAATAATTTCCATAAATAGTTGCGAATTAGCTGCGCCCATTCCCCCCGTTAATAGGTTAGAAAATCCCTCCCCGCCAATCAGGCTGCCAAGTCCGTTAAATTCCGAACTTTTTTCGGGCGGTAAAATTGTAACTTCCGAATTAAAAGTTACCGGGAAAATGAAAAATAAAATCAAAAAAATAATAATAACTGACGAAAAGGATGCGACTATTAATTTGTTTTTATTAAAAATTAAAACATTAAGTATTTGATGATAATTCATAATAATTATTTTGTTGCTATTATTACTGCTACAGTTGCTGCGATTACAGATGCAACTTGTCCGAGAACAGTGAGAGTTGTGGTGAAAACTGTCCAGAATTTCGGACCTGGTGGATCCTCCGGAATCCAAATTGTATCGCCTGGCTGCAATGTTTCAACATCATCAGCATCTATCCATTCACCGGTTTTTGCCTTAATTACTCTAACATCGCCCTCGAGGGCGCGCCAGCCAAAACCGCCTGACAAAGCTATATAATCATCAATGGTTAGATCTTCTTGATAAATAATATTGCCCGGGTTAACAACTTGTCCTAATAAAGTTATATAGTTTTTCGCCTCAGGGAATGTTATTATGTCATCTTTTTTTAAGATTACATTTTCGCTCAAATCGTTTTTAATTAGTAGCCGATAAAAATCGACAACTAATCTCCCCGATTTTTGACGTGATTTGGCTTTAAAATAATCGTACTCATCCTCGGTCATATTATCCACAGCTATTATTTTTAGCCTATCGAATTCGGGATCTTCCTTGTCTTCTTCCTCGCTTGTACGAAAAAGACTAGCCTCTGTAAGAGATGCATCTTCCCTAACACCGCCAGCTTCTTTAATAATATCGAGCAAAGTAGTAGAATCCTTTTTTATTTTATAATAACCGGGATATTTTGCCATTCCACTTACTAAAACAAATCTGTTCTCAAAGATTTTGGGAACTTTGCGAATTAAAACGTTATCATATTTTTTTAATAAAATATTATTTTTTTGAATTTCTTCATAAGTATAATAACTGCTATGTTGCCTATATCCATCTTTTGTAAAGCTTACAATTTCAATGCTATCTCGCCGTGCTCTGTCCATCAATCCTCCGGCAAGTTTGATCAATTCAGCAACACTCTCCCCATCCTTAAATTCATATGTGCCGGGATAAAATACATCTCCACCAAGAAAAATCGTCTCATCATACTTGCTCACGAATACGATGTCGCCTTCATGAAGAGGGGGGTTGTTTTTTTTATCTGCAAACCTCAGGAACGAGAGTATATCGATGTGAGATATAATTTCATCATTTGATGTAATTTTAATATCTCTTAGGTTCGATGTTTCATTAAGCCCCTTAGAGGTCATAATAAGATCAAAAAGTCTCGCATTGGCGGGGAACACAAAAATACCCGGTTTAACAACATCGCCAAGCATTGTAACTTTGATTTTTCTCAGCTCCAATAATAGCACACTAACATCAACATTCTTGTAAAATTTTAGAACACTATTTTTTATTTTTTCGTGAGCTTCTTTTAATGTTAGCCGCCTTAAATCTATTACCCCAACTTTAGGAATATATAACATCCCTTCATGATTGATATTGATGGCAAAATTGATATCTTCTAACCCACTTATCGAAATAAACAACTTGTCACCTGGGCCGACTAAATATTCCGTATCCTTTATACTTCCCTCGGTAGCCTGGGAAATAAATGTGGAGGTATGGAGAGAATCTGAAAAAGAAAATAGTGACCTTTCTCTATAATCCGGAATATTTTGACCGAATAGTAAACCGGCGGTAATTATTACAATAAATAATGTGTGCTTTTTCAATTTTTTTTACTGTTGTGTTTACATTAAATTATCTAAGTATTTTTATCCAATGGACCGATTGGTTTTTTGCCTTTAGCTCCACCATTTGTGGGCCGAGAGTAATAATAATAATACTTATAATAAGAACCATAACCAGCCTTATAGCTGAAGTTATTAAGTACCGTCCCGATAAATGGTGCATGATCATTTTTAAGAAGCTCGATAGATTTTTCCATAAGCTCTATTTCAGTTGTTTCTGCCGACACAACAAGAATGGTTGCATCAACTCTTCTTGCAAGAATTTCGGAATCGGTTACTGCAATTATTGGTGGCGAATCCAAAATAACAATATCGTATTTGTCACGCATATCGTTTAAGAACAGCCTCATTTGATCTGAATCAAGCATCTCAGCCGGATTTGGAGGGATGGTGCCTGCGGTTATAAAGTCTAAATTGTTTAGTTCACTCTTACGTATAATTTCGTTTAGTGTAGCTTGTCCAAATAAATAATCAATTACACCGGGAAATCTTTTTTCCTTAAAAACATTATGCATACGGGGTTTACGCAAATCGCAATCAATTATTAGCGTGCGTTTATTGGTTTGGGCAAAACTTCCTGCAAGATTTATACTTACAGTAGTTTTACCTTCTTGAGGAGTTGAGGATGTTACTAAAATTAATTTTAGTTCATCACGGTCAATTTTAGAAAATTGCACTCTTGTCCTTAACGCCCTAAAAGCTTCACTCGGAGTCGAGTCAGGACGTTTAGCGACAACAAATTCAAAATCTTTTACGCCGTTTACTGCTACACCTTCAATTTGAGGGATCCACGCAAGTACGCTGATATTCCTACTTTGAATATCTTCGGGTGTTTTTACAGTATTATCAAAATAATTCCGAATGAATACATACCCCAAAGCCATACCAGCACCCAAAACTAATCCAACTAAAACTATTAGAAGTCTGTTCGGTTTTGAAGGTGAGGAAGGTCTGCGCGCTTCATCAATTATAAGTACGTTGCCCGGTTGTGACTGTTCATTAATCAATGCTTCTTGATATTTTTCTTCAACCAAAATATATAATTTTTCTATTGATTCCCTTTCACGTTGAAATCTAGCGAGTTCAATTGCTGTGGTTGGGAGCTGATTAAATTTTGCGTCGTATGTTTTAACTACAGCAGATAACTCTGAAACAGTAATTCTATAAGATTGATTTTTTACTTCTTCTTCAATAACCTTTTGAGTTAATTGTTTTACCTCTTCTGGGCTGCTTGCAAAAATTCCTTTTTTAATTACACTTATTTTTTCATCAATTTTAAGTTGAAGATCATTTATCTGATTATCATAATCTTTTATTAAAAGTTTTGTATCAACCTTAGCATTTTTGTTGGCAAGGGCTAAATCTTTATTAACTTTCAGTTTAGCAAGTTGAGCCTGCAGGGCAGTAAAGTATGCTTCATTTGACATACTTTCTAAATATTCGGCCATTTTAGGACTTTGTTTTGAAAGCTCTCTCTTATATTCTGTCAATACTTTATCAGATACAGCAAGGTCTATTTCCGCAGCATTTTTATTCGCTTCAAATTGCGATAATTGTTGTATTAAATTGTTTGCCTGAGCATCAAGAGCTATAATGCCCCCCTTTTGCTGATAATTTTTTAATATATCTTCAGCATCGTTTAACTGCTCCAACTTTTCTTTTCTTTGAGCAGCAAGAAATTCTTTAACATTTGTAAGTTGATTTCTGCTAATATCCAAATTTAGTTTTTTGTATTCCAGGGCGTACGTATTTGCAATCAGTGCAACTTCATATGGGGAGGGTGATTCAACTGTAATTTCAACTATATCCAAGCCTCTTTTTTGATCAACGGCAGCCCGCTTTTCCAATAATTTGGCGATACTTTCTTGTGGAAGAATCGTACTAGGTTGCTCTTCAAAGTTAGAACCTCTGCTAATTACAAGATAAAAACTATCCGGGCTGTTTACTTCATTATAATCTTTTATAATTGCATCAGCTACCCTACTTCTGATTGAATAACTTTTAAGTATTTCAATTTCATTCGCTATAAACCTGTCGCTGCCAAAGTCCTGAAATTCCGGCATTAAAGGAGATTCAAGAATATTACCAGAAGGTTTTGCTATTTTTAGTGATGTAACCGATTTATAAATATCCTGCGCATTTACTGCATATATAATTGATACAGTTAAACTGGTTAGAGTTATTAGAATAACAGGTAAAAGATTATTACGTATTAGGTTTAAATAATCTTTTAAAGAATTGGTTTCAGCACTCTGAAAATTTTTATTTATATCTTCCATCTAAACTACTTGGTTATATTTATAATTAAAATTGATAATGAAATTAACGTCGATATAATTGACAACGTTAATGATACATAATCTCTAAAATATAATTTTGGCTCACCAGGAACTAATAAAATATCCCCCGCTAACAAATCCGGAGTTTTAGTATTATTTGATAATTTTTCGTTCCAAAGTAAATCATTGTAACTAAACTTAACAAGGATTTGGGTAGAATCAGCATTGGTCCTGTACAACCTCAAGTCATCCAGGAACGAATCATTAGTCGGACCGCCGGCATACGAAAGCAAATCTTCAACAGTAGTGTACGAAGGGACGATGTATTTTCCGGGGTATTTTACATAACCCCAAACAGCAACTTTAATATTCAAACCACCCGGATCGGAATAATCGAAATAAGCGCCCTGGCTTTGTTGTCTTAATTCATTTAATCCGCGTCCTATCTGCAGATCATTTTGTGCAAAAACCGGAGTTATAGCCAAAAAGAATAAAATAATACCTAATAGTTTAATTCGCGTCATGCTTTGAGAATCCTTGAAAATTGAAGAAATGAAATTACAAATTTAAAGTTTTACATCAAATCTTTAACGTCACCTTTTTAAGTGAAAAAATTGTTACCAAAAGAGAAAACCCCGGGCCTAATAGAAGTAGGACTATTGCGAGTACCGAAATATTAAGGGGGGAAAAATAATTTGGAATTCTTCCAGATAAAACGATTGATGAAAATAGATAACCACAAACTATAACAAAAAATGAAGCTGAGAGCCCGATGAATAAACTATTCAAATAAATCGGGGCTTTTATAGAAATTAAACGTGCACCAACTAATTTCATAGTTTCGAGCTCTTCATATTTTCTGCTGACAAGCAATTTAGTAGTGCTCGAAATAATATATATAGATAACAACAGAAGAAACGCGGTACTGATAAAAATTATTTTTTTGGAGGCATAGATATAATCCAGAATTTTTGATGTTATCTTTTCATCCAAAATTAGCTCACTTACACCATCCATTTCGGAAACTTCCTTTTTTATTTTGTTTAAAGAACTTTTGCTAATATAATTCCCATTTATTTTGGTCTCAATTGAAGCCGGCAACGGGTTGTAATCCAATATTTGACGGAAATCTTCACCCGTTTCTTTTACAAATCTTTCGGCGGCTTTTTCTTTTGATATAAAAGTGATGTTGGTAAAATATCCCGTTTGCTTGAGAGTGTTTTGCAGACTTTTTACCTCAGGCAAAGATAAATTTTCCTCTAAAAAAATATTCATGCGGATATTATCTTTCAACCTATCCTGCAAATGATTGGAAAATAAAATTAATACTGTGGAAAAGGTAATCAAACCGATTGATAATGTACTGGCTAAAACGGCAAGAAAAAAAGATGCTTTGGCTCTGCCTATTAATTTTAGTGACTCTTTGAAATAGAATTTAAGCATTGATAAAATTTTTCTGCAAATATAATGCACTTATAGTTAATAAAGTAGGTTAGAAGTTAGATTCATCAACCCACTTTGTAATTTGCCATTTTTGAGTCGAATTCATTTTCAAACTTATATTAACTCTGCCATCGAAAGTAACAACATCTGTTGGATTAAATGTAATTGTCAAATTAAACCCGCGAACTATATTAGCCGAGAGTGAATCTTGAGATGATAAAATAATATTATTCCAAATTAAATCGAGGCGCTGCGAATTTTGAAAAAGTCCATTCGTAGTTTTCATCTCCTCATCTCTGCCCCATGAAATATCAACTCCTTGATCATAATCGCGATATGTAAAAATAAAGTCCGGGGCAATAATTTCACCATAAATAGTAGTGTCCTTGAAAGCATAAGCGTATTGAAAATTTTGAAAAACGCCGTCAATCGTCTTCAAATCAGAAATAGTGCCGGCATCATTCGAGTCACTTTCATCTAACTTTGGTGAAAAAGGGTTTACACACCCGATTAGCAAAACTGAAAATGAAAAAAATATTATTGCGTTTTTAATAGAACCTCCCCTTCAGCTCGCTCCATGTCGGAAGTTCAGTGCTTTTATTGTCCTGCCAAAAATAAATAGTCCAAACCGAGCGTGAATCTCTTATCATACTGAAAATTAAATTACCCTGATAGCTTGTGGGGTCTGTATCTGTATGCGGAACATTCAAAACGTATTCCGCGGTAAATATTAAACTATCTCCCTGAGGACTTTTTGTTGTGTTGCCAAGTGTTAAAATAATAGGAGTTGTCGAAGGTATCTTTGTAATTACATTATTAAAATACTGCTGTTCATTTTGCAACCCCCATTCTGAAGTTAATGCAGGGAAAAGAGATGTCGCGCCGCTGGATGGAGAAAAGGCAAACTTTTTTGTAGTAAAAGAAGTATCAGAAAAACAGTTTATATAATTCGCCGCATCTTTATCTTTTAACGAGTTAATTAAATTATCCACTAATAGCTCGGCTGTAACCGCTTGCTGATAATTTGACCGCGGCTGATCCGGCAATTCCGCTGTACGAGCATTGAAAATATCGCACCCGTTTAATAATAGTAAAAACAATATGAAAGATAGATATTTCATCTTTCAGCAAAAATTATTAGCCTCGAAGAGGTTTGTTCATCAAACTCAATGCCCGAAAAATCGCCACATATTTTTATGATTTTGAAACCAAGTTTTTGAAGTGACTCAACTAAAATCGATTGCTCATACATTTTAACGGATTCAGTATATTCAACATTCGCTTCTTGTTTTTGTATAATAATCTTTTTTTCAACCCTACCATTTTTAATATATCTTTTCTGAATAAGATTTATACCTTCTATCTCTTCGGAACTTTCTCCAACCAAATTGTTTTTTAAGTAGGTTGAATTAAAATAGTCAAATACGAAAATTCCACCCTCTTTTAAATGGTTAAAAGCTTTCTTAAAAACAATAAAATTTTCTTCATCTGATTCAAAATAACCGAAACTGGTAAATAAACTTAAAACGATATTAAATTTTTTTGAAATTGCAAATGTTCTTATATCGGCATTCAGAAAATTAATTTTTAAATTTGAGTTGAGTATTGACTCTTTGGCAACTTCTAGCAAGTTTTCGCTTAAATCAAAAGCAGTAACATTCAATCCTTTTTTGGCGAATATTATTGAGTGTCTTCCCGTACCACACGCCATATCCAATACATCCCAGCCAACATTAGGTTTTATCACTTCAAATATTAGGTCGGTTAATTTATTGGCATCTTCGTCATCTCTATGGCGATAAACATTTAAATACTCCGGAGTGTTAAACCACTCTTTATACCACTCCGGCATTAAACACTTATCCTTCCGAGAACTGCTCTGCCTACAGTAGCTTCATCGGCAAATTCTAAATCACCACCAATAGGCAATCCGCGCGCAATCCTTGTAACTTTTATATTTAGCGGCTTTATCAATCGCGCAAGATAAAGAGAGGTGGTTTCACCTTCGGTATCAGGATTTAGAGCAAGAATTATTTCTTTTATTTCCTCAGTCTCAAAACGCTTAATTAGCTCCCTAATTTTTAGTGAGTCGGGATTAACACCGGATAATGGCGATAGAACTCCACCAAGCACGTGGTAAAGTCCATTGTATTCGTGAGTTTTTTCAATAGCAATTACATCACTCGCTTCCTCAACAACGCAAATGGAAGTAGTGTCCCTTTTCTGACTTCGACAAATATCGCATAACTCTTCGGTAGCAAGATTGTAACAACGTGTACAGAAACTTATTTTCGATTTTAAATCTAATAAAGAGGCGACAAGTTTTTGAACATCTTTCACATCACTTTTTAATATAAAAATAGCAAGCCGCTGAGCAGTTTTTTTCCCGATGCTCGGCAGCTTGCTCAATTCTTCAATAGCTGTTTGCAATGGTTCGGCAATTAGCATTTAGAATCCTGGTAAGTTTAAACCGGGAGGTATCATTCCTTTTGTTACTTTCATCATTTCTTCTTCAGCCATTTTTGCTGCAGAGGAAAGTGCTTTATTAACGGCGGCTACGACAAGATCTTCAAGAATCTCTTTTTCGTCTGCATTTATAACTTGGGGGTCAATTTCAATTGAAACTATTTCTTTATTTCCGTTTGCAGTAGCCCTAATCATTCCGCCGCCAGCTTCTTCCGAAACGGTTTTATTTCCTAATTCACTCTGTACTTTTTGCATTTCAGCTTGCATTTTTTGAACCTGCTTTAGCATGCCTTGCATATCGCCTTTCATCAATTTCCTCCTAAATATTTAATAAATAATAAATTAAAGTGTTGTTAAATGTACATTTTGTCTAATTTTTCGCTCAAATATAACACAATGAATTGACTTTTTATACCTATTTTTCATAATTTCTATCTTAAAATTTGTGAAGGGATTAATTGGAAGTAAAACTTAACAATAACCGTATCTTTAATGATAAATCATCGAAAAAAGATAACCATATCGATACACGGGATTTTTTAGTAATTGAGTATCCCGATTATTTTGAGGTTACCGACGAAAAAACAGTAAAATGCAAAGACCTTGGAAATAAATTTGCATTATTAAGTACTTTTTTCTTCGACTACCTAAAAGAGTATCATATTCCTTCAGCTTTTTTTAAGAACCATGATGGGAATAAGCTTAAATTTTTAAAATATACGCGATTTCCTTTTCATGTAAAATTATTAAATACTGTTGATAAAAGAACTTCAAAAATTTTCTCCAGAAAAGAAGGAGAACATTTAAACCTCCCAATTATGGAATACCATATGGGTAATTATAAAGATACGCTCATTTCCGAAAGCCATGTAGTGTCATTTGATATTTGCAGCAGTGAAGATTTAAAACTAATCTCTCGGATTTGTTCAAAAGTTAATGTAGTTTTGAAGTCGTTTTTTGAAAGAAGAAATTATTTTCTGGCGGAGTTCCGCTGCCACTTTGGAATGATAGATGACAAAATTTACCTTGTTGATGATTTTTCACCGAAAAGTATAAAAATAATCCCGTTCGATGCTGAAGGTAAATGGCACGACCCGTACAAGTTAACCACATCGTCTGAAATTAAAAATTACACAGACGAGTTAATGAATTTAATAAGCGCTTAGGAATAAATGTTTACAAAATATGGTTATTCAACTTTAGGAGTAATAGCACTTATAGCTTTTACATGTATTGTTATAAGTTTTTTTACACAGAACAATTATGTTAAAGCCGGTTTAATAATTTTACCTCTGGCTTTATTAGTTTTTTCGCTAAATTTTTTCCGCGATCCCGAAAGAACAACTCCCAAAAAGGAGGCAGTTGTTGTTTCACCTGCTGACGGTACAGTACTATTTGTAAAAGAAGTAGCCGACAATAAGTATGTGAACGAAAAAGGATGGCAAATTTCTATCTTTATGTCACCCTTAAATGTACATGTTAACAGAATACCGATAAGTGGAACCGTCGAATACCTAAAATATATCAAAGGTAAGTATATCGCAGCTTTCGAAGATAAAGCCTCTGAAGTTAATGAGCGCGCGGAATTCGGTATAATGAGCAAATATGGCAAAGTGTTTTTTACACAGGTTGCGGGTTTTATTGCGCGAAGAATTGTTTTTGAATTAAAAAAAGGTGATGAAGTAAATATCGGAGAACGGTTCGGGATGATTAAATTCGGAAGCCGTGTTGATGTGGTTGTATCGGCAGATTGGAATCCGCAAATAAAAAAAGGGGACCCAGTAACTGCCGGTGAAACTATACTCTTCGAGAAAAAATAAAAATGAATATACCCCGTATTCCCCGCTCTGTTGTGCCGAACTTGTTTACAGCAATGAACATGTTCGCCGGTTTTTTATCAATCATCAATGCAAGCCAGGGTAAATATAAATACGCGGCATGGTTAATATTTATCGCTGCTGTATTCGACGCACTTGACGGATTTATGGCTCGACTTACAAAATCGAGCAGCGCGCTCGGTGTACAACTCGATTCACTTTCTGACCTTGTAAGTTTTGGAGTTGCCCCCGCCTTTTTGCTTTATCAAACATATTTGGTACAATTTAATTCATGGGGTGTTATTATAAGTTCTTTATTGATGATTGCCGGCGGATTTCGTCTTGCACGATTTAATGTACAATTAGTCGGTTTTGATAAAGCATATTTTAAGGGTCTGCCAATTCCCTCTTCTGCTATTACCGTTGCCGGTTTTGTACTTGCCTACTATAATACTGGTTCCGGATATTCTGAACCATACAATCAATTTGTTATCCCGATGGTTTTATTACTTTCATATATTATGGTAAGTAAAATAAAATACGACACTCTCCCAAAATTCACAAAACAAGGAATTAAAGAAAAACCAGGATCTGTAATTTTTGTTTTTATTTCTGCAATTGCGCTAATAATTACAAAAGGCAACGCGCTTTTCTTCATTTTTGTTTTCATGATTCTATTTGGTATTTTTAGACACATTTTTAACAAGTTTATAAAAAAATCTTAACCGATTTTTTTCAAAAAAAAAATTATTACCGGAATATTAAAGTGTTTAAAGCAACAGTTATTATTAGAAGAAGACCATCTATACTCGACCCGCAGGGGGTTGCTGTAGAAAAAGGCGCCGTTTTATTGGGACTTACAAATGTAAAAGATACCCGTATTGGTAAATATATTGAGTTTACCGTTGATGCGGATGATAAGAGCGCAGCCGAAAAAGAAGTTAATGAATACTGCAATAAACTTCTTGCCAACCCTATCATGGAAGATTACGAATTTAATCTGGAAAAAATTTAATGAATCCTAAATTCGGAGTGGTCGTTTTTCCCGGCTCCAATTGCGACTATGATGCGTATTATGCCGTAAAAAAAATATTTGGTTTAGAGGTAAACTTTCTGTGGCACAAAGATGACGATCTGCAAAAGAGTGATGTTATAATTCTTCCCGGAGGTTTTTCCTATGGCGATTATCTTAGAACAGGCTCAATAGCCCGCTTCTCACCCATTATGAAGTTGGTTATTGATTTTGCTACCGGTGGTGGTATTGTTATCGGTATATGTAATGGATTTCAAATTCTTTTAGAGGCAGGTTTGCTGCCCGGGGTTATGTTGAAAAATAAATCCCTCCAATTTGTTTGTAAAGATGTATATCTTTCTGTTGCCAACAGTAATTCTATTTTTACAAAAGATATTCCGGTTGGCAAAGTTCTCAAAATTCCGATTGCACACGGCGAAGGTAATTATTTTGCTGATGAAAAAACAATAAAAGAACTTTCTGAGAATAAACAAATAGTTTTTCAATACTCGTCATCAGTTGGTGAGATAAATAAAAATGAAAACCCGAACGGCTCGGTATTAAATATTGCCGGTATAGTTAACAAAAAAGGAAATGTACTTGGAATGATGCCTCATCCGGAACGCTGCTGCGATCCGTTACTTGGAAAGACAGATGGTGCATTTATTTTCAACTCGATTATAAACAACTTTACAATAGAGGTTTAAAATGTTTGGAAACATCGGAATGACCGAAATATTGCTTATTCTTCTCGTGATTTTAGTTCTATTCGGAGCTAAAAGAATACCTGAACTTGCACAAGGTTTAGGCAAAGGTATGAGAGAATTTAAAAAATCGTTAAAAGAAGTTGAAGATGAAGTAAAAATATCTGATGATGACAAAAAACCATCCAATAAAGCTTAAATAATTTTATGCAAAAGGGCTGCACAAAATAATTTTGAACTCTTACTCTAACATCTTCGACAAAATTGGAAAAATTAAACGAGGGGAGTTATCTCTCCCCTCAAATATTGATTATTTCATTTCTCAAATAGAATCAAAAAAAAATCTTAACGCATTCAACTTTGTTTTCTACGATGAAGCATTATCATCTGCTGCCAAGATAGAAAAAAAAATAGTTGATGGTACAAACGGTAAATTGGCGGGATTGGTAATAGCCGTAAAAGATGTAATTTCAATAAAAGATAAACCACTCACCTGCTCTTCAAATGTGCTTAAAAAATTTTCATCCGTTTATACAGCTACTGCTGTACAAAAATTAATGGATGAAGACGCTATAATAATCGGGAAAACAAATTGCGATGAATTTGCGATGGGCTCATCAAACGAAAACTCAGCATTTGGTAATGTTCTCAACCCGGTTGATACAACGAGGGTTCCCGGCGGTTCAAGCGGTGGTTCGGCGGCGGCTGTTGCAGCAGGTTTGTGCGATGCCTCGCTTGGCTCCGATACAGGCGGTTCCATACGGCAGCCAGCGTCTTTTTGTGGTGTTTTCGGAGTAAAACCAACTTATGGGAGAGTATCGCGTTTCGGACTTACTGCTTTCGCTTCTTCTTTCGATTCTATAGGCCCGTTTACAAATAATGTAACTGATGCGGCTGCAATTATGGAAGTTATTAGCGGGAAAGATGAAAATGATTCAACATCGTCCGAACGTTGCATCCCTTTATTTACCGGTGAATTAAAAAATCATTTTTTGCCGGTTATTGGTATCCCAAAAGAATACTTTGGTGAAGGTTTATCTGCTGAAGTAAAAAATGCGGTAGAAAAGTTTATAATTAAGTTAGAGGCAAAAAATATTTCCGTTAAAGAAATAAGTTTACCCAATACCGAGTATACAATTGCAGCTTACTATATTTTAACTACCGCAGAGGCTTCGTCAAACCTCGCCCGTTATGACGGCGCCAGGTACGGTTATCGTTCGGAAAATTCTTCAAGTTTAATTGACATGTATAAAAACTCCCGCTCAGAAGCTTTTGGAAGCGAAGTTAAACGTAGAATAATGCTCGGCACATATGTTCTTTCTGCGGGCTATTATGACGCCTATTACCTAAAAGCTCAAAAAGTTAGACGAATAATTAAAAACGATTTTGATGAAGCATTTAAACAAGTTGATTTAATATTGACACCAACCTCCCCTACAGTAGCTTTTAAAATCGGCGAAAAATCAAGCGACCCGCTTGAAATGTACTTAAGTGATATTTATACTACATCAGCCAATCTTGCAGGTATTCCCGGTATCAATATACCGGCTGCTGAAAATAAAGATGGCTTGCCAATAGGCATTCAAATTTTAGCTCCTCAATTTGGCGAGCTGGAATTGTTAAAATTCAGCTATCTTGTTGAAAATAATATTCTACGGTAGGTAAAATTTTAGCTCTTTCACCTAAAATTTTTGAAAAGCTATTTATCATATCAACAAAAATCGCTTAAACACTTCCGAATTAACAATTAAAATTTATATCTTTGTATCAATAAATTATATTACTACCAAAAAAGGAAAATCAAAGAATGAGTATTCTGGTTGATAAAAAAACAAGACTTGTAGTACAGGGAATAACCGGTAGTGAAGGTTCATTCCATACACGCCAGATGGTAGAATACGGAACCAAAGTTGTAGCGGGTGTTACACCCGGCAAAGGCGGAACAAAGTTAGACGGTATTCCCGTCTTTAACACTGTTGCCAATGCAGTTAAAGAACAAAAAGCTAATGCCTCGGTTATTTTTGTACCACCTGCATTTGCTGCCGATGCAATTCTTGAAGCTGTTGATGCCGGCGTAAAATTGGTTATCTGTATTACCGAGGGAATCCCTGCAAAAGATATGCTGCATGTTTATAACTCAATAAAAGATAAAGATGTTGTTTTAGTTGGACCAAATTGTCCTGGCGTAATTTCTCCCGGTAAAGCAAAAATTGGTATTATGCCTGGCTTTATTCACAAAAAAGGGAAAATTGGTGTCGTTTCGCGCAGCGGAACACTAACATACGAAGCAGTAAAACAACTAACCGATGTTAAACTCGGACAAACTACATGCGTTGGTATTGGCGGCGATCCTATAATTGGAGCTAACTTTACAAAAATTATTAAGCTGTTTAACGAAGACCCTGAAACCGAAGGCATAGTTATGATTGGCGAGATTGGCGGAAGCGCCGAAGAAGATGCCGCTGCTTTTATAAAGAAAAACGTTTTTAAACCTGTTGTTGGCTTTATTGCCGGAAGAACAGCTCCAGCCGGTCGTAGAATGGGTCATGCAGGCGCAATAATATCCGGAGGTAAAGGCACTGCCGGTGAAAAAATGAAAGCTATGAAAAAAGCGGGAATACATGTTGTTGAGAGCCCTGCCGACATAGGTGTAGCAATGCTAAAAGCATTTGAAGTTTCTCAACAAAAACAGCCTGCAAAAAAGGTTTCGATAAAAAAAGTTGTTACTAAAAAGGCTGCGCCAAAAAAAGTAACGATTCAAAAAGTCGTTGCTAAAAAACCTATTGCGAAGGTTGTTGGAAAAAAGGCAGCTAAAGCTGTAGCAAAAACAAAAAAAGTCGTAAAGAAAAAATAACTTTTTTATTTTTCTTGAAGATCATACCCTGGCATAAAACCGGGGTATGATTTTAAATAACAAAATCGATCGTAAAATATTTTAAAAACAAAACCCTGGAGATAATAGATTGGGCAATAGAACATTAGCAATTATAAAACCTGACGCTGTGAAAAATAACAAAATTGGTGAAATAATTGCAAAGATAACCGAAGCCGGTTTTAAAATTAAAGCGCTAAAAATGACAACACTAAGTAAAGCTTCGGCTCAAGGATTTTACGAAGTGCATAAAGGAAGACCTTTTTATGGCGAACTTGTTGAATTTATGACAAGCGGACCATGTGTTCCAATTGCATTGGAAAAAGAAAATGCTGTTGCTGAGTACAGAAAACTTATCGGCGCTACCGATCCGGCAGAAGCAGCAGATGGTACGATAAGAAAACTTTTTGCGGCGAGCAAAGCTGAGAATGCCGTTCATGGCTCAGACTCCGATGAAAACGCGGCAATTGAAATTGCTCATTTTTTCTCTCGTAACGAGTTACTTCAAAACGAAGGATAGTTAAGATTTATCTTCTCCGCGAAAACTTTAAATAACGGTTGTAATTTTTTTATTACACAATTATAAAATTATTTCGAGTAGAACCTTTTAAATTTTTATTCAAATCGGTTTTGTTCTTCCAAATTTATAAACTGACGGCATCAGCTTTTTGTGGTGCCGTTATATCCCCGGGAATAAAATTAAAATGAAATTATTTCTGATTCTTTTTGTCCTCTCTTTTTTTTCTGTCTTCGGGCAAGACCAGGATCAACTGCAACTCGGTGCCGATAGACTGATATCGAATTATCAGAATTTGATAAAAGGCAAAAGTATTGGTTTGGTTACAAATCATACCGGATTATTATCAAACGGAAAACACATTGCTGATGTGCTAAATAATATTAAGGATGTAAAACTCGTCGCATTGTTTGGTCCTGAACACGGTGTGCGTGGTAATGCCCCGGCGGGAGAAAAAATCACCGATTCATTCGACCCGCAGACAGGTGCGAAAGTTTTTTCGCTTTACGGCAAATATCATAAACCTAATGATGAAATGCTTGAGGGTATAGATCTCTTAATTTATGATATTCAGGATGTCGGCGCACGATTTTATACCTATATATCTACACTTTTTTATATTGTTCAAACATCTGCCGAAAAAAATATTCCCCTTCTTGTTTTAGATCGTCCAAACCCGATAGACGGAATATCCATAGACGGACCGGTAAGAACGGAAGATCAACAATCGTTTGTTGGTATTGCCCCTATTCCCATAATGCACGGAATGACAATTGGCGAACTAGCAATATTATTTGCAGGCGAAGAATTTATTGGAAAGGGTTTGAAACCGGACTTAACAGTCATCGAAATGAAAAATTGGAAAAGAGATACTTATTTTGATAACTACGATTTAAAGTGGACTCCCCCATCTCCAAATATTCCTGATCTTGAAACTGCAATTGTATACCCGGGAATGTGCCTTATCGAAGGAATAAATGTATCGGAAGGAAGAGGCACTTATCATCCTTTCTTAACCATCGGCGCGCCATACATCAACGCAGATGAACTAATAAAAAAGCTTGACGAATTTGGACATGAAGGTTTGCAATTACAAAAAACTTCTTTTACCCCTGTAAGTATTGAAGGTATGGCAACCTCACCAAAAAACAAAGACGAAAAATGTTTCGGTATAAAACTTAAAGTAACCGATAGAAAAATTTTTAGACGGGTACAATTCGGAATTAAATTAGTTTCTGCGCTGCACCAACTTTATGGAACAAAACTAAAATTTAGAGATGCGGGGTTCGACAGACTTGCGGGAGATAAAAAAATCAAAGAAATGATTTTGAATAATTCTACCCCAAATCAGATTGTAAAATACTGGCAGAACGACTTAGAAAAATTTTTAACAATTAGAAAAAAATATCTACTTTATTAAGGAAGAATAATGAAATACTTAACAATATTATTTACTGCTTTTCTCTTTTTTGTAGGATGCGGAGATAATAGCAAAAATGAACCTGTGACCGATAAAACCGGTCAGAATGAATATTCGTTCGACAGCACAGCTTTAAAAACTGAAACCGTAGGAAATCCCAATCAGTCTTTTTTTCTGCGTTATAAATTTAAAAAGGGTGAAAAAGTTCGTTACCGTGTAACAAGTATAATGGAAAATAAACAACACATTGTGGCCGATACTGTTATGGATCAGAATGTAAAACAAACGGTTGTTTACCTGCTGGATATTGAGCCGGTTGATGTTGATGTGGACAGTGTTACCGAAGTTAAAATGACGATAAAATCGATAAAAGTAAGTGCCACTGCTAATCAGGAAGCATTTGCGTTTGAAACTTCAACCACAAAGGACACTGCTGAAATTAAAAAATTTGCAGAGTACGCGGCGTTGGCAAACAATCCTTTTTCTTTAAGGCTAAGTAAGGTTGGTGAGGTTTTAGAAGTTTTTCGCGCTGATAAAATTGTAAACCAATATTTGCAAATAAAAGGTTATGCTGATTCGCTTACCGCTGAAAATAAAGTTGTGGTTCGGAACCAAATTATTGCAACCGGTTTAAAACCTGTCCTCACTCAAATTTTTAGAGAATTGCCGCAGAAAAAAGTTGCAAAGGACAGCGTGTGGTCATTTGCTCAACCTAGTTCGAGATTATTAGTTTTTCAGTTAGATGCGACTACTATCTATAAAATTACAAGTCTCCAAAAACTGAACGATGATATGATTGCGGTTTTTGACGCATCGTTAAAAACCAAAGTTGAAGGGAAAACAAAATTTTCGGAACGCGGTGTTGATTATGATTTTAAAAAACCGGTAACCACTGCTTCGGGCACAGTGTATTTTGATGTTTCAAACGGGATGATATTAAAATCAAAAACCGATATCTCTATCGCAATGTCAAACACAATGGAAATGAATTCCCCGAAAGGGAAATTAAAAGGAAGTCAGACTGAAAATCAGAAAATTATTTATATTGTTGAGAAACTTTAGCTTCCGTTATTTTAGAAACTGTCTCTAACCATTACAGTGCCGGATTTTAGTTTAACTAAACGATTTAAATTCGGCACTTTGTTTTTATAAATTTAACATTTGTGAATATATCTAATATTTTCTTTCCGAAACAAAAAAAATAGTCATGTTATTCAAATCTTGGTACATTCTATTAAAGGTGGAATTCGGACTGTCGGAATCGGAGGGATTGCGGCAACAGCAGCATTTTTTCTTGTAAAATATCACTGATAAAAATGCGGATATTTAAATATGAATGCCAAAAATAATTCAATAAATATTCAGAACTTTATTAAACCCAGATTTATATGATAATCTGGGTTAATCACTTAATTGGGAATGAAAAAACTAAACAACTCCGGGTTCAGATTTCTCCTTTATTTCCTTTACTACTACTTTTATTCCTTCAACTCGAAGCACTAGAATTTTTCTTCCTCGTTCAATATAATCCCACTCAGCAACAACATCATATTTTTTACCATTAAATTCAGCCGAACCGGCAGGGCGTAAAGTTGTCAGTGCAATCCCTTTGGCGCCAACCAAAGCCAATTCCGAAGGATGAGAAACAAATCCCAATTCGGCTGTTTCCGATTGTGATAAAACCAGCCGGTTAAAGATGGAACTTTTCGGCAAAAATTTTGCAAGAATAAATATACCGGCTAAGGAAAATAATAATGCGGCAGCAAGTTGTATTATTGCAACTGAAATCATTTCATAATCTACAAGCGGACCGGAAGAAATAAGGGAAAGAAATAAAGAGACTATGACCAGTATAATTCCGCCTATACCGGCAACGCCGAAACCGGGAATAACAAAAATTTCCAGCGCTATTAACACCAAGCCTATAATAAATAAAATAATTTCAAGTCCTGAAGCCAATTCCAAAATGTAAGAAGAACCAAAAAATAAAGTAAGCGCTATTAACCCGGCTGTGCCGGGCAAGCCCCAGCCGGGAGTCTTTATTTCTGCAAACAAACCAAAAAATCCAATCATAATTAAAATTGATGAGACAATCGGGTTATTTAAAAATCTAACTACGCCCTCAGCCCAATTAGAATCTACTTTAATTACTTCTGCTCCTTTTAAATCGAACGCAGCAAGAACTTCATCTAAGTTGCTAACAAGTGTATCAGCTATTTCATATTTACGCGCTTCTATGGATGTAAGAGTAATTAATTGTGTGCTGTCAACAAGCCCATCAATAATAACTCTCTCATCAACCATACCCTGTGCAATGTCGGTTCGTCTTCCGTTTTTTTCTGCTGTAGAACGCATTTCACCGCGCATGTAAGATTGATACTTTTCACCAACTTTTTTTCCCGCCTGATCAACGACTGTTGCGGCGCCGATTGATGAACCTGGCGCCATCGCTATTTTTCTGCAAGATAAAGCAATTAATGCGCCTGCCGATATAGCCCTGTTATTTATAAACGCTATAGTAGGAATTTTGCTTGAAAGAATAACGTCTTTAATTTGAGTAGCTGCGTCAACCCTACCGCCGAATGTGTTTATTTTGAATATTATCGCGTCAGCGCCGTTTTCACTCGCTTCTTCCACCACACGCGCTATATAGGGGGCTAACCCCAGATCTATTTCACTTGTGATTTCACCGTAATAAACTTTTTGTCCATAGTTGAATGACGAGATAAAAAGGAAAACAAGTAATAAAAAAAACTTTTTCAATTTCGATGTCCATTTTATTGGTAGTAAAAACTTCGGATATAAAATACTTAAAAAATCATTCATTTTTAATATCCGCTTAATATAAATATTTGTATAGCGCCTTTAAATTATTCAATTTACAACTTTATTTATCAGCCAAGCATAACCAATTCGGCGGCACTTTTACCGCTTTTTACTGCGCTTTCAATGGTTGAAGGCAATCCTGTGTTTGTCCAATCACCTGCAAGGAAAAGGTTTTTTATTTTTGTTTTTGAAACAGGTCGATGGAGGATTATATTATTTGATGGAATAAAAGTAGCCTGTTTTTCTTTTATAATTTTGGATTGTGTTATTTCTTCTCTTTTAAGCGGTGTAAATTTTTCTAACTCATTTATTGCAAGTTCCACTATGTTTTTTTTATCTGTCGAAACGAGATAATCGGCATCGCTAATAACTAATGAAATGTAATTCTTGTGATTAAATATCCAATGAATCGGTGAATCTATAAGTCCATAAAATTCTTCGGTTAATGGGTTTTTATTGAGCCACAAATGAATGGAGACTATAGTTGAATACTTAAAATTTTCTGTGCCGACTAAATCGACTAAACCCATTCGGGTCAAAGCATGAGGAGGTACAGCAAAAATAACTTTGCCGAATTCTTTTATGACTCTTTTATTAGTTTTTATTAAAATTGCTTTGTCATTTTTAATAATTATATCCTCAACTTTTTCCGACAAAGATATTTTCCCGTTACGTTCTTCAATAAATTTAACGGCGGGTAAACAGTATAAATCACTCAATCTTTTCGATGGCAAAACAATCGCGGCTGAGGTGGTTCCCCTAAAAAATATTTGTTTGAGAATATCCGAAAATACTTTTGCCGATGCTTTTTCTATGCTTGTATTAAGCGCTCCGACAACTAAAATTTCCCAAAACGATTTAATAACATTTTCATTTTGATGCTCTAATTGAAGCCATTGTTTAACTGTTAGTTTACTTAGTTGACGAGAGTTATAAAAATATATTTTTGAAAAAAACTGTAGAAGACCAAGCCGGTCAGAAAAGTTTATAGCACTAAATCGAAGAAGCGCAATTAATAAATTTAATGGATACGGAACTGCTGGCGCTTTAAGTGAAAAGACTTCAAAATTTTCTTTTAGGAAGTTTATACTTAAATATTTTTGAATTTCAACATCTTCGGAAGCGCCGATTAATGATAAAAACTTTAATGTTTCCTTGTAACAGCCCATCATTATATGCTGACCGTTATCGATTGTATCACCGGTTGAATTTTCTGTAAAGGAGTATGCTCGTCCGCCAAGTTTTGGAGAGGCTTCAATTAATTCAAGATTGTAACCAGTTTTGGAAAGGTATACCGCGGAAGCGAGCCCGGCAAACCCTCCGCCTACAACTACGCATTTTTTCATCAATAAACTAAACTGTATTTAGCCCAGACCCCAATCGCAATTCCAACTTTTTCAACTTTGTTAACTTTTATATTTTTCGAATAGACATCATAGTCTGCATCGACTATCTTCTCAAGCATCTTGTAATAGATATGCTGCATAGCCCTTGCGGCAAACATCGAAGCTTTGTCATCAAGATTAAGACATTCGGTAGCCTTATCAAAATAATGCTTGGCGCGGTCTGCTTCAAATTTCATCAACGAGGCGAAGTTGGGATTATAAGTATTCTTCATTAAATCTTCTTCTGAATAACTAAACTTTATTAGTTCCTCTTGAGGAAGATAAATACGCCCTTTGTTTGCGTCTTTTTTTATGTCGCGCAAAATATTGGTAAGCTGTAGAGCAATGCCAAGGTTAACAGCAAATTCTTTAGCCGATTGGTGTTTATAGCCGAATATTTCAATACACATCAAACCAACTGTAGAGGCTACTCTGTAACAGTATAATCTTAAATCTTCAAATGAGGTATAACGTTTACGCTGCAAGTCCATTTCCATCCCTCTTACAAGTTCAAAGAAGGGTTCAAGAGGAATGTTAAACTGACCGATTGTTTTTCCGAGTTTATTTAACAATTGATACTCGGAATGCCCGGTTGTAGATTTTTCTAATTCAACCCGCCATTTATGAAGTTTTTCATATTTCAAATCATCGGGGTCGTTGCCTTCATCTACTATGTCATCGGTTTCCCTGCAAAACGCATAGACAGTATTCATTGCATCCCGCTTATCGGCGGGTAAAAGATTAAAAGCATAGTAAAAACTACTTTTGCTTTTTTTTGCAATATCTTTGGCGTTTTCTGTCATGGTATAAATGATTTTAAAAATAACAAGAAATAATCGAACTTGCTCAGTGATGGTCGTAAATTTACAATATTATTATCGAAAGTCCTTAACTTTTTTAAAATTTCGCGCCCACCTAAAATTGTCCATTTTATTTCAAATTTCAGTAGACCGGAAATATAATTTAATAGTTTTTCACCTTCGTTAAAAAGCGCTTCTGTCCTTTCAATACTATGTTTTAACAGTTGTTTTAAGTTATCATTTTTTTCTTTTAAGTCAAACGACTTAAATGTTACCTCAAATTTTTCCATTTCATCAATGGGAAAATAAATTCGGTTCTTTTTTAAATCGATTGAAACGTCCTGATAAAAATTTGTAAGTTGTAATGCGGTACAAATTTTATCCGAATAAATATACGCGTCTTCGTCATAAATCCCATAAAGTTGAAGTATTAATCTTCCTACAGGATTTGCGGAATTTGAACAATAATTCAATATTTCTTCAAATGTTGCCCAGCTATTTTTTTCAACATCCTGCTTGAAAGCCGCCAGCAATTTGTAGAAATTCTCATGCCCGAGTTTTTTTTCAGTTATTGTTAAGTATAATGCGTATTCTTGCTCATTCCGGTAGTTACCCTTCAATAGTTGTGTAAGTCTTTCTTCAAACTTATTTAACTCATTTAAACGCTCAGTATTGGTTAATGAGCCTTCATCAGCAATATCATCGGCAGTGCGGGCAAACCAATAAATAATAGCAATATGTTTACGCAATTCTCTTTTTACAAAAACCGAGATTACCGGGAAGTTTTCATAATGCGATTTAGCGAATTCTTCAGCCTTTTTGTATGCCGATATTGATGATAAATTTTTGCTATTTGCCAAGTCTAATTTTTTCCATAAATTTGCAGATGAAAAATACAGTTTTTATATACAAAACTTTACGAATGCAAAACATTTCCGAAATCTACAAATCAGCTTTAGGCTCCGAAATTCACTTCTTCTATTAGAAGATTTACTCGCATCGTTACATCTAATTTAATATTTATATTTTTAACCAGGTAATTAATGAGTTTAATTAAAGAAATAAACAGACGTCGTACTTTTGCAATTATATCCCACCCGGATGCGGGAAAAACTACACTGACAGAAAAATTCTTACTCTACGGAGGCGCAGTTCAATTAGCCGGTTCGGTTACAGCCAGAAAGAACCAGCGTAAATCTACATCGGATTGGATGGAACTCGAACGAAAAAGAGGAATTTCAATAAGCTCCACTGTGCTTCAATTTGAGTATAACAATTTTATTATAAACTTGCTTGATACTCCCGGTCACGAAGATTTTTCGGAAGATACTTACCGTGTTTTAACTGCCGTAGACGCAGTTGTAATGGTTATTGACGGCGCAAAAGGTATTGAAACCCAAACAAGAAAACTGTTTGAAGTGTGCAGCAAAAGAGGGATTCCAATTTTTACTTTTGTAAATAAACTCGATCGCCCGACAAGAGAGCCGCTTGAGCTACTTGACGAAATCGAAAATATTCTTGGTATCGGCGCTTTCCCTATGAATTATCCGCTTGGCACCGGTTTGGATTTTAAAGGTATATTCGACCGGATGAAAAAAGAAGTTCATTTTTTTGAAAAAACAAGCGGCGGTTTGTTTAAGGCTCCTGAATCTATAATGGGAATTGAAGACCCGATTGTAAAAGAAAAAATGAGCCCGCACGCTTTTGCACAGCTTGTTGAGGAACTTGAAATGCTTGAACATGCAGGCGAAAGTTTCGATTATAAAAAAGTAATTGAAGGAAAACTTAGCCCTGTATTTTTTGGCAGCGCGATGAATAATTTTGGAGTTCAGTTGCTGCTTGATAGTTTTCTTGAATACGCAGTCCCCCCATCGCCTCACAAAAGTTTAAAGGGAATAATAAACCCCGATGATGAAGTTTTTACCGGATTTGTTTTTAAAATCCAGGCGAATATGGATCCAAAACATCGCGACCGGATAGCATTTATGCGTGTCTGTTCGGGAAAATTTTCGAGAGATATGCAGGCTTTTCATTCAGTCAGCGGTAAAAAAATTAGACTCTCAAATTCACAAAAAATGTTTGGTCAAGAACGCGAAACAGTTAACGAGGCTTTTGCCGGGGATATTATAGGTTTTGTGGGCAGCGGCGGATTCGGAATTGGTGACACAATAACAGAAGATTTAAATATAATTTATGATGAAATACCCCGCTTTGCCCCTGAACATTTTGTTTTACTTCACAATCCGAATCCCTCAAACTATAAAAAATTTAGAGACGGTTTAGATCAACTTTTACAGGAAGGTGTTATCCAGGCTTTTTACTTAAAAAATTCGCATCAGAAAATTCCCGTGCTTGGTGCTGTCGGTCCGCTTCAGTTTGAAGTTGTGCAGTACAGACTTCAGGATGAATACGGAGCTGAATCAAGATTAGAACAAACAAACTGGCGATTGATGAGATGGATTGCGCCTGAATTTGAAAATAAAGAAAATGAAATTATGCTGCCTGCCGGCGCAGCATGGGCGTTAGATACAAAAGACAGGACGGCTATTTTATTTACAAGCGAATGGTCGTTAAATTATTTTAAGGATAAAAATTCTAAAGTTGTTTTGTCAGATGTGCCGTTTAAAGAAGAAAAGGTGGCGGTGTAAATATTTAGACAAAGTCTCCAAAAAATGAGAAGAAAATTAAATAGCATAATGTGTTGCTTAATAAATTCATACTATTGGTTATATTTGCATCGTCATTATGAAAAGACAACTGTATAAAATATTAAACGATTCCACAAGTGGTTCGGTTGAACTGCTTTTGAAATTAACATCATTTATCACTATTGAAGTAGAAAACGAAGATGAATTACAAGAAGTGATTGATGTTTGCAAAACCGGGGTCTCTACTTTTGCAGCGATCGATTCGTTCATATCTTCCCTCAAAAACGATTTTGAGCACAATGGATTTGAAAGCGCAAAAATATTTTCGAATCATTATCAAAAAAAACTCACCGAAGATGATGCCGACTTATTCAAAACAGCATTTAACTCGATAAAAAATCTTAAATCTGTTTTAACTATTTCCAACAGCAAAACAATTTTAGAACTAATAAAAAAATTACATGAACATAATCCTTCATTAACTGTTGCGATACTGGAATCCAGACCGAAAAATGAAGGACGCATATTTGCAAAAAGATTACTTCAAAATAAAATTAAGGTAACTCTCACTATCGATTCGGCAGCCGCATTATTGGTGAAAAATGTTGATGCAGTTTTTTGCGGGGCAGATAAAATTCTAATCGATTATTCGGTCTTAAATAAAATAGGAAGTTTACAGCTCGCTTTATTGTGTAAAGAATATGAAAAACCTTTTTATGTTTTCTGTAGTGAAGGAAAGTTCACATCCGAAAAAGCATATAGACCTATAGAAAAAAACTCGAATGAAACTTGGAAATTTACCCACCCGAATTTGGAAATAAATAATTTCTATTTTGAAGTTATCCCAAAACATCTGATTACAAAAATTTTTACAGAAAAACGTTCAATAAAACTTTAAGGAGATATAATGAAATTTTCCAGGATACTTTTACTTTACTTTTTTGTTGCAGTTTCTGTTTTCGGGCAGACAAAAACTCTGCAATTAGAAGATGTAACATTAAAAGGATTTCAATTTTACCCGCAGCGGCTTTCGCAGTTGCAGTGGATACCGGGTACCGACAATTTTGCATTCGTAAAACAAACTGATGACGCTGAATTAGTTAAGGGAAATGTTCAAAACGATAATGTTGAATCATTAGTAAAACTTTCTGCCGTTAACTTAAAACTTGAAGAAAATGCCCTCGGAAGTGTTAAAAGTTTTCCTCGAATTGGTTGGATAAATTCAAACACAATTTCTTTCTGGAAGGATTTGAATTTAATTTCTTACAATTTGAATTCCGGAGAATTAAAGGTAATTGCAAAACTCCCGGAAGAAGCTGAAAATATTGACTTTCAAAAAGAGGATCGTATTGCTTATACTCTTGGTAATAATTTGTTTATTAATTATAACGGAAAAGATATTCAGATTACGAATGAAGAAAATGACGGAATTGTTAGCGGACAAAGTGTAAGTCGTAACGAGTTTGGAATTAGAAAAGGAAGTTTCTGGTCACCCGACAATAAGTATCTTGCGTTTTATCAAAAAGATGAATCGAAAGTTACCGATTACCCGTTGGTTGATGTCTCCACACGCCCTGCCATGGTAAAAAATATAAAATACCCGATGGCAGGAATGACAAGTGAAAATGTAAGAGTTGGTATTTATAATTTGCAAAACAACTCAACCACCTGGTTAAAAACCGGTGATGAGAAAGAACAATATCTTACAAATGTAACATGGAGTCCGGACGAAAAATCAATTTATATAGCGCATCTTAATCGGGATCAAAACCATATGCGCCTCATTAAATACGATGCAAACACCGGTGAACAGCAATTAACATTATTTGAAGAAAATAATGACAAATATGTAGAACCGGAACACGGACCGATTTTCGTAACAGGTAAAACTGATCAATTTGTCTGGTTTAGCGAAAGAGATAAATGGAATCATTTGTATCTTTACAACACTGATGGGAAGTTGCTAAAACAAATTACTAAAGGTGATTGGATTGTGCTTGATGTTGAGGGTTTTGACGAAAAAGGTGAAAATCTTTTTTTTACTTCCACAAAAGAGTCGCCCTTAGAAACTCAATTTTATAAATTAAATATTTTTAGTGACGAAGTTACAAAGTTAACATCGGAAAAAGGGACACATAATATTTCACTCAGCAGCGACGGAAGATTTTTTCTCGATACATATTCAAATTTAACAACGCCATCAGTTACAAACCTAACTGACAATGAAGGCAAAATAATTCGTAAACTTAATGAAGCTCCTAATCCACTTTCAGATTACAAAATTGGCGAAACAAAATTATTCACTTTAGATGGTAACGGCGGTTATAATTTTTACTGCCGAATGATTTTGCCGATTGACTTCGATTCAACAAAAAAGTACCCTGCAATAGTTTATGTTTACGGCGGACCGCACGACCAGCTTGTAATTAATAATTGGCTCGGCGGAGGGAGTTTATGGTTTAACTACATGGCTGAAAATGGTTACATAATTTTTACTCTCGACAACAGAGGTTCTGAAAACCGCGGATTAGAATTTGAACAGGAAACTTTTCGAGATCTCGGCACAAAAGAAATTGAAGATCAGAAACTCGGCGTCGAATATTTAAAATCTCTTCCTTACGTGGATTCAAATAAACTCGGTGTTTTTGGATGGAGTTATGGCGGATTTATGACCGTATCTTTGATGACTCGAACTCCCGATTTATTCACTGTTGGTGTCGCTGGCGGCGCTGTTATTGATTGGAGTTATTATGAAGTGATGTACGGAGAACGTTATATGGACACTCCGGAAACAAACCCTGAAGGCTTTAAAAAATCGAGTTTGCTTAATTATGTCGACAATTTAAAAGGTAAGTTGCTTCTCGTACATGGAACTATGGATCCAACAGTGGTTTGGCAAAATACATTGTCATTTGCAGAAAAAGCCGCACATCTTGGTAAACCACTCGATTACTTCCCCTATGTTGGACACGGACATGGTGTTCGAGGCAAGGATGTTTTTCATCTTTATCAAAAGATAACGAACTATTTTGATGATAACCTAAAATAATTACAGTGCTATTTTATGCTTACTCTTCGAGTTGAAACGGAGAGTAAGCATAATTGCTGAAACTGTAAGCCCGATAGATAAACCAATCCAAATTCCAACAACACCCATCCCGCTAATGAATCCAAGCAGATACCCAATCGGCAGTCCCACAAGCCAATACGCAATGAATGTTATTAATGTTGGTCCTTTTACGTCCGTTAGTCCGCGCAGTACTCCAATTCCTACTGCTTGCGTTCCATCGGATAATTGGAATAACGCGGCAATAATCAACAACGTTGATGCTGTTGAAATTACTTCTTTATCATTAACATAAAGTGTCGGCAGATAATTGCGGAGAACAATAAATAAGACTCCGGCAAATGCCATTATTGCAGGTCCCATAATTAGGGCTGTAAAACCTGCTCTTCTAATCTCCTTGATGTTTTGTTTGCCCACTCCGTTTGCGACTCTAATTGCTCCTGCAGCGGAAATACCGAGCACTCCCATAAAGGATACTGACGCGAGATTAATGGCAATTTGATGAGCTGCCAATTGTTTCGTCCCGAGCCAACCAACCATTACAACCGCAAAACTAAAAGCACCGACTTCAAAAAAATACTGAAAACCGCTTGGTAAACCGAGTTGTAGTATTTTTTTTACTACAGGAACATTAATACCTTTAAAGTGAAAAGACACGTCATATTTTTTAAAATAACTCGATCGCATAATATAAATCATTATCACTAATGCCATAAAAGTACGCGATGATAAAGTCGCTATGCCGGCGCCGTTTAGTCCAAGCGCGGGCATTCCCAAATTTCCATAGATAAAGAGCCAATTAGCAATTACGTTTATAATATTTGCCAAAAGGGTTATTATCATTGCCGGGCGCATAATCGATAAACCCTCAATAAACTGCTTATAAGTTTGGAAAAGCATGGTTGGTATCGCCGAACAACCAATAAGTATAGTGTAAGATTGCGCTAAATTAACCACTTCAATTGGTTGGTTAAAATGAATAAGTAAATAAGATGCAAAGTACGTTACTACCGTAGTAATAACTCCTACCACCATATTTACTATTAGCGACTGCCTGAACAAAACTCCGCATTCAGATTTACGATTAGCTCCGACTTCTATTGCAACGAGTGGAGTTACAGCAAACGATACACCGAGCCCGATTATAAAAATTAAAATTACATAACTATTCGCAAGCGAAGATGCGGCAAGAGGTGTTGGGCCGAGTTCCCCCACCATAACGCTATCGACTACGCCCATCATTATAAAACCAAGCTGACCAATGATAACCGGATAGGCTAGTTCTAACGTATATTGTATATGTTGTTTTATTGAAAGGGTCAAAACAAATTTATTATTTTTCTAATTACCAATTTATAAATAATACGGTAATAGATGAAAAAAGTTTGTAGCGGTTAGAATAGAGAGAAGGAAAAACCCGCAGTTAACCGATTCGAGTTTTTCCTTCACGGAAGCGAAATGTATTTTGTTTCATCCTAATTTCTTTTTATGAATTAATAAGATGTTTATTTTATTTTTTTGCGAAGTAAGTTTTAACTTCCCGAACTGTATTGTCTTTTATATACTGGTTATAAAAACCATTGCAGTGTTTTCTAACTCTTTCGCTATCATCAAAATTTATAGCTTTTTTTACGATATTCATACCAACCGGACTACCAATTTTGTATAAAGCTAAAGCTGCTACAATTCTTTCTTCTTCATTTACTGAGGTTCTTAGCATATGCATGAGAGAAAACATCGCCTTCTCGGAAGATAGTTCGCCCAGCATATATGCCGAACTTACTTTTAACCCGTAATTATCTGAGTCCAAACCCATCATCAACGATTCAATAGTTTGAGAAGATACGGTTTTAACCTTAGCCGGGTTTTCGGCAAAAGCTGTGGTTGACATCAACACAACCAACAAAACAAAAATTGAGAAATACTTTTTCATTACTGCCTCCAAAATTTATAAAATATGTTCATTGTTCCGCAACAAACATATAACAAACAACAAGGCGTTAATAGTAAATATTGATGGAAGGGACTTACAATTGATAAAACCGTTTACAGTAAGTTTAACCGGAGGTAAGAATAAATAATTTTAAAAAGATTAGGATTTCTTTGGTTCTTCCGAAGTTTTCGAATAGAATGGATCGTTAAACTTTGTAAAAGAATAATTATATTTAGCTGTTACACTATCAATTTGGTGCATAGTTAAACCTTTGTTGCCGGCATAAGCCTCAAAGTTTACTTTAGTAGCTTTTGGTTTTGTTTTTGAAACATTTTTTTCTGAATTAATATCACTAAAAAGCATAAAAAATATACCAACAAACAAAAAAGCTGTTGTAATAAATAATATAAAACCTTTCACTTTCACAAACTCCATTACTTTTGAACGGAATATCGTAAAAATTACATTGAAATTCAATAGTAATCTTTAATTCCAACAGGTTCCGCATTTTTGGTATCAGTTTTATTATCCAATTTTAGAGAAGATTGTTTTTTTTACCCCATTCCGTAAAACCATCTTCAAGCTGTTTGAATGATTCAATCGCAAACAGAATTGGCTGCAAATGCCAAACATCATACTCTTGAAAAATCATTTTATCAGGCTCAAATGGCAGCACCTCAACCTTTGGTGATAAAGCGTGCTGTATTTCACCAAGCGAAGATATAATACCGGCACCGTATATACGCAGACCTACAGGCTTAATTATCAACCCGAATTCTACTGTAAACCAGTGAAATGTTTCAAGATATTTTCTATTAATTCCTTCAGCTTTTAAAGCTGCTTTACCGAATTTTTGATAGAATGAAGCAAAGTTCGGATCGGTTAACAACGGCATGTGTCCGAATATGTCATGAAACAGATCTGGCGCGGGTGTATAGTCGAGTTCGTCCTTCCTTCTTATATAATCTGTGGATGGGAATATTTTTTCGCGAAGAAGTTCGAAAAAGTTTTGCTCATGAATTAACCCTGGAACACGGGCAATACGCCAACCGGTTGTTTCTTTATATTTTGCAGATAAATCCTTTAACGAAGGGATCATAGTTGGAGTAAAGTTTAATTTAGCCGCTCCTGCCAGATATTCGTTGCAAACCCTACCTGGCAGGTATTTCATCTGCCTATCAAAAAGAAACCTCCATGTTTCATGGTCTGACTCTGAATAAGTGGGGTATATAATTTCTGTATCAACCGGGACTTTACCCGTTAAACGTTGAGGAATACATCTGGGATCAATACTCTCTGCGGCAGCTTTCTCATAAGCTGATAAAATCTTATTTTCGCTTTTCTCAATCACAAATAACTCCTTCATTTTTTTAAACTGATAATCGCACAAAATTATATTGGAAGACAAAACTACCTGTGGGAAATAAAAGTTAGTTAAAAACAAATAAAACTCAAATAATATTTACTTCCTCTTCAAGCATAATACCGAATTTTTGATGCACATTTTTTTTTATATAATCTTTGAACATCAATATTTCTTCCCCTGTGGCGCCGCCATAATTTATAATTACAAGTGCCTGTTTTTTGTGAGTACCAACATTTCCTTTCCTAAATCCTTTTAAACCCGATTTTTCAATTAACCATCCGGCGGGTACTTTTACAAATTTATCATCAACAGCGTAAAAAGGAAAATCGGCATATTCTTGCTTAATATCTTCATATAAAGATTTATATATAACCGGGTTTTTAAAAAAACTTCCGGCATTACCAAATTCAGAGGGATTCGGTAATTTGCTTTCACGAATGCGGCAAACCGCTTCACTAACATCCTTAATAGAGTAGTTTTCTTTTTCTTTCTTTTTTAACTCTTCCCCAATACTGCCATAAGAAATGTTAATACTATAAATTTTACTCAACTTCAGTACAACTTCCGTTATTATCAATTTTCCCTTCAGCTCTTTTTTGAAAATACTATCACGGTAACCGAATGCGCATTCATTCTTATAAAATGTCTTTTCCTGGAAGGTATCGCTGTCAATACCTTTTAATGAATAAAAAGTATCTTTTACTTCCTGCCCGTAAGCTCCAATATTTTGAATTGCAACAGCACCCACGCTCCCAGGAATTAGTGAAAGATTTTCAATTCCCCCATAGTTTTTATTTACACAAAATAAAACGAGATTATGCCATTCTACACCCGCTTCCGCCTTTACGAGCACTGAGGAATCTGTTTCTTCAACTATACCTATCTTATCCGCAGAAATTTTGAATACAACGCCCGCGTAATTTTTAGTAAATAAGATATTACTGCCCCCCCCTAAAACTAATTTAGGAAGATGTTTAAATTTTTGATCTTCAAAAAGTTGTTTTATTTCTAATGAATTTGAAACTTCAACAAAATATTCTGCCGAAACATCAACCCCAAAAGTATTATAGGGTTTTAAGGAAATATTTTCTTTTACGTTCATATCATATGTTCTCCATTGTTCTGCAAAAATAATATTAATTATTACATATAACACACCAATTGCTTTATATATGCCGCCCTATTTATTATTTTTCTTTCACTAAATTTAATATTTAACCGGTATTATGGAAACAGTTCAAATTGTTTTACTTATTCTAGTTTTTTTATCCCTTGCTGCGCTGATGTTTTTCAGGAAAATACCGGCGTTGCTCGCTCTTCCAATTATGGCGTTTCTCATTCCGATAATTGGCGGCGTATCAATAAACAATACTGTTCAGCTTGTTCTCGGTAAAGGTTCAACACGTTTATTCGAAGCATATACAATTGCTATTTTCGGCAGCATGCTAAGCGTACTGTTGCAGAAAACCGGGGTGGCTGAAAGTTTTATAAAAATCGGGGCAGAGCTTTCCGGTGACAAACCATGGATAATAGCATTTATTATGCTTATACTAATTTCGCTGCTGTTTACAACCCTTGGCGGACTCGGAGCAATAATTATGGTTGCTACAGTTGTTCTTCCCATAATGGCTTCGGTTGGAGTGGGACCTTTAACAACGGTCGGTGTTTTTTTAATCGGGTTGAGTATGGGTGGTATATTGAATGTTGGTAACTGGGCAGTTTACATAACGGTTCTCGGTTTAAGAGTTGACCAAGTGCGTTCTTTCGCGTTAATAATGTTCGGAATTACTTTTACTATTTCCCTAATATATTTGACGATTCAACTTTACAGAGACGGGCACGATATAAATATTAAAAAGATTTTAATTAGAAGTATAGTTTTTGCAATTTTTGTTACTTTTGCTGCATTCGCATATCAATCTCTAAATACTTCTATAAAAGAAAACATTACCGCGGTATTAAGCTCAATCGGGGTTGGCTTCCAGTGGTTTGCGGGAATTCTTATTTCATTGCTCTTTATAACTGCCATGGTAAGAATGGCAGCAGGCAAAAACACCGAATCACCACATTGGATTTCTTACTTCACGCCAATTATTCCCCTGTTTCTGATATTAATTTTCAGCATCAACTTTATTGCGGCGTTTATAGTTGGACTTCTATACGGGTTTATTTCAACATACAGAAAAAACAGTATGAATTTATTGGTTCGTTCCATTCTGGACGGCGGGGCTGTTGTTATGCCCGCGGTTGCTTTGATGCTTGGCATCGGAATGCTTCTGAATGCTGTAATGGGCCCCGGAGGAGATATCAGCGCAATATATCCACAAGGCTGGCCTGTGTTAAATTTGTTAAACCCTATAATGAGTCAGATAATTCCTAAGAACCCATTTGTCTATGTTGCTCTTTTTACATTGGCTGCCCCGCTTGCGCTTTATAGAGGTCCCTTAAATGTCTGGGGAATGGGATTCGGAATAGCTGCAATATTTTTAACAAGTGGAATGAATCCCGGAGCTATTATGGGTTTACTACTTTCAGTTGGACAGATACAGGGAATCAGCGACCCGACGAATACTCAAAATGTTTGGCTCGCAAATGAAATGCGGGTTGATGTGCAAAAGATTTTGTGGAATACAATTCCATATACCTGGTTAATTGCATTACTCGGGTTAATTGTTTCGGCTTTAATGTTTTATTAGATATAAGTTTTAACAATGCGAAAAATTAAAATCGGTATTGATGTCGGCGGCACTTTTACGCACGCTGTTGCAGTGGATATTGCCGACTTCTCAATTATTGGAAAGTCTTGTGTGCCAACAACTCACTCGGCTTCCGAGGGTGTTGCCAGGGGCGTTGTCGATTCAATGCTTCAACTTCTTGAAGCATCAAAAATAAATGCTGATGAAATTATATTAATTGCTCATTCAACTACCCAGGCAACAAATGCTTTGCTCGAAGGTGATGTTGCAACAGTTGGCGTTATTGGTATGGGGAAAGGTTTTGAAGGTAGAATAGCAAAAAAAGAAAGCAACCCCAAAAACATCGAACTTTCTCCCGGCAAATTTCTGAAAACAAAATTTCGCTTTATAAATTTAGATGACCTAAATTGGAAATCATATATTGAGCCCTCGTTACATGAATTAAAAGATGAAGGCGCGGAGGTTTTTGTAGCCTCGGAAGCATTTGGTGTGGATGATTTAATCAATGAGGAATATGTTGCAGAAATTGGTGATAAATTAGGACTAATGGTTACTGCCGCAAGCAAAATATCCCGTCTTTACGGGCTGCGCGTAAGAACACGTACTGCAGTTATAAATGCTAGCATGATGCCGAAGATGCTTGAAACTGCAAACATGACTGAAAAAGCAATTCGTGAAAGCGGAATAAATGCGCCGCTAATGGTTATGCGTTCAGACGGCGGAATTATGGATATAAATGAAATGCGCCGCCGTCCGATTCTAACTATGCTTTCCGGCCCCGCAGCCGGTGTAGCGGCTGCTTTAATGTATGCTAAAGTTACCGATGGAATTTTTCTCGAAGTCGGTGGAACCTCAACCGATATATCTGTTATTAAAAACGGTAAACCTCAAATTAAAAGTGCGCAGATTGGGAAAAATCGTTTGTACCTGCGCACTCTCGACGTCCGAACACTCGGCATTGCGGGCGGCTCTGTCCCGCGAATTGCCGGGAATGAGATAATTGATGTTGGACCACGAAGTGCGCATATTGCAAAACTAAACTATACGGCTTTCAGTAAAAGTGATAACTTCAATGATATTACTATAAAACAAATTCAGCCGTTAAAAGGAGACCCGTCAGACTATCTTGCTATTGAAAAAAAAGGTGAGGATCAGAAATATACAGTTACACCTACCGGCGCATCATACGTATTAAATTTGGTTAGTGATGTTGGACATGGAGGAGCAAACCGGAAAGCGTTGGAAAGTTGCTTTAACAGTTTGTCAAAAGTAATGAAGAAGGATGCAAAAGAAATAGCCGAAAATATACTAACGATTTCATCTGAAAAAATAAAACCGGTGATAAAACAACTTTTACGCGAGTACAAGCTTGACGAGAGTCTAATTCAATTTGTCGGCGGCGGCGGCGGCGCATCTGCAATTGTTCCTTTTACCGCTGGTTCCATGAAAGTCCAGCATAAGATTGCAGAAAACTGCGAAGTAATTTCTGCTATCGGTGCCGCGCTTGGAATGTTACGCGATTCAATTGAAAAAAATATCATCGCCCCCACAGAAAGTGATATAATGACACTGAGGCAAGAGGCTATTAATTCGGTTATATCAATGGGTGCTGTACCGGAATCGGTTGAAGTTACGATAGAAATTGATAATCAAAACAAAAAAATAATTGCAACGGCAATTGGTTCGAGCGAAATGCGCACCCGTGAACTCGGAATAAAAGAATTATCTCAGGATGAGTTGCTTTCTATCTGTGCTCATGCTTTAAAAACAGATATTAAAAATTTGATTATTGCCGGTAGAACATCACGATTTTTTGCTGTTGTTTTGAAAGAAAGAGTATCTCATCTTTTCGGGCTATTAAAAAGTAATTCGCAAAAAGTGCGGGTAATAGATGTTGAGGGGACGATAAGATTACAACTGAATGATTGCTCCGTAAAAGAAACAAATGCTGCCAAAGCGAAAACAGCTATTAGCAAAATGATAAACACACTCACCTCTTTTGGTGATGCGGGTGCACTTGTACCCGATATCTTTTTGATTATTGCCGGGAAAATAATTGATATGTCCGGTTTGATTCAGGAGTCGCAGATACTTTCTATTGCAGATATGGAACTGAAAAAAGTTGCCCCCGATGAAAATATTATTTTAGTTGCGCAGGAGAAAAAATGATGGATGAACTATTTTATAAAATAAAAAACGGTTTGATTGTTTCGTGTCAGGCTGACAGTGAGGATCCTTTTAACTCACCCGAAGGGGTAACTTTATTTGCCAGGGCAGCTAAGTTTGGCGGCGCTTGTGCAATAAGAACCGAGGGATTTGAAAAAACCAAAATGATTGTTTCCGATGTTGGCTTACCGGTGGTTGGTTTGATAAAATCGAAATTTGATGATGGTTATGTTAGAATTACCGGTTCTTTTGATGATGTTGAGAATTTGATTGAAGCCGGTGCGAATATTATCGCAATCGATGGCACTTTTAGAAAACGCCAGGGTTGGTCAGGCCCGGAATTTATAAAAGAAGTAAAAAAAAGATATAACTGTCTCGTTATGGCTGACATATCTACTTATTCAGAAGGCATTGCCTGCGTCGATTCGGGTGCTGATTGCATATCATCAACATTAAGCGGGTATACTCCGGAAACGATAGATAAACCCAAACATGTGCCCGATTTTGAACTTGTTAAAAAACTATCAGGTAGAATAAAAATTCCGGTTATTGCTGAAGGCAAAATTAATAACCCGGATTATGCAAAATTAATGATTGAACACGGCGCCTGGGCAGTTGTTGTGGGTACCGCAATTACACGCCCGCGGGTTATTACCTCCTGGTTTGTTGATGCGATTAAGGGAGCATCAAAATAAATATGGGCAAGAGTATAATATTCGGAACTGACGGTTGGCGCGGAATAATTGATGCCGAGATAAACAAAGAAACAACCGCAATTGCGGCACAGGCTTTTGCAGATTATTTAAACAACCGTGAAAAAAACAAATCAATCAAATGTGCGGTTGGGTACGATGGAAGAAAATATTCAAAAGAGTTTGCCGATATTTTTGCTCAGGTGCTATCAGGCAGCAAAATAGTAGTTCATCTTTCAAACTCTGTTATTCCAACCCCTGTATTATCTTATTATGTAAAAGCTAATGATTTTTCTGCGGGGGCTATGATTACTGCGAGTCACAACCCTAAAGAATATAACGGCATAAAGTTTAAAGATTATTATGGCGGTCCATTTTTAACCGAAGAAACTTTAATTGTTGAATCATACCTTGGCAAAAGCGAAATTAAAATGAGCCATAATAATATTCTTCAAAGAGATTTTTTATCGATATATTATAACCAATTAGAAAATTTTATAAATTTTAATTTAATAACAAAAGGCAACTTGAACATCTTAATCGATTCAATGGCTGGGGCAGGTCAGCAGGTACTTGAATCAATTTTGAATAGACACAATATAAATTGTAAAACAATTTATAAAATTGCTCAACCCGATTTCGATGGAAGAATGGCAGAGCCTATTGAAAAAAACTTAACTCCCCTTTCAGAGGAATTACAAAAAGGAAATTACTCACTTGGTATAGCTACCGATGGTGACGCGGATAGATGCGGAGTGATGCTTGATGATGGAAGTTGGTTGAGTGCGCAGGAAACTATTTTACTGCTTGCAGATTACATTGTAAACATAAAAAATATTTCGGGCTCCATAGTAAAAACTTCTTCTGTAACCGACAAACTGAGAGCGAACTTTAAAAACCGTGAGCGTGAAGTATATGATGTGCAGGTGGGTTTTAAATACATTTGTGAAAAAATGATTTCGGAAGATGTTGCTTTTGGTGCTGAAGAAAGCGGCGGGTTTGGATATAAAAATCATATTCCGGAAAGGGATGGTATATTATCAGGCTTAATTTTTTGTGAAATGCTCGCAACGAATGGTTCGCAAAAATTAAGCGAATATCTAATGAAAAAAAGAAAACAATTCGGAAATATTTTTTATAGCAGAATAGACAAACATTACGAAAAAGTAGATAGAATAGAAAAGCTGCCGCGGCTCCTTTCGAATCCCCCGAACAAAATTGCGGGTTTCAAATTATTTGGTATAAAGGAATTTTACAGCAGCCGGGGTATCGTAAACGGTATAAAATTTCTGCTGGGAGAAAAAAACCGCTGGCTGTTGATTCGCTCTTCCGAAACCGAGCCTATCATCCGTATTTATGCTGAGGGGGAATCAAATGAAGAAGTAAAAAATATTCTTGATTCGGGGGCGAGTTTTTTTCCTTAAATCGGTTTTATTTTTATCACAATCGTTCTGCTCAATTTTAAAAAACATTTTTTCTAATCTGGAAATAAATTGACTAAAAATATAATAATAACAAAAGATGAAGCCCTGCGATTAACCGGCACTTTAGGGGATAAATTCACGGTTGTTCATAATCCGGGCTTTATCCATCCATCGATAGAATTGTACCCGCTTACTCCTAAAATATTATCACCAAAATTGCTAAAAGCTGTGGTTATGGATATGGATGGAACTACAACCACTACTGAAGAAATTTGTATTCATTCTCTCGAATTTATGATAAGAATAATTACAGGTAGAGTGGATGTAAAAAATTGGAGTGGATTAAACCACCAGAATGATTATCCGCACATCATCGGAAACAGCACTACAAAACATGTAGAGTATTTAATAAAAACTTACAAAAAACATTTCAAACAGGATGGGTTTAAAAAGGCTTTTATTTTTGCGGTGGTTTGGACACTTAAATTTGGAGAAGATAAAAAAAGATGCGAAGAGGTTGTTATCAACGCAGATCATCTTATTGGGAAAGATTTTTTAAATGACAAACTATTAAAAAATTTTACCGCCGATGGAAAAAACCTCAACAACGTTGTAGAAAAACTTTATAAGAAATATTCATCTTCGTTTAACAAGCTAACTTTTACAAATATCGTAAAAGCTTCGGTTGATATTTATTATCAGCGTTATCATGAGATTCTCGGTCAAATACATGCGGGTCAGGTAGATAAACTTGTAAGAGAACTTTTGTCGAACTCCGGGAAGCATCTTATCGAACCAATGCCGGGTGTTGCAGTTTTTTTTGCAATGATAAAAGGTTTGCTCGGTGAAGAAATAAAAAACCTTCTCCCAAATCTTCTCGGCGAGTTTAAAGATAGTAGTAAAGTTGACAGGAAAGAATTGGCAAAAGCCTCAAGACGGTTAATAGCTCTTTCAAAAAATTTTGAGAAAAAACCTCTAAAGGTTGCGGTGGTTACGTCATCCATTTTTTATGAAGCGGATATCGTGTTATCCGAAGTATTCAAAGTTATTTATAAGCAAGCGGAGCAGTGGAAAATTTTATCATCCAAAAAGAAAAAAATATTAAAGATGTTCAAAAACTATCGCAACATTTACGATGGCTTTGTAACAGCATCCGATTCAAATGAGATAAGACTAAAACCGCACCGCGATCTTTACAGCATAGCTCTCCATCAGCTTGACGTTGCAAAAAAAGATTTTGATAAAGTTATGGGTTTGGAAGACAGCGAAAGCGGAACGTTTGCAATTCGTGCGGCGGGAATAGGGTTATGCGTTGCTGTTCCGTTTGCGCAAACTGCCGGACATAATTTGGATGCAGCCGCGCACATAGCCTACGGAGGTTTACCGGAAATAATGTTAAAGCATGGATTATATTTAAAATAACTCGAAAGGTTTGGAAACTATTAATGCGAAGAGATAAAATATTTCATGTAATCTCAAATACTCACTGGGACCGGGAGTGGCGGTTCCCTTTTCAGCGCAATCGACAGATGCTTGTTGATATGATTGATAGCGTATTAGATATCCTTGAAAAAGAACCGGAGTACCGGGCGTTTCATCTCGACAGCCAGTCGATTGTGCTTCATGATTATCTTCAAATAAAACCGAATAAAAAAGAATTAATAATTAAACTTGTAAAAGAAAATCGATTATTAATCGGGCCGTGGTACATTCTTCCCGAAGAGTTTCAGGTTGGCGGTGAGAATTTAATCCGCAATCTTCTCTTAGGTCATAAAGTTTGTAGGGAACATGGCGGTGTTTCAAAAATCGGCTATTCCCCTTTTTCATGGGGACAAATATCGCAATTGCCCCAAATATATCAAGACTTTGGAATTGATGTAATTATGTTTTATCGGGGGATTAATTCGCTCGACTCAAAGAGTGCCGAATTTATTTGGGCAGGAGCAGACGGAACTAAATCATTGACCTCCCGGTTTTCAACAATGCCACGCTATAATTTTTATTTTTACATCTATCGCCCGGTTGTTCACAACGAGGGTTTTTACGATGTTGAATACAAATGGAACAAAGGCGGCACACCGTATCATTCCGCTGATGAACATCAATATGAGGAAGATTATTTTCTACCTGCCCCTTTAGATGAATATTATAAGGGAAATATAAAGCAGCAGGTTGAAGCAATTGTAAAAGATCAAGCGGATGATTTTAAAACCGAGCATGTTATTTGGATGGAAGGTCACGATTCAAGCGGTCCGAATATTAAAACTGTTCAAATTATAAAAGATATAAAAGAT
The DNA here is from genome assembly GCA_964372115.1 of uncultured Ignavibacteriaceae bacterium. Lineage (GTDB taxonomy): Bacteria > Bacteroidota > Ignavibacteria > Ignavibacteriales > Ignavibacteriaceae > CG2-30-36-16. Next base: position 113,453 of record CAYJPN010000001.1, read on the forward strand.
ATTTATCCCGATTTGGATGTAAGACATAGTACGCTGGAAGAATACGCAAAATTTCTTAAAATGAGTATTAATAAATCTGAATTGCCACTTGTTTCCGGTGAACGAAGAAGTGCACAATATGACAAGCGAAGCGGAAACATGTACGGATATACAACCTCGGCGCGAATGTTTTTAAAACAAATAAATTTTGATGCCGAACGCTGGGTGCAGTTTTATGCCGAACCATTTTACTGCGTTGCCGGGTTGTTAGGTTACGATAATAACGATGAATATTTAGCCGTTGCATGGAATAATCTTGTACAAAACTCTGCGCACGATTCTATCGGAGGCTGCTCGCTTGATGCAATACATGAGGATATGCTCAATCGTTACAAGCACACCATTGAAATTGCAAAGGGAGTTTTTGAAAGAGCAAATAAACATCTTGCGGTAAACTTAAACTTAACCGGTTTTAACTTTGCGAAAAGTGGAGATAAAAATAAACCTGTATTTATCACAGCAATCAACCCGAATCAATACGAACGAAACGAGGTTGTAAAAGCTTTTATCGATATTCCTGATGATTTTGATAAAGGCGGTTTTAAGCTGTTCGATGAAAAAGGAAACGAAGCAGAAGTACAGTTAATAAAATCTAATAAATTCGAACCGGTACTCGAACAAATGATTGACCGTCCAATGTATTTTAAGATGAAGCGGTATGAATGTTACGTCCATTTAAGGGAAGTTCCTAAATTTGGGTATAAGACATTTAATGTTGTTCCGGAGAAAAAATTAAATCGATCAAAAAAAACAATCGGTAAAACGCTAAAAGAAAATGTGATGCTCGAAAATGAATTTCTTAAAGTTAAAATCAATAATAATGGAACTCTTAAAATAAAAGACAAAATAACCGGAAATTCTTTTAACAACATTGGATATTTTTATGACGAAGGTGAAGCCGGACACGCATGGGTTAACCTCCCTATTGAACCATATATAAACTCACTTGAGGCTTCTCCCGAAATAAATTTGGTTGAAAATGGAAATTTGTCTGCTTCGGTTATAATAAAACACAAATTACTGATACCTGAGAATCTTGACGAACGAAAAAAGAAAAAAGGAAAGAAAGTCAAAATTTTTATCGATTTATTAGTATCGCTTTCTAAAACTTCGCGCCACATTGAGTTTAGTTTGAAAGTTAATAATACTGCCGAAAGCCACCGCTTAAGAATGATGTTCCCGACAGGAACAAAAGCAATTAGCTCATCTGGCGAAGGACAATTTGATGTCGTAGAGCGCCCGATAGAACATATAGATGCCAAAACCTGGGTTGAACAACCTATGTATGATTACCCAATGCATCAGTTCGTTGACGTTTCGGATGATAAATTCGGTGCCGCTGTTTTAGTTGATGGTTTAAAGGAGTATGAAGTTCTTGAAGATAAAAAAAGAACAATTGCAATCACTTTGTTTCGGGGTTTTAAATTTGTAATCGCTCCCAGCGCGGTTGAAGATTACTCACACCAAAAAGGATCTCAATGCCAAGGTGAACAAAATTATAGGCTGGCTTTTTATCCTCACGGCGGGAATTGGCAGAAAGGAAAAGTTTATAAAGAAGCATTAAACTTTAACAACTCTATAAGGCTTTTTCAGTCGGGAAAAGCTGAGGGGAAATTAAATCCTTCAGGTTCTTTCATCTCTATAGAGAATGAAGATTTGATTTTTAGTTCATTCAAGAAAAGCGAGCAACTTGAGTCTAATTGTTATGTGCTTCGCTTTTATAATCCAACTTCTGCCGAAGTAAAAACTTTTATAAAATCAACATTTAATATCTCCAAAGTTGAACAGGTAACTCTTGAAGAATTGAACATCAAAGAAATTAAGCCGAAGAACAAAACTTCATTTGAGGTAAAAGCGGGAGCAAAAAAAATAGTTACTTTTAAAATATATTTTGAATAAAGAAGAAATAATAAAATGATTAAAAATAAATACGGATATTTTTCTGATGATAGCAGGGAATTTGTAATCACCAATCCCCGCACACCGCGCCCCTGGTTTAATTATATGTGGAATGAAAAATATGCGGGATTAATCTCGCATACTGGCGGCGGTTTTAGTTTTTTGGAAACTCCGCGGGACAACCGACTAACAAGAATGCGTTATAACTCTCTGCCGTGGGACCGCCCGGGCAGATATGTGATGATAAAGGACATTGAATCAAAAAAATATTGGTCTTTAAGTTGGGCGCCGACAACCGAAGCGAAATACGATTTTTATGAATGCCGGCACGGGCAAGGTTACACAAAAATTACGACCCAAATAAACGGTATTAAAGGTCAGATAACTTATTTTGTACCAGGGGACACTGATGCAGAAATTTGGAAAGTGAAATTAACTAACACCTCTAAGAATGATAAAAAGTTAGAAGTATATTCTTTTACCGAGTTGTTGATGGGTAACGCGTTAAACGATTTAATCAATCAACCGAATGATAAACATTTTACTGATATTTGTTTTGACAAAAAAAACAAAGCTCTAATTGCCACGCGTCGTTATTGGGCGTTAAATAAAAAAGTGTCCGTCGCTCAGCCGAACATTGATTGGGCTTACAAAATTTATTTCACACAATCGCTTCCTATCAGCGGGTTCGACGGCAGCCTTGACAATTTTATTGGGCGGTGGCGCTCCGAAGCTAACCCGGAGTCGGTTGAGACCGGCAAAATGAAAAACACCGAAATAACCGCTGGTGATCCGATTGCTGCGCTGCAATCGAAATTAATTTTAAAATCCGGAGAGTCAAAAGAGTTTGCTGTAATTCTTGCTGTTGTGCCGAAAGAAATAAAAAATCCGTATGCGCATTTAAACTGGAAAGAATTGCGAACAACTAAACACATCAACAACAAATTTGATGAGTTAAAGAAAAAGTGGAATAATAAATTATCAGTCTTTCATGTTGAAACTCCGGATAAAAAACTAAACGTAATGCTAAACGTTTGGAACCAGTACCAGGCTGCCGTTACTTTTGATATGGCACGCAATTCAGGCTATTATCACGGTGGGTTATTATTCGGCACCGGAATGCGCGACTCGTTTCAGGATATTATCGGTGTTGTAATGTCAGAGCCGGAACGCGTAAGAGTACGTTTACTAAATGCCCTCCGGTTTCAATTAAAGGATGGCTCGACGCTGCACAACTTTTTTAAAATTACCGAATGGGGCGAAAAGACTAATCATTCTGACACGCCTCTTTGGATACCATTTGGAATAATTGAGTATCTAAATGAAACCGGGGACTTCGGCATTCTAAACGAGATTGTAAAATATTATGATGAAAATGAAAATGAAACCGGCGGGACAGTTTACGAGCACATGAAAAGCGCACTTAATTTTGCAATTTCGGCAACAACTAAACGCGGATTGCCCAAAATTATGAATGGAGACTGGAATGATACGCTTGACCATGTGGGGCCCAAAGGCAAAGGCGAAACTATCTGGGGTGCATTTTTTCTCGCCTATGTTTTGAAAAAAACTTTCCCACTCCTTGAAAAAAGGGATGACAATGAAACATTAAATAGATGGAAAACCTTTTATAACAAACTTGGCAAAGTAGTTAATAAGGTTGCCTGGGATGGCGAATGGTACATACGCGCTTTTAGAGATAACGGCAAACCCCTTGGTACAAAAAAAGAAAAACAGGGGAAAATATTCATCAATGCTCAAACATGGTCTGTAATATCAGGGTTGGCTCCTAAGGAAAGAGCTGATAAAGCTCTCGCTTCTGTCAGGAAATACCTCGAACGCCCAAAGGGAATTCAGATATGCCATCCTTCGTTTACTGAAATAGACGACAGCGTAGGTTTAATAAGCAGATGTGCGCCGGGGAAAAAAGAAAACGGAGCTATCTTTAATCACGCTTCCTCTTGGTATGTTTTAGCGGGAATAATAAATGGAGATATTGAATCCGCTTGCGATGTTTATCTGAGAATGCTGCCGCCCAATTCATCAAAACGAAATGACAAATATGAGGTTGAACCATATGTATTTGCAGAATATATTACAAGCCCCGATCATCCTACAGAGGGACAGGCAAGCCACTCATGGTTAACCGGCACGGGAGTTTGGATGCTTCGAATCGGAATTGATTTTATCTTAGGGTTCCGGACTTCCTTGGATGGTTTAACAATTGACCCGCACATACCAGCAAAATGGAAATCGTTTAAAGCGATCAGAAAATACCGCGGGAAAACAATATCTCTTTTTGTAAAAAACCCGAATAAGAAGAACTGTGGGATTACCTCAATTAAAATAAATGGTTTAGAATCAAAATCTAATCTCATTGAGGTTTCCAAATTTAAATCCGACTTTATTGAAGTAGAGGTGCTATTATAGATTTGCGCAATGAGAGCGAGAAACGTTTTACAAATTTTTTAACCGCCGCTGAATTAAAAAAAGGTCAACACATAATCGTGCACAGCTCATTCAAGAAAGTCAGCGGAGCCTTTGATAATATTTCTATCGATGGAGTATTAAATTCTTTAAAAAATATTGTTACCCAATCAGGCTCTATAATTATGCCCGCTTTTACTTACAACTATAAAATTAAATACAAATTTATAGATGTGTTTAGCGCAAAAAACAGTAAGGCAAAAGTTGGGGTAATTGCAGAAAACTTTAGAAATTCAGATGAAGTTATACGAACGTCCTCTCCAACGCATTCATTTTCGCTCTGGGGAAAAATTAAAGAAGACATTGATAAGAATAATTCTCCCGAAAGTCCTCTTGGCAAAGGAAGCGTGATGGAATGGATGACTGAGCATTATAATAGTTACGTGCTTTTACTCGGGGTCGATTTTTCATCTCTCACCTTCGGTCACTATCTCGAAATAAAAGCGCCTGTTCCATGGTACAATTTTTCGCCCTGGCAATATATGAATGTTGAAACAATTGGTGTAAGCGAAAATGGCGAACAAACTCTAAAAGAAGTTCCTGGTTGCAGCATATCATTTACAAACTTTGAACAACATTTACTTGACGAAGACAAAATTAAAAAAAATAATTATAATGGAATGAACTATTATTTTGTTGAAGTAAAATTATTATTACACGAAGGACTTCCCTATTTTAAAAATAATTATAAAAAGCTTTTATGCAGAACCGGCACATGCCTGCCCTGTGACGAAAGAAGAAAACACTTTTTGAGTTAAATGATAAACAGATTTGAATTAAAAGATAGCACACTTGGCAAATTTAAAACCATAAAGTTAATCGATACAGTTATCGGCACTGCTTTAGAAATTGCTTTGAAAGGCGCGACGCCACTATCGTTTTTAACTCCGTTCGAGGAAATATTATTTAATATACTCGACGGTTTTTGTACGGATGAGGAACTCGCTGCAGGGCGCGGCGCCCGCAACTGGATTATGACGCCGTTTGCAAACCGGGTTAGAAATGGACGATATAACTTTAACGGCATAGAATATCAATTGCAGCCTGTAGCGCCGAGAGATTATGTAATTCACGGTTATACTTCACACGAAATATTTGAGATTGATAGCGTTGAAACAACTGATGAATTTATAAAATTAGTTTTTGTAAACCGCTCTATCAGACCAGGAGTTTACGCCGGTTATCCTTTTGCTCTGGATGTGTTTATCAGCTTCAAGTTATCCGGTTCAAAGGTTTCAATAAAAGTGGAAGGAAAAAATGTTGACGATAAACTTCTTCCTTTCTTCTGCGGATGGCATCCTTATTTCAAAACGTCTGATAACGGAATTGAACATCTCTTGCTGACAGTCAACGCAAAATCAAATATTTTAATGGACGAAAAGTTTTTCCCCTTGGAAGGCAAGGACACTTTTGCGCCAATTGAAAAATATCCGCACATAAATTATACTGCACGCCAATCCGATAAAGAAAGAATTATAAACGGACGCGTAATTGATAATTGTTTTGCTGACCTAAATTTTAATCATGATGGTTATGCGCAAAATATTTTATTCGATCCCGAAAACGGAATGGAAATTTCTGTTTTCCAAAAAGGTGGAGTTACTTTGGTTTTTACTGGCGATTCATTAAAAGAAAGAAAAAGACAGTCGGTTGCTATTGAGCCAATGCAGTCATTAACAAATACATTTAATCATCCTGAAATGATGCGGAATTTTACCATTGAAACCGGAAAATCGAGTGTATTTGAATTTGGTTTTGAAATAAGTAGGAAGTAAAATGAAAATTTTTTCTATCATAATTTTTTTGTTTTTTTGTGGTACCGCTGCTGTAGTGAGTCAGAATGTTAACGTACCGTTTACAAAGAAAAACGAAAGGCAAAATTTTGATGAGAAATTGCGAAGACAAATAATTGAGGAGAATTTATCTTCCCCGCTTTCAAATGACAGTGAAGAAAAATGGTTAGAGGCATTTTGGGGAGCGCAGCTTGGTATGATAAAAACCGATTTAGTTACAAAATCGATTAAGAATGCTTTAGACAGTTTCAGCGATCGCTCATTAAAATTTCAAAGAGCTCTCCTTGAAACAGTTTATACTTTATATTCCTCATATTTTAATGAACAAATTTGTAAAATCGTCGGGATTACAGAAAACCCAAAGATTTTTGCAATGGCAATAAATTATCTTTTGCGTGGAAGCTTTATTACTAAAGAAGCAGCATTGGAACTGATAAAAACCAAGTTTGAAAACCAGGATGATAATCCGATAATTTTCGCATTAAAATCATTCATAAATATTAAAAAAGATGACGAGCATCCACCTCTTCTTGACTTATTATCTGCATCTTTTGAAAAAGGGAGTCCGATTATTTTTAGTTTCCAAAGAATAAACCGTGATAATACGGGGCTTGCTGTAATAAGAAAATCAGATGGGACATTCGCACGGGATGAATTCGGAAATGTTTTTTACGTCCCCCAGCTTGCTCGGGCATTAAGCAACATGCCGGGTTACATTACCGATGGAAATACACCGCAAGGAATATTATCAATTCAGGGAATCGATACAAGCAGTAATGTTTTTATCGGGCCAACCTCGAATATTCAAACTGTTCTTCCTTATGAGGTTTCACCACAAAAATATTTTCATTCTCAATTGGATTCATCAATTCAATGGAATCTAAATTTTTACGATAATCTATTACCAGAAAGCTGGAAAAATTTTTTCCCGATACACGAAGCCTTTTATGCAGGAAAAGCCGGGCGTACAGAAATAATTTTGCATGGTTCAACAGTTAACCCCGAGTATTACTCAGGGAAACCGTTTTACCCGAATACTCCCACACTCGGCTGCCTTTCCGCAAAAGAACTATGGGATGATAAAGGCAACAGAGTTTTAAGCGATCAATCTGCTCTTTATGAAGCATTCATATCGGCAGGCAATTTAAATGGTTATGTTGTGGTTGTTGAGCTGAATGAAAAACAACAACCCGTTGTTATTGATGAAGTGATAGTAGATATTTTAAAAGCAGAAAATATGATTAAGGAGATAATGAATAATTGAACGGCGAAGAAAAAATTATTTTTAATTTTGATCAATCAGCGGTGGTTCCGTTTAGAATGATTGACGGAGCGATTCAAATATTGTTAATTACTTCGATTAGGAAAAAAAAATGGATTGTCCCGAAGGGTTACGTAGAATTTAATCTCCACCCATTCGAATCGGCAAAAAAAGAAGCTTACGAAGAGGCTGGCATTACCGGCACTAATGAAACTATTGAGCTCGGTTTTTACAAAAAAGAAAAATCTACTGGTGTTATAAGTGTTAGAGTTTATTCTATGGAAGTCTTAAAAATATTAGAGGATTTCCCGGAGAAAAAATTACGTAAACGAAAATGGTTTTCTTTAGAAGAAGCAATTACAACTATTGACATTCGCGAAGTTGGAGAAATGATAAAATCACTTCCTAACAAAATTAAATAGGTCAAGTTCTGATTGCTTTGGCTTTCGAAATGTTTGTGGCAATTATAAAAAAGGAGTCACATTGAACTTATAACTTTATTCTTTTTTTTATTCCAAATACTGTTCGTTTTCTTTTTCAGTAACAACATTTTCTGCCGCTTGTTTTGCTGTTTCATAATCATACCCTTTCCCCAAAATAAAAGCAATAATTTTTTGCAAAACCTTTAACCGCTCAAGTTTTTTATAGCTTAGTTGTTTATATTTTTTTTCGGCAAGTTTATTCGCATTATCAATATCATTCCCCTGTGGAAACTTATCTGCAACTATATCATAAATATTTTTTTTACTTATTCCTTTGCGCATTAATTCAGAGGTCAATTTTTTTTCACCCCATAATTTATTTTTTATATTTTCATCGGCAAACTGGTTGGCAAACTCGGCATCATTCAAATATTTTTTATCCAACAACTCATCGATGACTTTATCAATAAGGTGTTTTGAGTAGTCTTTTTGTTTTAGTTTTTGCCGGAGCTCATACTCCGAATGAATTCGGCGGGCAAGTAGTTTGTAAGCCCTCTGTTTTATATAATGAAGCTTATTTTCTTCCACAAAAAAAGAAAAACGGTCTTCGGAAATTTCATCGTTTTTCCTAAGACCGCTTTTTAAAAACACTTCGTAAGAAAGGTAAAGACTCTCACCGTTATCCAACTCAATTTTTACATCCGAAGCCCCTTTTTTTACAGCTCGTAATATTTTCATAAAGATAACTTACTTTGAAGATTTTTTACCTTTCGGTTTTTCAGTTGCATCCATAGTCTCATCAGCATCTGCAACTTTTTCATTTTCAGGAGTCGGAAGCATACCTAATTTCTGACGAAGTTCTATATTTATTTTATCAAACATTTCCGGGAATTCAATAAGCTTCTGACGAAATTGTTCTCTTCCCTGGAAACGATCTTCTTCATAGGAGAACCATGCGCCGCTCTTTTTAATTATGCCAAGAGTAACAGCAAGATCAATAAGATCGCCTGTTTTACTTATGCCTTCATTATAGAGGATATCAAATTCAACCTCTTTGAAAGGCGGTGCAACTTTACTTTTTACAATTTTAACTTTTGTTCTGTTACCGATGATATCCGTGCCATCTTTTATCGCGGCTATTCTTCTAATATCAAGACGAACTGACGAATAAAATTTAAGTGCGTTGCCGCCGGTTGTTGTTTCCGGGTTACCGAACATAATACCTATTTTACTTCGCAACTGGTTTATAAAAATTACGGTTGTTTTCGATTTGGATATTACGCTTGTTAGTTTTCTCAGAGCTTGCGACATTAAACGCGCCTGCATTGCCATTGTTGCATCGCCCATTTCACCTTCAATTTCCGAACGCGGAACAAGTGCAGCGACAGAGTCAATTACAATTACATCAAGCGCATTACTACGCACGAGAGTTTCAGTAATTTCCAGCGCCTGTTCGCCAAAATCCGGCTGGGATAAAAGAAGATTGCTTGTATCCACACCAAGACGTTTGGCGTAATTAACATCAAGCGCATGTTCGGCATCAATAAAAGCAGCTAAACCACCGGCTTTTTGTGCTTCCGCAATTATATGCAAACACAATGTTGTTTTTCCGCTCGACTCAGGTCCGTAAATCTCGGTTACTCTGCCACGAGGGACTCCGCCTATACCAAGTGCATAATCAAGTGATAACGCACCGGTGGGAATTGATTCGACCTTGTTTATCACACCATCGCCCAGCTTCATTATGGCGCCTTTGCCATAAGATTTTTCGATACTCTGAATAGCATCGTCAATGATTTTTAATTTTTGTTCTCTATCTGTACTCATTCATTTTCTCCAGTTCATTTCAATTTATATGTCCTAACAGGTGTGTATACAGAACCGCTCGGGAGAAGTTCGCTCTTAAATAATACAATTTCTTCACCGAGAAATGTAATTCCGGGAACTTCGTAGTTAGCAATTCTATAAACCCGTTTCCAATTTTCTCCGCCCCGGTAGCGCATAAGCGTTATGTGGGGTTTAAATTTTCGCTGCTCGGGGGGAATTAAAAAATCCTCGAGAGTAGCGTCCATCCTCTGCACCAATTCTTCCATCGAGTCATCGGTATAGAGACTGCAATAGAATACCTTTGGTTTTTGCCATGTACCGAAAACTCCAAGTTTACCGAGTTCACAAAAAAACTTGTTATACTCGCTTATGTATTGAAGCGAATCGGCGATATCTTCAACCTGAAAATCATCCACTTCACCAATAAATTTAAGAGTGAGATGTTGTTTTTCAATATTTTCCCATTTGTGCTGATCAGCATCCGGGAGTAAATCGTACATAAGTTCTCTTAACTGCACCAGCGGTTCTTCTGGAACTCTTAAAGCAACAAATAATCTAGTCATCGAATGTTATCCCTAATAAGTGTCTTCTTACCATTTCCAGCGCTGCTTGTGTAGCCCGCTGCTTATTTAATAATCTATCACCCCCAAATAAAAATTTCTTAGCGGTGCAAACTTTATCATCGCATAAACCGATATACACTAATCCAACTGGTTTATCAACAGTAGCACCTGTTGGACCTAAAATGCCGGTAACCGATATTCCTAAATCTGTTCCGCTAATTGCTTTTACCCCTTCTGCCATCTGGCGCGCAACCTCAAGACTTACAGCGCCCTGCTCGGCAATTGTATCCTCATTCACCTTTAAAATTTCTACCTTTGCTGCATTACTATACGAAACGACTCCTCTTTCGAAATAGCTGCTGCTTCCGCTAATATTTGTAAGAGCGTCGGAAATATTGCCACCGGTACAAGACTCGGCTACGGAAATGGTCATTTGCCTTTCTTTTAGTAACCTTGCAATTACGTTTTCAAGAGGCTCGTCATTGGTGGTAAAAATATATCTGCCGGCTTTCGCTCTAATTTTTTGTTCAATTTCAGTTATTTTATTTTTTGCGGCTTCTTCGTTTTTTTCATCAACAGTAATACGGAGTTTAACCCCGTACTGACTTGGAAGAAACGCAAGTTTCGCTCCGTTTACTAATTCTGTAATATTCCCGAGTTTTTCGTAAAGACTTGATTCGGGAATACCGGTAGTTTGTAGTGTTTTCATTTTTATTATTGATGACGTCTGCCCGACAAGAGCCTGCAGTTGAGGTATTATATAGTCATCCATCATCGCCCTCATCTCGTAGGGGACGCCTGGCATGATAATAAATATTTTATTATCCTTTTGAATCCATAACCCGGGGGCAGTGCCGTACTGGTTATGAATTACTTTTGCAATTTCGGGAACAAGCGCCTGATTTTCATTTACCTTTGTAACCTCGCGTCCTCTCCGTGTAAATAAACTTTTTATATTTTCGAGAACTTCATTGTTTTCGATTAAAGAAGTATTAAAAAACTTTACAATACACTGGCGCGTAACGTCATCATGAGTCGGGCCTAAACCCCCGGTAATTAAAACTACATCGTATTTTTTAAAACACCTGTCGAATTCTGCTAATATTTCGCCTTCATCGTCACCCACAACAGAAGTGCTTTTTAGCTTTACCTGAATTGCCGTAAGTTTTTCGCCAATAAATGCAGCATTAGTATTTAGGGTTTGACCAATAAGTATTTCGTCCCCAATTGTAATAATATGTGCATTCATCTCAGAATTTTCACTTTCCACTGTTAAAAAATTTTATGCCAAAATATATAAAAATAAGTGAACAATAATTAACGAATAAATAGCGGCAGCAATATCGTCTGCCATTATTCCCAACCCACCCGCAAATTTTTCAAACCGTTTTGCCGGGTAGGGTTTTATAATATCCAATAAACGCCAAACAAAAAATGCAATCAATGAAATCCATAAAACTTTCGGGAGAAATAAAAGAGATATCCACATGCCAACCACTTCATCAATAGTACACTCTGACGGATCTTTGCCATATATATCTTCAAATTTGTTCCCGATATTGATGCCATACAAAGTAAAAAGAATTATCAATGGAATCAATACTTCGGGCTTTTCAAAACCAGGAATTGCATAAATAATTAATGCCGCCAAACTGCCGAATGTACCGGATGCAAATGGTATAAATCCGGTATAAAAACCGCTCCCAAATAATTTTTCAAAAAAATTAATCTTCACTATTTAATAACTTGCCAATCAGTTTTCTGTTTTTGTAAATATAAGTAATACCTGAATGAAATGTTATCAATGTAATGGCAAGCATCGAAAAAAAGATTAAATTTTCATCCAATAAAGCATCAAATATTTTTTCGTTGCCTGTATATATTGAGGGTGTATTTTTAACGACATAAAGAATTAAAAGATAATAAAGAAAAACCATTTGAATAAAAGTTTTCCATTTAGCGTAATAGCTTGTTGGAATTGTAAAATCCCGGTAATCAGCGTAAGCTCTTAAAGCGGTAATTACAAAATCTCTAAAAAGAATTACCATAACCATCCATAATTCAACATAACCGATAAAAACAAATCCCAAAAACGCAGCCGATACTAAAATTTTATCTGCCAACGGATCCCAGAACTTTCCCCAGGCAGTTATGTAATTAAATTTTCGCGCAAGCCATCCGTCGTACCAATCGGTTAACGCTGCAATAATATAAATACCGAGAGATATTTGTTTCATTAGCGGGTCAGCGGAAAGAAAGAAAAACAAAAAAACCGGGGTTAGAATAATTCGTAATACTGTTAGCTGATTTGGTAATAACATATTTTGTTTTAGTTATACTTCGGCAATTTTTACTAAGTATGGGTATTCGTATATGCCTGTGCTGTGTCCGTCTTTCCATTTTATTTGTAAAGCATAATTTCCAACTAAAGTTAAATCAGCTACTTTTGTTTGAGATTCTAAAAACAAAGGGATAAATGTTTTTGATTCGTGCAATTTTTCCGTAATACAAGAAGCACATGGGCACAATCGTCTCAATTTAGTCAGTGGGATTATACTTTCTTCATTATCTTCCCACTTTATTATCAGCTCTTTCTCTTCCGATATTTTTAACTGTTTTGGTTTCAATCTTCTATCGTAAGTCCGGTTAATTTATATAATACTTCAAGATATTTTTTACTGGTTTTCTGAATGATATCTTCCGGGATAACCGGGGGGGGCGGTTGTTTGTTAAAACCTACCGATAAAAGATAGTCACGGATAAACTGTTTGTCATAACTTTCTTGAGCCCTTCCTTTTTCATATTTATCCAAAGGCCAGAAACGGGAAGAGTCAGGGGTTAAAACTTCATCAACAAGTATTATATTATTTTCGAAATAACCGAATTCCATTTTTGTATCTGCTATTATAATTCCTTTTTGAAGAGCGCGAGTAGAAGCTTTTTTATAGACTTCCAATGCGGCATCTCTAATAACATTTACTGTCGTTTCGTTAGTTAACTCAACTGCTTTGCCAATTGATATGTTTTCATCATGAAAACCTATTTCAGCTTTTGTAGATGGAGTAAATAACGGTTCGGTTAATTTTTCCGATTCCGTCATTTCTTCCGGCAGTCTTACACCCGATATCGCCCCGGTTTCCTTATAATCATTCCAGCCGGAACCCGAAATATATCCTCTAACGATACATTCGATTGGAATTACATCTGCTTTTTTCACAAGCATTGATCTGCCGTCAAGAACATTTCGGTATTCTAAACACTCACCAGGAAATTTATCCACGTTCATCGAAATAACATGATTTGGAATTATCTCTTTTGTAAAGTTAAACCAGAATTCGGATATTTTTGTTAATACCTTTCCTTTAAAGGGAATTCCTTGAGCCATTATAACATCGAACGCAGAAAGCCTGTCGGTTGAAACTATAAGGTAGTAATCACCAACATCGTATATATCCCTAACTTTGCCTCTTTTAACAAGTTTAAGTGAAGGGAAATTTGTCTGTAAAATTATTTGTGGGTTCATAAATTCTATCATTATTATGATTTAAATATAATCAGACTAACCCGATATTTCAAATTTGTAATGATTATTTAACATAAGGATTATTTGCTGAATCTATATTGTTGAAAAAACGAAACTATTAGTTGTATATATGGGAATATTTTAAACACCTAAGAGAATAAAATATTTGACGCTGTTATTATCATATTATAATACACCCAATAAAATGAGACATTATCTGGAAAAAATAAAACTTTTAATATTGCTTATAAACAATAATAATTTCTTGGTATAAATATTGCTAAATATATTTCGATGATAAGATAGGTAATCATGGTACATCCTCCGCCTGTCAGTAAAAAAGATGAGGTTAAAAATTTTAGAGCCTCATTGAAAAGTGGAACTAAGCCGCGAGGTAAAAAAATGATGTTTGTAATAGTCGGAGCAATTCTGCTCTACGTAGTTTACGAAGGAATATCAGCCATTGTAAACGCCCCCGAAGGTTGGGAAGATGATGATGGTTTTCATATTGGAAAACGTCAATAAATTTCCGCAATTAAAGGTCCTTCCACAAGAAAAAAATTAGCGCTGCTTATAGCTGAAAACAGCGCAATTTTTTATAATTCAAGCTTTTGACCGGATACCGGGTACTGTACCGAAGAATATCCCCTGCTAACTAATTCTTCCCTAAATGGCACTGACTGTTCTTCCTCACCATGAACCAGGAAAATATTTTTTAACACTTTAGGAGGAGAAAGTTTTAAATATTCAAGCAGGTCATTTTTATCGGCATGACCCGAAAAATAATCCATTTGTTTTATTTCGCATTTTACTTTAAAAACATCATCCAAAATACTTACTTCTTTTGCTCCATCCATTAATTTACGCGCTAATGTATGTTCGGCTGCATAACCAACAAATAAAAGCAGATTGTTAGAATCTTGTATATTATTACGCATATGATGTAATATACGGCCTGCTTCCGCCATACCCGAAGCGGAAATAATCATAAACGGACCGGGCACACTGTTAAGCTCTTTTGATTCCTCAACATCCCTAATATATTTTAGCCTTTCGAACCCGAAAGGATCATTTTTGTCATGCATAAAAATTCTGTTTGTTTCCCGGTCAAAGCATTCAGGGTGCATACGAAAAACTTCGGTTGCTTTTACTGCGAGAGGGCTATCGACATAGATCGGGAAAGCCGGAATTCTACCTTCCTCCCAAAGTTTATGTAAAATATAAACAAGAGCCTGCGTTCTTCCAACCGCAAAAGCGGGAATAATTATTTTCCCTTTTCTATCCACAACATTTCGGATAGTCATCGCTAATTCTTCTTCTACTTCTTCAGGATCGGAATGCACACGGTTACCATATGTTGTTTCAATAACAATTGCATCAAGTTCTCTTAAGATATCAGGATCTCTTAATATCGGCATATTTTTTCTTCCGATGTCTCCTGTAAAACCAAGACGGGTTTCTTTTCCGTTTTCATTTATTTCAAGCAGTATTCCCGAGGAACCGAGAATATGGCCTGCATCCCGAAATGTTGCCAACACTCCCGGGGCAACTTCAATTCGTCTATTGTATTGGACACCAATAAATTGGCTCATCGCCTGATCAACATCCTCCTCGGTATACAGAGGTTCAAATAATACTTTGCCATCGCGCTTACGTTTTTTATTTACCCACATTACATCTCGAACTTGAATATGCGCAGAATCCCTGAGCATGATTTGACATAAATCTAATGTGGCTGTGGTCGTATAAATGTGACCTGTAAATCCCCGCCTTACAAGTGAGGGTATGTTTCCGCTGTGGTCTATATGAGCATGGGTTAAAAGAAGTATATCAATTTCGGATGGATCTATTAAAAAATTTCGATTTTTTTCAAATGCTTCTTTTCTGCGTCCCTGAAACATTCCGCAATCAACTAATATTTTTTTGCCGTTTACTAATAAAAGATGCTGTGAGCCTGTAACTTCGCGGGCAGCACCCAAAAATTGAATTTTCAATTTTATTCTCCGGTAATGTGATTAAATAAAAAACAAACTTAATATTTTTATTGGTTCGAGAGAAGTTTAAAAACAATTTTGCCGGCAAGTTTGTTGATGAGTTTAGCAAACATATAAACCGACTACATATTATTCATATCTATTTTAATTGTTGTTTAAAAACTCCGCTGCTCCGTCAGCGCAATTCTCCCCATCAATTGCTGCTGAAACTATTCCACCGGCATAACCGGCACCCTCTCCAGCCGGAAATAATCCTTTAATTTCTGCATGCATCGATGTTTCTCTAACACGGGGAATTCGCACCGGTGAACTTGTACGGCTTTCAACCCCAACTAATAGAGCATCGCTTGAATTGTAACCGCGCATTTTTTTATCAAACACAAACAGCGCTTCTTTTAAATTTTTTGTTATAAAATCGGGCAATTTTTCATGTAAAGGCGCAGCAGTTAATCCCGGTATATAAGAGGAATCCGGCAATGTCCTACTTGTTTTTCCTTTAATAAAATCTGAAACAAGTTGAGCCGGTGCTTTTTGAGTTCCGCCGGCAAGTTCAAAAGCAAGCTGCTCTAATTCCTGCTGAAGTAACAGACCTGAAAAAGGATGCGAATTAGAATATTTTTGCCAATCTTTTTCACCAATAGCTACAACAAAACCGCTGTTGGCAAACATCGAATCGCGCCGGCTTACCGACATACCGTTAACCACAACTTCACCCGGTGCGGTTGCTGCTGGAACAATTATCCCACCGGGACACATACAAAATGAGTAAACTCCCCTTTCGCCAATATTACAAGCCAGAGAGTATGTGGCGGCTGGTAAATTTTTATCAAAACTCTTCGAGTGATATTGAATCTCATTTATCAATTGCTGCGGATGTTCAATTCGAACACCCATCGCAAATGGTTTCGGTTCTATTAAAATATTTTTTTTGTGAAGAAGGTAATAAATATCTCTCGCCGAGTGACCCGCAGCGAGTATAAGCGCATCTGCTAAAAACTCATCACTATCGTTTACTTGCACACCTTTAATTGTATCGTCTTCAATAATAAAATCAGTTACCCTGCTGTTAAAATTAATTTCTCCACCGCAGCGCAAAACGGTTTCGCGTATTGACTGAACAATTTTAGGAAGTTTATTTGATCCGATATGCGGATGTGAATCGATAAGTATATCATCAGAAGCGCCGTGCTGTACAAGAATATTTAATGTTTTTTTTATGTTACCGCGTTTTGAAGAGCGGGTATACAGTTTGCCATCGCTATAGGCTCCTGCACCCCCTTCCCCAAAACAGTAATTTGAATCGGGATTAACTTCAAAGTTTTGCAGCAATGTTTTTAAATCCCTTCTGCGGGATTGTACATCCTTACCTCTTTCGATTACAATTGGTTTTATATTTAACTCAATCAAACGAAGGGCGGCATACATGCCTGCTGGTCCAAAGCCAACTACAATGACCTTTTTATTACCGGTTATAGGATTATAAACAGTCTCTCTCGATTCAGCATGAGGAGTTTCGTTTATGAAAACATCTGCCAATAGACTATAAAGGGGTTGTCTTTTTCTTGCGTCAACAGATCTGCGTTTTATTACTACAGAGGTTATGTCGGCTGGATGAATATTTAGTTTTGCAGCGGCTTCAATAAGCTGTGCATCATAACTAAATGCCTTTGCAGGCAGCAATGATATTTCAATTTCTTTACGCATTTAAGCTGTCCTCTATTTATGGGGAAAAACCGCCGTTAAATATTCAAATATTTATAAGATAAATATTTCATATTCCTTTTACCCAACCGCCATCAACAACCAAAGTATTACCCGTAATGTACCCGGCATGCTGGGATGCAAGAAAGGACACCGCCGCAGCAATTTCTTCCGGTCTGCCGAGCCGATTCATTGGGACTGCTTTAGCCATCTCACTAATAATTTCTTCGTGGGAGACTCCGCTTGCTTTCGCGCGGTGAACTGCGAGATCGTAAAGACGATTTGTTAATGTATAGCCAGGGGCAATATTATTAACCGTAATATTAAATTTCGCAACTTCATTACTTAAAGATTTGGCAAGACCAATTACGCCGCTTCGAAAAGAGTTTGATAACATCAGGTTATCAATCGGTTGTTTTACTGAAACGGATGTGATATTGATTATTCTTCCCCATTCACGAATTATCATATCGGGAACAACTAAAGTGGAAAAACGAACCACGCTCATTAATACTTGCTCAAAAGCTGAAGCCCAGTCTTCATCTTCCAGATCGCGAAAGTAACCAGGAGCCGGACCGCCGCAATTGTTTACAAGTATATCAATTTTTTCAAACTGCTTTTTAACTACCTCAACAGTTTTTTCAATGTCTTTTGTTTTGTGAAGGTCGCAAACACACCAAATCGGTTCGGAATTATATTTTTCTTTTATCTCTTTTGCGGTGGTTATCAAATCTTCTTTATTGCGTGAACAAATTGCAACCTGGCAGCCTTCAGCGGCAAGAGATTCGGCTATCGCTTTTCCGATACCTTTACTGGAAGCCGTAACCAACGCCGATTTTCCTTTTAATCCAAGATCCATTGTTACCTCAAAAAATGTAAAACTTTTTCGCTAATTTAAGAAAGAGTGTATGGATTTAAAAATTATTATGCAATAGATTAAAAATAAATTTAACATTAATTTTTTGCTAAAATTCCGAAAAATTGAGCAGTCTTATTATTTATATTTTAAATTTCTTTTGGCAGAACTGGCATAAAAAAACCTTCGATGTTTTCGCGCATCGAAGGTTTTATTTATTTCAATTTGTGGTTTATTTTACAACAGGTTTTTCTTTCTGAATACCCTTTACGATGTCTGCCGTATCAAGAGCAATTACAAGTTCTTCATTTGTAGGAATACGGAGAACAGCAACCTTTGAAGAATCGGCTGAAATAATTTCTTCTTTACTATTATTTCTTGTCCCGTCCAATTCAATACCGAGAAAACCCATTTCTTTACAAACTTCTTCTCGCACTTCAGATGAGTTTTCGCCAATACCGCCGGTAAAAACAAGCGCGTCAAGTCCACCCATCGCTGCGGCGTAAGCCCCGACATATTTTTTAATTTTGTAGTTGAAAATATCAAACGCATAAGTTGCACGTTTGTGTCCTTCTTTTACAGCAGTTTGTATTTCACGCATATCACTCGACTCACCGCTTATACCGATTAGACCGCTATGTTTATTGAGAAGTGTTTGAGCTTCACTGAGCGATAAGCCTTCTTTACCCATTATATAAAGAATAAGTGACGGATCGAGATCACCGCTTCTGGTTCCCATCAATAAGCCTTCAAGAGGCGTAAAGCCCATAGTGGTATCCATCGATAATCCATTTTTAACTGCAGCCATAGAACAGCCGTTACCAAGATGAGCGGTTACGATTTTTAGATCTTCATATTTTTTGCCAAGTTTTTCGGCAGCTACCTGCGATACATAACGGTGTGATGTTCCATGAAAACCATATCGTCTTATTTTATACTTTTTATAGAGCTCGAAAGGAATACCATACAAATAAGATTTAGGGGGCATTTTTACATGAAATGCCGTATCGAAAACACCGCATTGAGGTTTGCCCGGAAGTATACGCGTAACAGCCTGTATACCCTTTATATTTGGTGGATTATGCAGTGGCGCGAGCTCAATGTTTTCTTGAAGTACTTTCATTACTTCATCGGTAAGCAACACGGAACCTGAAAAACTTTCACCGCCATGTACAACTCGATGCCCTATGGCGTCAATATCCTCTTTGTCGTCAATTACGCCATGATTTTTACTAAGCATCACGCCGAGCACATATTCAATTGCAATTGTATGATCTAAAATTTCGCCGACTATTTTTATGTTATCGCCATCGTAGCGAAAGTGAGATAAAATAGCGCTGCTCATACCGATGCGTTCAACAACACCTTTAGCAAGCGCTACCTGTTCTTCAGTATCAAAGAATTGATATTTAATTGAAGAACTTCCGCAGTTTAATACTAATACTTTCATTATATTTTTCTATTTTCTTTTAAAGAATTAATTGTCAATAATTTTTCCGTTGCTGTCGTATTTGTAAAAACCTTCACCGGTTTTACGTCCGAGTTTTCTTTCGCGAACAAGTTTTCTTAATATCGGGCATGCTCTATATCGCGGTTCACCGAGAGTTTTCCATAACGTTTCCATCCATGCAAGTACTTCATCAAGTCCCATCGCGTCAGCCATTTCTAACGGTCCTTGCTGAAAGTTATACCCGAGTCTCATTGCTGTGTCAATATCTTTTGCGGTTGCAACTCCTTCGAGTAAAATGTGCATAGCTTCGTTCAACAAGGGAACGATTGCGCGCGTAGTTACAAAACCGGGGTATTCATAAACTTCAACCGGCACTTTACCAATGCGTGCTGCAAATTCTTTTATTCGCGCAACAGTTTCGTTGGATGTATGCAGACACTTAACGAGTTCAACAAGTGAAACTTTAGGAACCGGGTTTAAAAAGTGCATACCTATTATTTTATCGGGACGTTTCGTCGTCTCCGCAATTTTTGTTAAACTGAGCGTGGAAGTGTTTGAAACAAAAATAGCTTCTTTGTTTGCAAGTTCATCAAGTTGTGTAAATATCCCCGATTTTAATTCAAAGTTTTCATCTACTGCTTCAATTATTATATCGTATTCTTTTAAGGTTTCGAGAGATACCGCCCATTTTATTCTGCTTAATATTGCTTTTTTTTCCGAAGCTGTCATTGCCCATCTTTTTATTTCCCTGTCGATTGATTCCGCTAACGCAAACTTAGCTTTTTCAAGTTTTTCTTGGCTTTTTTCAACAACCATAACATCTATGCCGGCGGCGGAAATTGTTTGGGCAATTCCCTGTCCCATAACACCGGCGCCGATGATAGCTACACTGTGAATAAACTCGGCATCATCGTTGTTCGCTCTGCCGAGCAGGTCTTCTAATTTTAAGTTTTCTGACATTGTTTACTCTATAATTTTTTATCAAGTTGGTTTTTTTTTGCGAAACTTTTTATTTCGCTTAGATCGTTTTTGTTTAAATTAATTTCAAAATTAATATTCTGTTGATTATGATCAACAATCATTTTTTGAAGCACCTTATTTAATGCTTCATCTTTACCCGAAAGTAAATCCATGGCAAGCGCCCCTTTTATGGCAGCTGAAAGAAGATATGCGCTTTTTGAATCAACACATCCCCATCCCGATTCAATCTTAACGCCTTCATCAAAATTAGCTGCCAGTGTTACACTCTTTATAGTTTTTATCAAATTTTTACCGGGAAGCTTTTTATATGTAGCCACAAGCTGCTCTAATATAGCCGAGGCATAAACACCGTCGTCTGTGGCAATCCAGTATTGTTGTTTGTTTTCAATTGACTGGATAATCGGGTACAAAGATTTATTGTTTTTAATTGATGATTTTCCGGTAAGATTATTTAAATAACTTTCGTTGTTGAAAACAATAAGGGTTGAATCATCGGCAAAAAAATATTTAGTCTCCTGGTTCTCTTTTGATTTGTACAATTTTTTACCTTCAATTTTTATCTGTACAAATTTCTTTTTATCGCCAAAATACTTTTTTATTCTCTTAAGATTTTTATCAAAAGTTAGCACTGTCGCATCATTTCCACTCCACGAACCTGTAGTAATAAACTCTACCAATCCGTCATTTATACCTGCCCCGGTTTCATTTTCAAAAACTTCCAACCAACTGCTGCCAGAATTTTTTTGAAGAACCGAGGTAAAATAATCTTGCCAGAAAGGGGTGTCCCTTAAATCATTCAAATTCATGTACATTACAAACTGAGTATTTTCGGGTAAATACGATAATACTTTTTTTTGATGTTCATTTAATTCGGGAGTAGTTTTTTTTGTGCTTTTTCCGCATCCGGTTATAAAAAACACAACCGCAATGAATAATATACCTAACCTTGTCATAAATCCTAAAAATCTTTTTTCCTAAACAAAAGAATGCTAAACGCAAGTGTTAAAATTAGGAATAAAAATGATGTAATGATAGGCTGAAAGTCATCAATTCCCGATCCTGTTACAACATTTATCACATCATTCCCCAGTACTTCGGCAGTTTTTGGAACTATATAGTAAACACCCTTAACAAGATAAATATAAATTTTATTGTTTGTCCAGAGATCTACTTGGGTATAAGCCTGAGCCATAAGAGGACTCAAAATTATATAGACGAAGTAGGCGGTCATCATCCCTGCCATCGACCCTTGAGTTAACACGCCAAAAAATACAAGGATGGAATAAAGAACAGCGAAAATGAATACTATAAAAACTATAGTCCACAGAAATGAAAAATCCCAATATGAAAACTTAAATGAAACAAGGAGCCACATCCCGATGATTAGGAAAGCGATGTTTACAAAAACTACAAATAAACCGCCGAAATATTTGCCAAGTAATAACTGAGTGCGCGAAATCGGTTTTGATAAAAACAAATCTACAGTTCCTTTTTCAAGCATATTAGGAACAAAACTGGCACTGGCAAAAATTGCAAGAAGCAGTAAAAGAGATGAAATAAAGGAATAAACTATCAACTCCATTTTTACCACTATCTGCCCGAGCATAGCCGGGTCGCCGGTTGTGTTTAACACCGATAGAATTTTTTGCGTATCGACCACCGCAAATAAAATTATTTCTGTCAATAAAACTAACCCGGAAATAATCATAAAAAACAAAAATACTTTTCTTGCAAAAGCCTCACGCAAAGTATAAAGGGCAAGTGTCCAGATGTTTTTCATTTTTTCTCCCCCCCTTCCGACTCATTAATTAGGTTTATAAATAAGTCTTCGAGCGAGTTTTTTACTTTTACAATTTCTTTTATTAATATTTTTCTCATTCTCACAAAATCAATAAAATCATTTAATTCTTTTTCGTTTGTAACATTCAATAAAAAACTGCCTTTTAATTTTTGTGGTTTTAAGTTGAATGACAATCCGGCAGACGATATTTCGTCGGATAAATTTTCAGAATCAACTTCAACTTTGTATTCTTCCTTTGTTTCGGTAAGTTCGTATACGCTTCCGGTACGCAGAAGCGTTCCTTTGTTTAATATCGCTACCCTGTCGGTAACAAGCTCAACTTCGGAAAGCAGATGACTGTTTAAAAATATAGTTTTACCTTCCGATTTTAGGTTAGCTAAAATATCACGAATTTCTTTTCTTCCAATCGGGTCAACTCCATCGGTAGGTTCATCAAGGAAGATAACTTCAGGATTATTTATCATCGCTTGAGCTATTCCTAATCTTTGCATCATTCCTTTTGAGTAAGTTTTTATTTTACTCTTTTTCCATTTAGTCAGTTTCACTAATTCAAGCAGGTTGTCAATTCTATTTTCGATGCCGGCAGTCTCAGCGCCTGCAAGCTGCCCAAAATATTTTAAAACTTCGCCGCCGGTTAAATAATTCGGAAACTTATGATTCTCGGGAAGATAACCTATTTTTTTTCGAACTAAATAATTGCTGATAGGGGTATCTAGTATAAAAGCATCACCGGTTGTTGGGTAGGTTATACCTAATAAAATTTTAATTAGCGTAGTTTTACCAGCGCCGTTCGGACCAAGTAACCCGAAAATTGAACCGGACTCAACGTCAAGTGAAAAATCTTTTAGGGCTTCAACTTTTTTTCTTCCGCTATGCGATGAGTAAATTTTGGATAACCCTTTTATTTCCAAAGCATTCATATAGAGTATTCTCTTTTTTTTTTTGACCGTCAAATATACGGAAAAAGGTAAGGAATTATTATTATCTTTGAGTTAAAAAGTTCAATAAAAATTTAAGCGGTTCTATTTACTGATGACTAAATCACTCGAAGCATTAAATAAGTATTTTAATTTTACAGAATTTCGTCCTTCGCAGGAAGAAATTATTCGCGCAGTTCTATCAGGTGAAAATGTACTGGCGGTACTTCCAACAGGTGCCGGTAAATCTCTCTGTTATCAACTCCCCTCTCTAATTACGGATGGGTTTTCAATTGTTGTATCACCTCTTATTGCTTTAATGAAAGATCAAGTAGACGCGCTTAATAAAAACGGAGTTGTTGCCGCTTTTATTAATAGCACGATGGATTTTAGGGAGGCAGAGGATGTTCTTCAAAAAATAGCTTACGGCTCAATAAAACTTCTTTATGTTGCACCCGAACGACTTGAAAATATGATTTTCGCGGAGCGTATAAAAAATTTAAAACCAGCGTATGTTTTTATTGATGAAGCACATTGTATTAGTGAATGGGGTCATAACTTTAGACCAAGTTATACAAAAATAAAAGATTTTATAAAGTTCATCGGAGTAAAAAAAATTTCGGCATTTACGGCAACAGCTACACCCGAAGTTGAAAAAGATATAATAAAACAGTTAGAGCTTAAAGACGCAAAAGTTTTCGTCCGCGGCTTTGAAAGAGAGAACTTAAATCTAAATGTCATTATAACCGCTCATAAACTTGAAAAGTGTATGGAGTTGATTAGAAACTATAAAACTCCGGCAATAATCTATACTTCATCAAGAAAAAGCGCAGAAGAAGTATCTCAATATCTTGTGATGAACAGAATAAATTGCGGTTATTATCATGCGGGAATGAGGGCAGAGATAAGAAAAAAAATCCAAGAGAATTTTTTGGATGACACACTTGCAGTTATCGCGGCGACCAATGCATTCGGAATGGGAATTGACAAAAAAGATATTCGTCTTGTAATTCATTACAACATCCCGGGTTCAATTGAAAATTATTACCAGGAAATTGGGCGGGCTGGAAGAGATGGAAAAGAATCAAACATTTTTTTACTCTACAATGAACCGGATGTTGACATTCAAAAGTTTTTTATCGAAAACTCATACCCGGATAAAGAATTAATACAGAATATTTATGCCAGCATTTGCGACTATAGCCGGGTTGCGGAAGGAATGATGCCGAACAACGACCTGCCTGTTAATCTCGAATACCTTAAAGCCTACGCAAAACGAGACATTAGTAAAGGACTTTTACACGCTTCATTAAGAGCACTTGAGCGCGGTAATTATTTGCGCGGGGTTTCTGAGTTTGAAAACCAAACAACTTTGCAGTTCATTACAAATAAGGAAAAGCTAAAAGAGTTTGTAAAAAGGACAAAGAACTATTCACTAATTGAAGCAGTTTTATTTTTAATTAGAGAGTACGGCAGCATAATCTTTAGACAGCCGGTTAATCTTTCGCTTAGCCATATTGCAGCCTCGTTAAAAATTGGAAATGATGAAATTCAAAATTCATTAACTACCCTTGATAATTTGAGTCTTGCCGAGTTTAAAATACCTGCCGGCGGTGATAATGTGAAACTACTGCAAGAGCGGGTAAATGCATCTCGCTTAAATCTTGATTACAAACGAATCAATGAAAATTACCTCAATCAGCAAAATAAACTCGATAAGATGATCGATTATGTTTATACGCATTCATGTCGTTTTAAATATATCTTAAATTATTTTGGAGAATATCTTGACGACTACCGTTGTGGCAGATGCGACAAATGTTTGATTGACGAAAAGCTTACCGATTCTACCACAGATTATATAAAAGAAATTATTTTACGAACTCTAAATCAAACAGGTGGAATTTTGGCAAGTAATTCCGCATTGATGATTATTAAGGGTAATTCTAAAATAAAAAAATACACGTCGATGCCAACATATGGGGGCTGTGCGAACTACGATATAAATGATTTGAAGCATGTTCTTCAAGAAATGATTTCTGAAAAACTGATAAAAAAAGAAAAATCGGGGAGTAAATTAATTTTACTCGATGATAAGGGTATCGAGATTTTAAAAACAATTGAACCGAATAAAGAAATAAAAAAAGAAGAAACCGGTTATGAAAAAAATCTTGAGTTGTATAATTTTTTAACCGATGTTAGAAAAAAAGCGGCAAAAAGATTCGGTCAATCGGTGGATATAATTTGCCCGAACGATATACTTATAAAAATTGCTGAGCAAAAACCAAAAACCAAAGCGGCATTATTTAATATTGACGGTGTAAACAACAGAATGTTTAATAAAATTGGGGATGAACTGCTTGAGGTTGTAAAAGAATTCGGAACCGGTGAAAAGTTATTTCCGCAAGAAGGCAGCAAACATGAAGAATCAAAATCGCTTCCTCCCTTTTTAAGCGAAACCCTAAGCCTGCTAAAGCAAAAATATTCGTTAAAGGATATCGCGTCACTCCGTAATTTAACCGAAGCTGTAATATCGATGCAGGTTGAAACAATACTTGAATATTTTCCAGCCGTTGAAATATCTTATTTCTTTGACAAAAATATATTTCAAAAAATAGAAGATGAAGTAAAAAATGGGTATAATGATTTGAAGGAATTAAAAAGCAGACTGCCCGTAGGAGTTTCTTACCCGCTGCTCCGAATAGCAATAGCAAAAATTAAGGCTTCTTCGCCGCCTTCTGCTTAAGAACTTCAACGTGAGAAGTCACCTTCTCAAAAAAAATTTCCCAGCGTTCGGGTTTTGCATTGTAATAGGCAAGCGTAGTTTCGTACTCTTTTTCGCTGATATCATATCTGTTAAAAACCCCTGAACGTATTTTAACCATTCTTTTATATTCGCCGGCAGTAGTATCCTGAGCAATTACCAAATCAGTATACAACCTAACAAATTTTTCTTCGGGAATAACTTTTGAGTTATTACACGAGGGGAAGAGCATAACAGCGGCAGCAACAAATAACAAAAGCACAACTGCTGTTTTTAAATGTTTTAAATTCATTTATTTCATTTATTTCATTTTTTTGCTTGCTTCAAAAAGAATTTTCTTCTCATGCTCTGTCAGATTCTGATAACCGGAATGACTAATCTTATCAAGAATTGCATCAATCTCTTTTTGCGAAATAGTGTGATCGTTATGCTGATCATTTACTTCGTAAAAGGTTGCATCTTCAATTGTTTTTTCTTTCTTCTTAAACATGTCACCCATAGGCCCGAACGGATTTTTAGGTTTACTTGTTTTGTGCGGATTACTTTTAAATATCCGCTTTATATCTGCATTTATTGCCGGATCAACAAGAATCCAGATAAAGCCAAGTAAGGCTCCGCCAAGGTGGGCAAGATGTGCAACGCCACTATTGGCGCTGTCAACAAGAAGAAACTCAAGTAATATCATACCGGCAATTAAATATTTTGCTTTTACTGGTATGAAAAAATATAAGAAAATATATCTATCGGGAAATAACAATGCAAATGCTGTAAGAACACCAAATATTGAACCGGAAGCGCCGATTGTTACCGCTGCACCGCCGCCTAACAATGGTGATAGGAACAAATGTAGAAGTCCTGCTGCTATACCAGCTGACAAATAAAAATATAAAAACTTTTTAGATCCCCACATATTTTCAACTTCCATCCCGAACATCCAGAGCGCAAACATGTTGAATAAAATGTGAGAAAAATTACCATGCATAAATTGATATGTAATTAACTGCCAAATCTGAAAGTTGTATGGCATACCTGCGGCATCCAAACCACTAAGGGGGTTTAACGCGAACCATTTATTAATAACATACCACCCCGGCATTCCGCCGATAACCATATTGTTTAATAAAAACTGGAGTACAAAAACTACTCCGTTTATTATCAATAAATTTTTTAGAACCGGCGGAAATAAACTAAATCCGCCGAAACCGGGGTTTCGATAATTACTCACTTAAAAATCCTTCTATTATTCATCGAGAACAACCTTCGATGCTAATAAAACATCGAAGGTTATATTTATTCAAATTTATGCTTCGGTCAACGCATCAACACCGGGGAGCACTTTACCCTCGAGAAATTCGAGTGATGCACCACCGCCTGTAGAAACATGCGAAACTTTATCTTCTAAACCAGCTTTTGAAATAGCCGCCGCCGAATCGCCCCCGCCTATTACTGTTATAGCACCTTTTTCGGTCGCTTTTACTAACGCATCGGCAATTGCAAAGGTTCCCTTAGCAAAATTATCCATTTCAAAAACACCCATTGGACCATTCCACACAATTGTTTTAGCCATAGCAATTTCATGGGTAAATAATTTAACGGTTTCGGGTCCTATATCCAATCCCATTTTATCGGATGGGATTTTATCGATATTTACTATCGCGGAAGGAGAGTCGTTATTAAATTCTTCGGCAACGATAACGTCAACGGGCAACAAAAATTTAATACCGCTGTTTTTTGCTTTTTCGAGCACTTCTTTTGCAACGGAGAGTTTTTCTTCCTCAAGCAAAGATTTACCGATTTCGTAACCCTGCGCCTTAAAAAATGTAAATGCCATTCCACCGCCGATAATTAGAGTGTCAACCTTATCAAAAAGATTCATAATCACATCAATTTTTCCCGAAATTTTTGCGCCGCCCAATATTGCAACATATGGCCTTTCGGGGTTCAAAACTGCGCTGCCGAGGTAGTCTAATTCTTTTTGCATCAAATAACCGGCTGCACATGTTTTAATATATTTTGTAACACCTTCTGTCGATGCATGCGCACGATGCGCCGAACCGAATGCATCATTCACATATACATCTCCAAGTTTGGCTAACTTCTCTGCAAACTCGGCAACATTTTTTTCTTCTTCTTTATGAAATCTTAAATTTTCAAGAAGTATTACATCACCCGGATTCATATTACTCACAAGTGCTTCAACTTCAGAGCCAACACAATCAGGAGCAAGTTTAACTTCTTTATTTAACAATTCACTTAATCTTTTTGCCGCCGGTAAAAGGGAGTATTTTTTGTTTATCTCTCCTTTTGGACGACCGAGATGACTCATTAAAATTGCTTTACCGCTTTCAGCAATTATTTTTTTTATAGTAGGTAAAGCAGAACTGATTCGAATGTCATCGGTAATCTGCAAATTTTCATCGAGCGGTACATTAAAATCAACGCGAACAAGTACACGTTTATCTTTTAGTTCTATTTTATCAATTGACAATTTATTCATTTTTGTGTTCCTATCAATCATTTAATAATTACCATGGTATGGTTTACAAACAATGTTTCTGGAAAAATTAGTGGGGCTGTTATATTTATAAAAAGGAGACGGAAAATATCCGTCTCCAAAACAACCCCCATCTAAAAATTATTTTTTAATAATTATTTTATAATTTTTTTCACAAGATCGACAACGCGGCAAGAGTAACCCCATTCGTTATCATACCAACCGACAACTTTAACCATGTTACCATTGACCATTGTAGAATCAGCGTCAAAAATACACGAATGACTGTTACCGATGATATCTACGGAAACAATAGGATCCTCAGTATACTCAAGAATACCTTTCATCGAACCTTCGGCGGCTTCTTTCATTGCTGCGTTTATTTCTTCTTTCGTTACTTCTCTTTTTAATGTTGCAACCAAATCAGTAATAGAACCGTCAGGTGTGGGAACACGGAGTGAAAATCCGTCAAGCATTCCTTTTAATTCAGGTATAATTTTACCAACTGCTGTAGCTGCGCCGGTAGTTGTAGGAATTATAGAAACTGCGGCTGCTCTTGCTCGTCTTAAATCTTTATGAGGAAGATCGAGAATGTTCTGGTCATTTGTATATGAATGAACAGTGGTCATAAAGCCTTTTTCAACGCCGAATTTATCGTTAAGAACTTTAACCATCGGGGCAAGACAGTTTGTTGTACAAGAAGCGTTTGAAAGAACTTGTTCGTCTCCTTTTATAACTTCATCATTAACACCGAGAACAACCATTGCATCAACAGCGCCTTTGGGCGGAACGGTTAATATTACTTTTTTAGCGCCCGCTTCTACATGTTTCATGCATTGTTCTTTGCTGCGGAAAACGCCAGTTGATTCGATGACAACATCGGCGCCGAGCGCTGCCCATTTTAAGTTTGCCGGGTCCTTTTCGGCGGTAACTTTTATTCTGTCGCCATTAACAATTATATCATCACCTTCAACAGATATTTCTCCGTTAAATTTTCCGTGAACAGAATCATATTTTAATAAGTGAGCGAGTGTTTTTGCATCAGTTAAATCATTAATTGCAACAAAATCAAATCCACCAAGTTCTAATGCTCTTCTAAATACTAATCTACCTATTCGTCCGAAACCGTTTATACCTATTTTGATAGCCATATTGACTCCTTCTATTTTTTATTTTTATGTTGATAAAGATTCTAATTTAGCATGGTAAAATTAGCTAAAGGCGTTATGAATATCAATTTAAAACGTCAGTTTGTTGATAGATTAATTTTTACACAGTATTAATCAAATAATTATTTTGCAATAATCTTCAAACGAAACGAGAAGTCAGCAAACTCACTCAGTTATACTAATATTTTGAAATTTTTTCATTGAAGATGGAACAATTCCCCAATTGTTCATTTAACTTTTTAATACGTTTTGTTCATTTACCCGTCGCATTTTGGGTTCCTATTATTAGCTTAAATGAATAACGAAAGTATCCATTTGTTGAAAGATAATTATTATTATTTTTGGCGATTAAATCTATGCTTTATTCAAAAAATATTCTTATTTTTAATGCCAGTTTAAGGCTTTTAACTAAATATGCCGAGTTTTTGATATGCAGAATTTCTAAAGCATAAAAAAATATTGTAGAGTTTTTACAATTTGATATGTTGACCTTCTCTACAACGAGAATCGAAAAATCATTTTCTCATTGTTGAAAACCACTATAAACAAATAAGTTATAATATTTGTTGTTTTTTTTGGTACAAAATTTTCTGGTATATTGTTGTTATTTATAAACAATTATTTATTAACCATTAATCGTAGGGGTTACGATGAAACATAATTTACTTATTAGTGTTCTTTTTGTGGTTTTTTCCGCATCGTTTAGTTTCGGGCAAACCACTTATTATCTTGGTGTTGGAGAGCCGACCGATCCTCAGGCAGCTTCTTGCGCCTCATGCCACGCAAGCGGTGGTATCGGACAACCAATTTTTGAAGAGTGGAAAAACACCCGTCATGCCGTTGCCCAGGATTCGGTTTCAAGTAGCTACTTCGGTTACGACTGTCTTGGCTGTCATAATACCGGGTGGGATGTCACGAAAACAAATTATGGCGCCGATGAATATGTACAGTTCGATTCAACGGCGACCCCTAATTACGTAATTACAGACGCTGTAAAATTTAACCGTGTGAAAAATGTTCAGTGTGAAGCATGCCACGGACCTCTTGGAACTGTCGATGGAGTGCTTGATAACTCTCATTGGGGTTTTTGGACTAATACTACCAACGTCCCTAATTTTACTGCTGAAATGTGCGGTACATGCCATGACGGCGGTCATCATCCATATTATACCGAATGGAGCCAGTCACTTCATGCAACTGGTCCATCTTCATTTTTACGCAATAGACAAACTAATGGCGAGTGTTTCCGTTGCCACTTCGCGGAAGATTTTATAGCCTATCTTGAAGATCCGGATTATAACGGAGTTACTTTCCAAGCAACAAAAGACGATGCTACTTTGGATGCATTAACTTGTGTAACTTGCCACGATCCACATTCACGCGAAAACGTTGCTCAGCTTCGTCTTCCTATTAACGGACAAAGAGTTATTTGCGATGTTTGCCATACTGCCGAGATAGATTCAGTTGATATTAATTCTACTCCTCATCATTCAACTTCAGAAGCATTAAGCGGTTCTGAGCTTTTCGGTTATCGTTACCCTGGTGTTACGTATACAAATTCGGCACATACTTATGCTGCGTTAAACAGGTGCGTCGACTGTCATGTTGTCTCATCACCGTTTAACTCAGTTACAGGCGTTGCTGTTACCGGGCATACATTTGCACCAAGAACCGAAGCATGCGTACGTTGCCATGCTGATTATTACACTGTGGTTGATACTTCAAATGTTGAAAAACGTTTCGATTATCGCGGTACTCAAACCAGAACCGATAGTTTAATGACCCTGCTGCAAAGTAAGCTTGACCAGGCAACCCCTGAGGATTCAGCTACACTGGAATTTAAGGAAGCAAAATATAACCTCCTTTCTGCAAAGGCTGAAGGAAGCACCGGTATTCACAATACACGACTTGTTCAACAATTACTGCGCGATGCAATTGCCCGGTTTATTCCGACAAATGTAGAGACTGAAGAAGGAATACCGACCCAGTTTAATTTGAGCCAAAATTATCCGAACCCGTTTAATCCATCAACTGAAATTAAATTTTCAATTCCTGACGGATCAAACGTAAAACTTACCATTTATGACGCCATAGGCAAACAAGTTGCCGTAGTTATAAATGATTATTATGCGGCGGGTAATTACAAAATAAAATGGAATGCCGGTCAATTCTCATCCGGAGTTTATTTCTACAAGATAGAGACTAAAAACTTCTCGATGGTAAAGAAAATGGTTCTTATAAAATAAAGTTTTTTAATAAAAATTAATAACCGCCCCTTTAATTAGGGGCGGTTTTTTATTTTCAACATTAAAATTAGTTGAAAGTATTATTGAGGCAATTTTCAAAAACAAAATTTATTATTTATAAATAATATTCAAGTACTCAATCACAAATAAATGGAGGCATCATGTTCCAGAAAATTATATTAATAGCTCTTTTCCTTCTTCCTTCAATGCTGTTTGCTCAAAACAAATTTGTAGGTGTTGATGGTTGCGCAATGTGTCACAAAACAGAAAAACAAGGGAAACAATTAGAGATTTGGAAAACCAGTCAGCATTCAAAAGCATTCGAAACTCTTAAATCAGAAAAGGCAGACGCGATTGCAAAAGAAAAGGGATTTGACAAACCAGCAGTTGAAGTTGAAGATTGCTTGCAATGTCATGCAGTAGGTTATAATGTAGCTGCTGACTTAAAGGAGAAAAAATTTAAAGTTGAGGACGGCGTTCAGTGCGAAACCTGTCATGGTGCAGGCTCTGAATACAAAAACATGAAAATTATGAAAAACAAAGAAGAAGCAGTTAAAAATGGTCTCTTGGTCTATGAAGACACTTCTAAATTGTGCGTAACTTGTCATAACGATAAAAGCCCGACCTTTAAGAGTTTTGACTTCGAAACTAGCTGGGCAAAAATTAAACACAATATTCCCGAGTAATAACTTCTAAAACAAACATAAAATTTTATGAAAAAACTAATTATATTAATTAGCATATTATTAGGAGTCACCGCTAATGTTCTTCCCCAGAATATTAGCGGTAGATTTTCTTCTTCGTTATATATGTTCGAAAGAATAGATACAAGCGAGGTAACTAACAATTATGTCCGTTCTTTTCAAATGCTTTCATTGAATATAAGCCAGGATAAGTTTGCTCTCCGTTCTTCTATGAACCTCGAAAACGATCTTTCAAAAATACTTACAGATGACCCCCGTTTAAGGTTTTATAATCTTTATTTCGAAGCTCGAAATCTTTATGATCTTGTTACTATTAAACTCGGGCGTCAACCTGTTTTTAATTCCGTAGCCGGTGGAATTTTTGACGGCGGAAGTATCGATTTGAAATATGACGAATATAAGTTTACTGCATATTACGGCGGTAATGTTCCGGCTTATCAAAAGCTTGAATTTACAAACGACCTGAATAACGATTATATGCTCGGTGGTAAGTTTTCCACAACTGTACTCCCCGATTTTAATATCGCTTTAAGTTACGTCGATAAAAATTTTAAAGTCCAGGATTATTACGCCACCCGCCTTGACCAAAATTTTAACCCTGTACAGTTTTTAATCAGCAATAAAAGCAACCAGTATAAATTTGCTTCTGCTGAAGTTGATTATAATCTAAAAAACCTTTTTTCTATCGATACCCGTTTCGACTATGACATAAATTTTGAAAAAGCATCGCGCTTTGAAGTTTTCGGAATTTATAAACAGGTAAAAGATCTTCAACTAAACCTATATTATAATTACCGCGAACCGCGCATCCGCTATAACAGTATTTTTTCTGTTTTTGATTACGGCAATACCCAGGAAATTGAAGCCGGCGTCGATTATGCAATAAGCAAACTTTTTTCAGTTTCCGGTAAGTTTGGAAATGTAACATATAAAGATGAAAACTCTCAGAGATTAACTGCTGGAATATCGACAAATTTCGGAAGCATTACTTACCGTAAAAATTTAGGTTGGGCAGGAGAACAGGATGCAGTATCACTTTATTCTGCTTACACTTTTTTAGAAGGATTGCTCACTCCTTCACTCGGATTATCTTTTACATCGTATAAACTTTCAAAAGATTCGGAAAAAAATAATTTGATGACTCTACTCGGCGGCGTAAACGTTCGACCCTGGCGGGTTGTATCTGTAGATCTTCAGGCTCAATACCTTAACAATAAAATCTACAAAAATGATTTTCGATTCTTTGTAAAATTAAATTACTGGTTCAACACAAACTTAAACCTGATGTAATATGAAACTAAAATATTTTTACTTTTTACTTATTCCTCTATTAACCGGATTTTTATTGATTACAGCTTTTAACCAAAGCCCGGTTACAGATGAAGAAGTGACAAACAATAGCGAGATTATTAAATTCTCTCATTCATTCCACGCCGAATTAGCCGAGTGCGCCGAGTGCCATATACAGGTTGTAGAAAGCACATCGTTGAAGGATAAGTTATTACCCGATCACGAAAGCTGCAAAACGTGTCATGATGTTGAAGATGAAAGCACATGTACAACGTGCCATTACCAGGACAAATTTGAAGCACTGATACAGCCAAAATCAGAAATGATCTTTAATCATAGTCTTCATATCAATGATAAAGGTTTGGAATGTAAAAATTGCCACGAAGGTTTATCCACGGTTGATTACAGCAGCGAACTTTCGAACCCTAACCCGGTAATGGCAAAATGTTATTCATGCCATAACAACGAACCCGGTTCGCTGGCGGCAAACGAATGTGAATCGTGCCACACTTCAACAGCTAACTTAAAGCCTCAAAGTCACAGAAGCGCAATGTTTATCGATCAGCATAAATTCAGCGCGGGTGAACTTGGAGCCGACTGTATGATGTGCCACGACAACAACTCTTGTGAAGACTGCCATGTGGCTTCCGGAATTACGGCTGCAAATACTTCAAAAGATTTTTATCAACCATACACTCCAAGTAATTTTATTGATGGAACGAAACAACAGAAAATTACAAGAATACATGATTTAAATTACCGCTTTACGCACGGTATAGATGCAAAAGGTAAAACAGCGGAATGCAGCGCCTGTCACGAAGTAGAAACTTTCTGTTCCACTTGCCATGCTTCGGTTGACCATGATTTTGCTTTAAGTGGAATAATGCCTGTAAGTCATCTAAAAAATAATTTCTTCACTATTGGTGTTGGAAGCGGCGGTGGAGAACACGCAATACTTGCACGACGCGATATCGAATCATGCATCGCATGTCATGACGTGCAGGGTGCTGATCCTACCTGTATTACGTGTCATCTTGATTCCGATGGGATAAAAGGAACAAATCCCAAAACACATCCTTCCAATTTTAGAAGTGACAATGAACATGGAGATTGGCATGAGGATCAAGGTTCTGTTTGTTACAACTGCCATTCTACGGCTAACCCGCAATCACCTTCGGGTGTTGGATTCTGCGGATATTGTCATGGAGCTCAATAATTGTAAACCTATGGATATAAAAATGAAATATCATCTCTTAGCATTTTTAGTCGCATTTTTATTAATCTTTGCTTCTGGCTGCGCAGATCTTCAAACAGATATTAATCAGCCCGAATCAATTTCAATTCATAAAGATGGAATTACCAATCCGCATTCACCGGATTTTCATGGTAATTTGATAAAAGGTAATAGCTGGAAAATGGAACAGTGTCAATCGTGCCACGGACCTAAATTTTCCGGTTTATCGGCGCCAAGCTGTTTAACATGCCATACAACGCCGGGCGGTCCGGAAGCATGTAATACCTGCCACGGCAGTTTTACAGACCCGGGAAGAATTGCTCCTCCCCGCTCTATCATTGACAGCGTTTTAACTACATACAAAGGCGTTGGCGCGCATAGCAGACATTTGTACGATAACACATTTGGAAAAGCTTTATTATGCTCTACGTGTCATAACGTACCCCAGACTGTTTATGCTGCCGGACATTTAGATACCGGGTTACCGGCAGAGGTTGGGCTTAAAGAGTTAGCTCTTGCTCACGGCGCGGTTACAGGCGCTTACGATGCTGCGAGCGGAACATGTTCAAATACTTATTGCCACGGTAACTTTACATTTTATAAAGATTCAGCCGCGGCAGAAAACCAGTTTATTTACACAGCGGATAAAATGGAGGGACTAAATAAAACTGTTGATTGGACTAAAGTAGACGGTAGTCAGGATGAATGCGGCTCGTGTCATGGTTTGCCGCCGGTAGGACACATACAGGTGCCATTAACAGCTTGCGCAAGCTGCCACGAAACTGTGATAGATTTTACAGGAAAAATAATTGATAAGACAAAACATATTAACGGAATAATAAACGTAAGACAAAATTAAAAAGTTTTTTTGTTGTCCATATAAAAAGGCTTACTGCATGAAAACTGAGTAAGCCTTTTTTTGTAAATTTAAAAGAAGATAAATTAAACCACTTCCTGGCGAAGATTAAATTTTAACTTTTCACCGTAATCCAAAATTGCTTCCATTAATTCATCCGAACCGTGACGCACAACATCGCATGCGGGCAAACCAAATTCTTCTTTAATTCTTTTTTGCTCGGTATCCGCATCTTCCTTACTTACTTTACGGCTGTTTATGGCAATGCCTATTACTTTAGAAGGAAACATAACATTTGCCATCGCCTCAAAAGTATTTATTACTTCTTTAAGCGGTGGTATTTTTATTCCGTCCAAACCATGCACATACTCTCGCCCGACTTCATAACACATAATCATTCCGTGCGGAATGCAGCCATGCAGAAGTCCAAGAGTAACAGATGAGTAACGGGGATGAACAAGACTCCCCTGCCCTTCAATAAGTAAAATTTTATGATGCTGATTTTTAAGAACGAGTTGTTCAGCAGCACCGTTTATATAATCGCCAACGACAGCATCTATCGGGCACCCATCCCCCTCAATCATAATTCCGGTTTGACCTGTCGCCGCAAATTTTGCATCCAATCCTGCACGTTTCATTGCAAGAGTAATTTCCAAACTGGTAACCATTTTGCCGAGACTGGAATCATTTCCAACAGTGTGAATGCGTAGGCAATCTTCTCGAATTCCTATTCGGTTTACAACTTCGTGCTCATCATTTTTCCGTGTATCGAATATCTTAACTCCGTATTCTTTTGCGAGTTTTAATAATTCATAATCATCCGATAAAAATGTGTGCAGACCGCTTATTACATTCATTCCCCGTTGTATCGATTCAATAATAATTTCCTTGTAATTCGCTGGAAGCAAACCGCCCGGTGGCGCCACACCAATTGCTAAAGTATTAGCGTCCCGTGCATTGTCGAATGATGAAATTACAGGTACATCACCTGCGCCGAACAATTCGCCGCTTCTTTTGCCGGCATTCTGTCTGTCGAACACAGCCAGAATTTCTTCCGGTTTATAATAAAGTAAGTTTCGAGCGGTTTT
This sequence comes from uncultured Ignavibacteriaceae bacterium, assembly GCA_964372115.1. Classification (GTDB taxonomy): domain Bacteria; phylum Bacteroidota; class Ignavibacteria; order Ignavibacteriales; family Ignavibacteriaceae; genus CG2-30-36-16. Next base: position 150,812 of record CAYJPN010000001.1, read on the forward strand.
ACCTGCATGCGGATTTGAAAACCCCTCCGTCAACAACAATATTTTTCGCATCATATTTTTATGATTAATTACATTTTGGTTTCCGGCGCAATTCCTCCGATGTCGGAAATTGACTCCCCGGTTATTGATTTATTTTGGTTCAAGTAATAACCCCGCAGCTTTTGAGCAAGCGCAGTATGTATTTTTTTCTTTTTGGTCAAACTTTTATTCATCAACAATTGATGAAGCCGTTCGGCTTGCAGCGAGAAGATTTCAATTTTAGATTGTATGATTTGCGGAAAAATATTTCCGTCTGTCTCAATTGCAAGGAACGGTAAATTTTCAAATTCAATATCGTACTTCTTCTTAAAATCAGCAGCTTCAAGTTTACCACCCATGTTCATTTCGGCGTTTAGTATGGATTCCGCAACACGAGAAGGCATACAACCGAATGGCCCGAGTGAAATAACACCGGAAGCATGGTCAATTATTTCATAGAGAGCTGAACCCACGGTAAGAATTGCTTCACCTGCCAAATCAGTGTGTAAAAGATGATCGGCATGATCTATCATTTCATCAATTTCAATCATCTCATAAGCCATAAGTCCGGATTTTACGAGGCGTTGCTTTATATTTTTTTCAATTCCGCGTTGAGCTAAATCCCTCAAATGCCAGGCAAATCTTTCCGCAGCTTTTAGTTTTCCGTTAAATTGTTTTTTAACCATAAAGTTTGAGTAATAAACATACTCCCCGATAGGGGCAACGGCTACGATAATATTTCGTTCCGCAAGACGTTCGATTAAATCTTTACGAGAAAATTCATCGTGCCGCACAAATATTTCACCAACCAGCGCCACCTTCGGAGCTTCCTCAAATGAGCAAACAGTGGGAATATCTTTTAGCACCGCGGCGCTTATTTCTAATTGTTTATAAAGATTCTCAAGACTTTCCTTTTCAACTACTTTTAGAATTGAGCTCCACTCATTGTGCAATACTTTTAGGGCTGATTTTTTGTCGATTGCAATAGCCCGTATTGCAAGAGATATATTTTGAATTACATCAGCACAAGTTATAGCAGCCCAGCCGCGTTTTACAAATTCGTCTCCCATTCCGCTGTACGAATCGTCGTCAGTGAGAGTATAAATGCCTACATTGCGAAGTTCTTTTTTGTTTATCATATTTTCGAGAAACACGGAGTATTGACCGAGCCGGCAAGGACCGGTACTCGTTGCCATAAATAAAATAGTCCGTTCTTCCGGATCATTCCGCTGTTTACAATATTCAATAAGCGAGCCAGCATTAAGAATTAGAGGAAGGCATTCTTTACAAGTCGAATTGCCCCTTCCCTCTTTTATAGTGTCAAAGTTGTACATATTAATCGGGACGGCATTTATGCCGATGTACCTAAAAGCCGCGGCAAATGCATCCGCGGCAAAGTTACCCATGTTGGGTATCAGCATCTTTATGCGTTTGTCGCGCAAATCCATTTCAATTCCGTCGGAATCAATAATTTTTTCGTTCACAAATTCTAATGGAACAAATTTCTTTTCCGGAGTGCTGACCTGCCCATTTTTTAACAGTTCCCTGTAACTCCTGATTATATCAATCGCAGCTTCAACACGTGTATTTATTCCCGCATCTGCGGAATGGCTGTCGAGTTCAAGTGTTAATGATGGTTTGTGCCCCATTATTTCTCTAAAATAATTTATTATAAAACTATCCGGTCCGCAGCTAAAATTTGTAATAAACGCCCCGAACAATTGTTCGTGTTGTTTTACAAAACGAGCATTGCGTAAAATTTGCCTGCCTGTTCCCCAGTACATATGTTTGCTGCTTTCAAACTCTTCTGCAGATAGAAAGTCATGCGGAATTATCAGCACATTACGCGAAGCAAATTTTTGAGGAATCCCAAGATTTGCTTCACCAGCAAATGCATTATAGCTTCTCCCGAAAAGAACCATCGCAAATTTGTTCGGGTCCATCTCAATTTCCGCAATAGCTGTTTTACCTAACGCTTTAAATTCCGAAAGCATATCATTTAGTTCAGAAAGCGCATAATCAAATGAGGCTGAAGCCTCAGCTTTACTGCAACCCATATTCTCACCGAGTCGAATAAATGCATCTCTGCCCGATTCATACCCTTCGGCAAAATTAAAGATTGGAGACAGCAGTTCAACTCCCTCAAGTTCTTTTTTGAAAGTAGATTTTAAGTAGTAGTTTTCCGCCTGCAAAAAGACACACGTACGGTCGTAAAATTCTGTTGATGGATTGTATATCTCCAGTATATGAGGAAGAAATATATAGTCGGGTTTTTTATCAAGAACACTTTGCATAAACCCGTGAGCAAGTTCAACCGGGTAACAAAAAGCAGACTGTCTTTTTTCAACCCCTTCTTCAATTACCTCATCGCCAAGCACAACTTTAAAACCAAGTTGTGTAAAAAAGTTAAAATATAGAGGGTAGATTGTATTTACAAAAAATGATTTCGGAATGCCGATAACTTTTGCTTTTTCATCCAGCACAGAGGGGTGAATATATTTTTCAAAGACAAGTTCCTGCCTAAGATTAACGAGGTTATTTTCTTTTACATGTTTTACGCGCTCTATCTGCAGGTTATAATACTTATTGCATGCGCCGCCAAACGGATATTTTTTACCGTTTACGCTTATTAATGATACGCTGCATTTACGATCGCATTTTTCAGCGCCGCCGGCACATACGAATGACTTTTCATATTTTACCGTGCGGTTTATCAAATCATCAAGCACAAATTCTTTTTGCTCAAGCAAACCAAGTTCAAGTTTCTTTTTTATCTCCAGAGCAACGCCAAATGCGCCCATTAGTCCTGGTTCGGGGGGAACAATAATCTCTTTACCCGTTAAAGCTGCCATTGCTATTGGAACTGCCTTATTATAACAAACACCGCCCTGCATAAAAACTTTTTTTCCAACCGGACGATTACCTTTAACACGATTTGTGTAATTCAGACAAATTGAATAAACAAGACCCGCGACAATATCTTCCTTAGAGAGTCCTTCATGCAGCGCGTTTTTTATATCGCTGCTTATAAACGCGGCGCATTGATCATTAAAGTTTGGCGGACTGCTTGCTTTTAGTGCAATATCACCAATTTTTTTATAATCGATGTTTAATGATTCTTTTGCCGCCTCTTCAAGAAATGAACCGGTACCAGCCGAGCAGGCTTCGTTCATTGCATAATCAGAAGGAATGCCGGCGGTTATGTAGGTGTATTTTGCATCCTGTCCGCCAATTTCAAAAATTGTATCAACTTCGGGATCAAAATAAACCGTTGCGTTTGCGTGAGCAATTATTTCATTTATAACCCCTTTTGTTTGAGCATGCAAACCTGATATGTGCCTGCCTGACCCTGTAACTCCGAGCCCAATTATTTTTACAGGAACATCAACTTTACTTTTAATACTCTTATAACATTGCACCGAAGCAAAAATAGGGTCACCGTTTGTACGCAAATATTCTGATGCCAAAACAGAATTGTCCTCTTTACGCATAAGCACGCCTTTTGTAGTGGTCGATCCGACATCAAGTCCGAGTATGCATATATCACCTGCTTGGGCAGTCCCCGATACAAATGATTTAAATTGAACTTTATCAATATGCAGCTTTAAATCATCGTGAAATGTAAAAGCGGATGCTTCCTCTTTATACAATTTTGAAATATTAACTTTTTGTGTTTCATTTTCTAATGCGAATAATGCGGCGCCCAATGCTTCGAAAAACTGGGCAGAGTCGGGTATTATCAGAGTTTCAATATGATCTTCGAGATGTTTAACCATCACGCTGTTCGACGCAACCCCGCCAATTATAATTGCCTTCTTATGCGGCACTCTTGCGGTAAGTTCTATAATTTTTTGTGCCATCATCCTGGAAAGCCCGGCAACCACGTTTTCTTTCGCAACACCTTTATTCAAAGCATGTGTACAATCCGATTTACAAAAAACCGAACATCTTCCGGAGATGTTATATGGTTCTCCCTTTAAACCTAATTCAATTGCTTCTTCAACCTGAAGGTCCATTCTTTTTATTTGCTGTAAAAAAAACTCACCTGTGCCGCTCGCGCATTTATTGCCTGTTACAGCTTTGGATATTTTTCTATTGTTATCAAGGAGATAAATTATGAAATTTTCGCCGCCTGCACTTATTACAATATCACCGTCTAACCCGGTAAACGCCAGCGCATACTCAATGGCTTCGGGTTCGGAGATTGAGCTAAGATTTAAAAATTTTCTAAATTGCCTCCCGGTTACTGCGGTATTGCCCGGGTAGCTGTTTGATAATAATTTTTCTACCACATCTTTGGGGTTCCCGTGATGCGGTTGATTTTTTGCTGATTCAATTACGATACTGCCGTTTTCAGAATTAACAAACACTGAAGATACAGATGAAGCTCCAACACAAATTCCTAATGATTTCATTCGTTCGCTTTTATTATACAAGTTTTACTTAATTTTACTTTTTTATGATGATTTACCAATCACCCTTTATTCCAGATTAAAATTTAATTTGAATAGTTGCAAATTTCAATACAAGAATGAATAAAAGATGATTAAAATTGAGAATATTTTTTTATTTGAAATTAAGATACAGAATTCGAGCTAATTTTTAATTATTTTTACAAAAAACTTTTGAGGTTGTTTTGTTCAATTTAGAAGACTTTGATATTAAATTAGATACCGACTATATCGGGCGCAGATTTGTCTACGGTGATGAGGTTGATTCTACTAATGCTGTTTTGATGAATCCTGATTATGAATTTAACGAAAACGGTACGGTACTACTCGCCGAAAAACAGTTACAAGGACGAGGAAGACAGGGGAGAATATGGCACAGCTCAAAAGATTTTAATCTTACATTTTCCGTACTCCTGATCGATAAAAGTTTATTAACAAAAAACCTAACACTTTTAGTGTTCGGTACTGCAAACGTTGTAGCCGCTTCAATAGAAAATTTATTCCAGATTAGAACCGAAGTTAAATGGCCGAATGATATTCTAATCAACAGGAAAAAAGTAGCGGGAATTTTACTCGAATCAACTTCGCATGGTAAAAAAATTGACCGCCTTGTTGTTGGAATTGGAATAAATGTGAATCAGCAGACATTTCATGGGGACTTCCCTATCGAACCTACATCTATCAAAAACGAACTGAACCAAAACGTAGAACGCGAAACACTACTTGCCGAGGTGCTGAACATCTTTGAAGAGATGTTAAACAAATATAAAACCGAACCCGAGCAAATATTAAAGGACTGGCGCATGCGCTGCCGTATGATCGGGGAAAGAATAGATATAAACGACGGCAAAAAACCTCGTTATGGAATATTTGATGATGTTGATGAAAACGGAACACTTTTATTGCGAACAGAAAAAGGAATTGAGAAAATAAGTTTTGGTGATATTAGTTTAAGATAGAATATATTTGTAGTGAATATTTTGTTTGGTTGGAGTTATAAAAATGTTGCTCGCTGTTGACATAGGAAATTCAAAAATTAAAACTGCTTTGTTTGATGAAGAAATACTTACTGAACATGCGGTGTTTAATTCAGTTGATGAATTATTAAAATATGCTGATAAGATTGAACATTCCGATGCGACTGTTTCTTCCGTAGTACCAACAAAACTTGAAGCTTTTATAACCGGCTATTTTCCCTCATCGGGGAAGAAGCCTTTTTTAATCAACAATAGTTTAACCTTTAATTTAAAGGTTGAATACAAAACTCCTGAAACTTTAGGGATAGATAGAATTTGTTCTTCAGAAGGGGCGTTTTATTTTTTTAAACATTCGCCGGAATACAGTTATTATAATAATCAGACTTATTTTATTGTGGTTGATTTTGGAACTGCGACTACCGTTAATATAATTTCATATCCCGGAGTGTTTGAGGGCGGTTTAATAATGCCCGGATTAGGTATGATGTATAAATCTCTTTCAAAAAACACCGCTCAACTTCCTTTAATTAAGCCGGATGATTACAAAACGTTTGTTGGCAAATCTACGCACGAATCAATTGCGAGCGGTGTGTTGAATGCCCAGGCAGGAATCGTGGATAGAGCGGTGAATTTTATAAAAGAATTAACTACGTTTCCATTCATCTCAATTTATATTACCGGCGGTGTTGCCAAACATGTAATACCGTTCATTCAACACACATATTTTTATGAACCACAGCTTGTACTTTATGGAATTAACCAGGTATACAGGCGGAATACAATCAAGAAATAAAATAACGGTATACTAATAATATTTTTTTATCTTAAATATAAATTAGTGCGAACCTTATATATTTAATTTTTAACTTCATTGTGTTAATCCGCATGATTGTTGTTCAATTGTGCTTTTATAAAAAGGAAATTAATTGACTTCTAAAGAAAGAGTATTAACTGCTATGAAACTCGGCACGCCCGACCGTGTGCCTGTAATGTGCCAGCTTTCTATCGGTCATTATTTTAGATACTCAGGAATTTCTCCCATTGATATTTGGTTTTCTTCCGAAGGTTTTGCTGAAGCTTTAATTATTATGCAGCAGAAATATAAATTTGACGGAATATTAGTCAACCTTACCGGAAGAGATCCTGATTATAAAAAACAAATTATTTCGATTGAAGAAAAAGAGGATGAATTTCTTTTAAAGTGGCAAAATGGTTGTTATTCTATAGTGCCGAAGAACGATAATCCGCATTATTACCAGCCTGATGGCTCTCGATATTTTCCTATCTTTGACGAATTAGATCCGGAAAAACTTTTTTATATTGATCCCTGGGATATAACCGAAATATCTTATCCCTTTAAGTGGGGGTTTGAAAAAAAAGCCCGGACATTTGATAATTTTTTCCCTGCATATCACGCCGATACTATTAAAATAGTAAAAGAAAAAACCGGTGGAAATATTTCAATACATTCAGAAGTATTTTCGCCCTGGTCACAGTTCCTTGAACTTTTAAATTATGAAAATGCTCTGATGGCGATAATGGACGACCCAGCGAAAGTAAAGGCGTGTCTCCAAAGTTTAACCTTCGGGGCAATACAACTTGCAAAAATGCAGGCGAAGGAAAATGTTGATGCAATATTAATCTCGTCAGCTTTTGCCGGTGGCGGTTTAATCTCCCGCGATCATTATACAGAGTTTGTTCTCCCTTATGAAAAACAAATTATTGAAGAAGTTCAAAAAGAGTTCGACATACCTGTATATACACATACATGCGGCAGTATCGGCGACCGCCTTGATTTAATGATGCTGACAGGCACAGATGGGATTGATACGCTTGATCCCCCCCCGCTCGGGACTGTTGAACTTGAAGATGCAAAACAAATATTAAACGGAAAAGTTTTTATAAAAGGAAACATCGACCCGGTGAACACTCTGCTTTATAGTAATAAAGAAAAAATTGAAAAAGACGTTAAATGGCGTTTGGAAGTTGGAAAGCGGAACGGCGGTTATATATTAAGTTCCGCATGTTCAATTGCGCCGAACACTCCGCCTGAAAACATAATGCTTTTAACTGAACTTGCAGAAAAATTTGGAACTTATTAATGAAAGAAATTGAAGAACTCCTTAAAAACCTTGCACAAACAATTATCGATGGACAAAAGGATGAAACGGTAAGTTTAACAAATCGTTTATTGGAACTAAAATATCCGCCGAAAAATATTCTTGACGAAGGTCTGCTTCCCGGCATGGACGTAGTTGGAGTACGCTTCCGCGATAATATTATTTTTGTTCCCCAGGTGCTCATTTCCGCCCGCGCCATGAAAACTGCCCTTGCAATAATTGAACCCATGTTGTCTGAAGCAAAAATAGAAGGTCTGGGCACGATAGTTATCGGCACTGTAAAAGGAGATATACATGATATAGGGAAAAACATTGTTGCGATGATGTTGAGAAGTAATGGTTTCAAAGTTATTGATCTCGGTATTGATACATCAGTTGATAAATTTATCGATGCTATTAATAAAGAAAAACCTCTGCTTGTCGGCATGTCTGCGCTATTAACAACCACAATGATTTATATGAAACTTGTAATTGACAAAATAAAACAAGAAGCTCTGCCAGTTAAAGTTATGATTGGCGGTGCGCCAATTTCTAAAAATTTTGCCAACCAAATTGGTGCTGACGCGTATGCAAAAAATGCATCGGATGCTGTTACTATGGCGCGCGAATTAATTGGTATAAAAAAATGAGATTGTAATATGACAAACATTATCGATGAACTAAAAAAACCGGGGATATTATTATGCGACGGCGCAATGGGAACAGAACTTCAGAAGAGGGGTATGGCGGTTGGAGCATGCCCGGAGGAATACAACATCACAAACCCGCAATTCATAAAAGAAATACATAGCGATTATTTTGACAGCGGCGCTAGAATTGTTGAGACAAATACTTTCGGAGCCAACCGTTTACGAATGAAGTTTTATGGATTTGAAAACCGCGTTAAAGAGATTAACATTGCTGGCGCCGCACTGGCGCGTCAAGTTTGTCCTCTTAACTGTTTTGTTGCCGGCTCTATTGGTCCGTTAGGAGAAATGATTGAGCCGCTCGGCGAAATAAGTGAACAGCAAGCTTATGAAGTTTTTACAGAGCAGGTAAATGCTTTGCAAGAAGGTGGAGTTGATATTTTGTTTATTGAAACAATGATGTCACTTGATGAAGTTGTAATTGCAGTCAAAGCAGCAAAAGAAAATTCTAGCCTCCCCGTTTCTGCCACCATGACGTTCGAGCTTGGTAAAGCAGGTTTGAGGACTCCCTGGGGGATTGATACAAAAACAGCAGTTGAAACATTATCATCACTTAGAGTAGATATAATCGGCTCTAATTGCGGGAAAGGTTTTGATGAAATGATTGAGGTGATAAAAGAAATGAAACAGTGGACCAATTTGCCGCTCCTGGCACAAGCTAACGCGGGTCTGCCGGAATGGGTGGAGGGAATCTCAGTTTATAATGAGACCCCTGAAATTATAGCGCCTAAAATAAAAAAGTTAATTTCGCTCGGTATAAAACTAATCGGCGGCTGCTGTGGTACAACTCCCGCCCATATCAAAATGATGAGTGAGGTTATTTCGGATGCTGGGCTCAACTAAATTTTTTATAGGCGATTCATTTATAAATTAATCAGCTCATCTTGCATTAAAAAACGGAATCATTTGAAAGATAAATTCATCTAACAGATAAATATTTTGGGAAACAAAAATGAATTACGAAATAAAAGATTTTAATAAAGATGTAATTGAAAAAAGCCACCACTCACCTGTTCTTGTTGACTTTTGGGCAGAATGGTGCGCTCCATGCCGAATTCTTGGACCAACCCTTGAGAAAATTGCCGAAAATAATAAAGATAAATTTTCTTTCGCTAAGATTGATACCGACGCAAACCAGGAAGTAGCAATGAAGTACGGGATAAAAAGTATCCCGACCGTAAAACTTTTTATAAAGGGTGAGGTCGCGGATGAATTTAGCGGCGCACTCCCGGAAAAGATGATTGAAGAGTGGCTCGATAAAGCTCTTCCCTCTGAAGAAAAAGAGCTTATACATACCGCCCGCGCTTTACTAAACACAGAACCGGAAAAAGCAAAAGAAATTTTGGAAAAGTTAAACTCGCTTCAGCCCGAAAATTTTGAAGTTAGAGCACTGCTTGCCAAACTTATACTTTTTGAAGATCCTTCAAAAGCTTTGTTACTTGTAGATAATTATCAAAATGAATTATCCAATACTGAAGAAGCCGAATCGGTTCATACTCTGGCAATTATTTTTGACAAATTAAACGACAGTGAAAAACTTCCGGTTTCTAATGTTAAGGATATTTATTTTTCGGCTATTGATGATTTGCGCAAAAAGGATTTTGATACGGCATTGGAAAAATTTATTAATGTAATAAGAGAAGACCGGCAGTACGATAATGACGGGGCGAGAAGAGTTTGTATTGCAATATTCAAATATCTCGGGGAAGAACATCCAACTACGTTAAAGCACAGAAGGGATTTTGGCAGCGCGTTGTATGTTTAATTTTTAATGTGCCGGTAGTGAACGCAAAGTTTGCGTTCACTAAAAAACACTAACTTAAAAGTTAAATTTTAAATTTATTGTAGGAACCAATTCAATCTGTCTTGCGTACTGTTCAGTTTCAACTCTCGCGTTTAGTGCTAAGTTTTTATTAAACGATATTGAACTCCAAACGGCGTCGATCATGCTCAAAAAATGGTTTATATAAATTCCAATTACAGCTTTTGAAGCTACATTGTAATAATCATTTGCCTCACCGCGCATATGAGAGTAAAAGTTAAAGTTTGGGGATAATTGTGTATTATTTGCTCCTGCGGTATAATCATTCCAACCTGCGGAGTACTGCCAGTATTTTCCTATCAATTCATAATACTGTTGTTCGCCATGACTCGGCATTTTATGCGAACCATTCTCATATGAATTTAATTCATTCCAGTCAACACGTTCCCATGACGGCAATGTGGCATCAGGATTAATTTGTATGTTTGCGTTGTGGTATTGATTCAGCCATTCAGCATATCGAACTACGCTCCAGTTTTCATCGGCATAATTTTCAAACTTTGTTGTTTGGTCATCTCCCTTTTTGTCATATATGATGGCAGTTGTAACTATCGCCGCCTCAACTGCAATAAAAGCGGCGGCTCTCCAATATTCACCTGTATAAATCTCACCGGCGCCGGGAAGTAAAAGAGAAAGTGCACCGGCAAGTATTATGGACTTTTTACTAATTTGAACAGGCATGATATTTATTTTAGATGCAGGTTTAAATTGTTCGAATGCTGTTCGAGAGTCCGAGGTCAAATGACCGTTAAACATTTCTGTTTGCGCCGACAAAATTCCGGCTGCAATAAAAAATATCATCAAAACTAATTTAATTTTTGAGCGCATTTTAATCCTTCACAAGAATTATTAAAAATCGAAACCAAATAATATACCGCCGTAAAAGCGCCACTCTTTACCATACCGAACAGTTTCACCTCTAACTTCACGTTTAACTTCGTCAAACCCATATGAAGCGTTTACAAAAACACTCGTCGGGAAAAGATAAAATGAATTCATCTGTGCTCGGAGTTCAACACCGGCGCCTTTCTTAAAGTTTTTTGCAGATGGGATATCGCCTGTCCATGAGTTTCCAACATCGCCATACACCGAGAAAAATATTTTATCGAGATAAATATGACCGAGCCTTGCATCAATATTTCTAAACAATGGCATTCTGTATGTTAAGTTAAACCAGCCAACCTCGTTTCCGCTGATTGAATAAAACGGGTAAGCTTTCATACCGATTAAACCGCCAAGATAAAAATCAAAAAAGTCTGGTTGAGCTGGTCCGAAAATTGTTCCGGCGCGCAACTGAGCAGTTAAAGTGTGGCTTGCCCAGAGTGGAATATGAACCTTAGAATTAAGTTCGAGACGGTGGAAATTAAAATTACCGTACTTTGGTTTCAGTAAGCCATCTTCAACAACATACTCGCCGTCTTTATTAAATTCGTTAAACTCGTAATTATATGTTAAATCAACAGTGCCGCCGTGTGGGTTTATATCGCTGTCACGGTATGGAGGCGTCATTTCATAGGTGTACTTTAGTTGAAAATTTCTTCCTATTAGATATGTATCATCGGTTGTAGGATACAAAGTGTTATCGGGTAAAATGAAACTTCCGAGAGAAGCAGAATAACGGCTAAAAATAAATCTAAGTTCAAGATTTTGCTGCGCTGTAAATATTCTATGTTTGGCAGCAACGTCCACTTCAAAAAGGTTATAAGTTACATCCGTCGGGACGATATAATCATAAGTCGGGGGAATCGTCGTAGAATCCACGCCGAAGTAAATATCAACGTTAGCCTTTCTGCTGATGTTGTACACTTCGAGAGCTAATTCAGGTTTTATCCCGATATCAAAAAGAAGCGGCAGTTTATTCCTGTAATCAAAAATTAAAAACAAATCGCGTTCTAACCGTGTGTTAATAGAGGCGCCGGCAAAAAAGGAATAACGATTAAGCATATCACTAGATGTTACGTATAAACCGGGTTTTAATTTTTCAATAAATGAATTGGATGTATTATAGTTGTCCCATCTTATCATCGGAAAAATAGTCAGTTTACTAAAAGCGCCGGAGTATTTTTCTTTTTTTAAATCTGGCAGCTCGTAGTCATCAAAATTTTTCAGTTTCTCTATATTAAAATTTGCGATATCGCCGTTTGGTTTGCTTTCATCAAGAGGAGGATTTTTTATCCAAACGTAATCTTCACCCGGAATAACTTTGCCCTGCTGTGCCGGGGTTATTTTAAATATTTTATAACCCGAGGATGTGTAACCGGCGTACAGTATGTTACCTTCTCTATCTACTGCCGGCATAAAAGCGCCGCCGGTAACATTTGTTAACTGGTCAGTAGTTTTAGTTTTAGTATTGTATCGATAGAGATTAAAAATTCCCGTTTTATCCGATGAGTAGATTAAATTTCCATCCTTATCGTAAACACCATTTCTTTCATCTTTTTCGGTTTCAACAACCTTGTGGTAATCGGTTCCATCAACGTTTACTGCCGCTATATCCCTGGTTTGATTATATGAGTACCCGAAAATGATTTGTGAATCGTCATTTGAAAATTTAGGATTAAAAACCTGCTCTCCGTTTGCAAACAAAGTTAGCTGTTTAAAATTTTTCCCGTCAATATCTACAGTGCCGATATTACCGGTTCCGTCCTTTTGAAACAGGAATACAATCTTTTTACCGTCATGCGAAACAAAAGGTTGATTTGTACGAAGATTAAATGTCAATCTTGTTTCTTTGTCGTTATCAATATCGTAAACATAAAGATCGTGAACATTTACCCAGTTCGGATTATCATCACTTAGTTTGGCATATATAATTTTATTTACACCTGGTATAAAACTTACAGTTGAACGAACACCGGAAACGAGCGTTTTTTCTTCCCCGGTTTTTAAATCGTGCGAATAAACTGATGATAAACTAAAATAGTCAGCCGATTTATTGGAAATATAAATAAACTTACTTCCATCTTCAGAAAAAGCAGGATAAAAATTTCCAAAACCCTTTTCTGAAATTACCTCGCCGCTAACTTTATTGTCCAACACTTTTTCAATTCTTTTTTGGTAGCTTTCTTTTACAAAATTTTTCCACTCACCGTATATCTCATTTCCGTCTTTTCCGAGTACGTCTTTAAAAGCGGCGTCAACGGTAAAGTTAAACGGCTTGCCAAGTGCCTGCGAAACTTCGCGAAGTTTACTCTCGCCATATTTTTGAGAAATATATCTTGTTAATGCAAAACCTGAGTTGTAAACAGATTCATTACCAAGACTTGTTTTTCCAAATACTCCCATTTCGTTCCATGTAAGCATTTTATCATCAAGCGCGTAAGAGCGTAAAATCATATCGCGGTGCGAATCCCAATTGTCGTAATCAAACTCGGTGCGCATATATTGGGCAGTACCTTCGGCTAACCATGCTGGCATATTAATAGCAGCAAGCGGGTATGAAACAATTACATTCGGAAAACCGTAAAGTATATCGGGACGTCTTTCATCTTCATAATTTAACGCTTGAATAAATATGGCGGGAACAGTCCTGGTTAATTTTAATGATGCCTGAATCTGTACCATATGAGTAAATTCGTGGGAGATAACATTACGCAGCCAGTTGTGAGCGCCCCGTAAATCAAAATCGAGTGCGCTTGTCCAGATTTCAATTTTATTATCGAAGAAGTAAGTTGCGCCGTTGGAATAATCATCAATATCTTTCATTACAAAATGAACTGTTTCGGGCTCATAATTGTAAAGTGAAGTTATGGGTCCCCAAACTTCATCCGCAATTTTTGCAACCACGTAGGCGGAACGTTCAGCTGCTTCGTGGAAATGAACTTCAACGTGCTTCCCTTTAATTGTAAACCAATCTAACTCGGGATGAAATTCAGTAAACTGTGCAAAAGTATTTATCGAACAAAATAAAAATAGAACAAATACAAGATTTAAATTTTTCATAAAGAGGAAATTTCTTTCGTCTGAAATTTTAGCTGTCGCGCAGATAGTAAATTATTTACTTTACAACAGCTACTTTTATAATGTTTGTTTCGGTTTTGCCGCTTACACCGGCTGCTTCAATGCGCGCAAAATAACCACCACTCTGGATATTACTTACGTCCCATTTTGTTTCATTGTCCATTCCGGCGGTAGCGTCGTTGTTTAATTCTGCCACAAAATCGCCGGCTAGGTCAAAAATCTTTATATTAATTTTGGAATTTTCATTTACGTAATAACGAATGTATGTTACTCCATCGTAAACAGGATTAGGATAGTTGTAAGCCCGGTTCTTCGGGAAAAATTCATTTGTATAACTTTGAGATGAAGCTGCCGGAACAAATGATAAATTTGCCGAACCGCCATTTTCGCCGCCCCAATATACCGTTCCCTCTGAAGCGCCAATTTTATAGCCGCTAAAACCGCCCGAATTGTTTAAAGAAGCAAATGATATTTGTTTGTCTTTTACAAATGTAACCGGTACTGCAGCGAGATCATCACCGAATGATAGAGGAAAACCCGGTACGCTTTTACCGGTGCCGCCGAAAATAGCAAATACTCTTCCGTCTTCTGTTGATGCAATAATTTCCGCTTTATTGTCACCTTCAAAATCAACAACAAGTGGAGTTGAGATAAATGATAATCCGAGAGGATCCTCAAACGGGAAATTATCGGCAAGTGCTCCGGCTAAATTTACCGCATACACTTTTTTCGCCGCTGTATAAATTATATAATTTTCTCCGTCCTGTTTAACATCGCCGACAGAAAATGAATTTACGTTATTTTCAGCAGCGGAAAATTTAACTAATAGCTTACCTTCGGAGATAAGATAAAAGCTGTTATTACTTGATAAAACAATTGATACGTATTTGCCGTTTTTGTTTTTTGTAAGAGCAAGATCAATCGGCACTTCACCTTTAAAATCAAAGTTATTCCCATCACTATCAAAATATAACGTTTGTGCTGAGGGGGGAGATGAAACGATGCTTGCTTTACCGATGCCGCAATAATATAATCCGTCAACTGCAATTTTTTTGATGACAAGATTGGTGTCAATTACTACCGGCTGTTTTGTTTGAACCGGATCGATTGCCGGAAGCCTGCCGGTGGAATAAAAATATATTTTTCCTTTTTCGGTACCGAACAATATTTCTCTTTCTTCCGTTGCAAGTACTCTAACTACCGGTGGTGTTGAAATATTTTCGTTCAAGTAAATTGACGACAGATAGTTAACTGCTCCATCAGCCATGTAAATATTTAATGCAGACGCTTTTGCTCCGATAAAATAATTAGTGTTGTTCCATAAAATTGCTGCGGGGTGAACTTCCGAAAAGTCATTTAGGTTTGTTGTAATATTCCCTTCATCATTAAGCAGATGGAGATTGAAATTATTCACAAGCGCGAAAGTAACTTCATTCCCGTTTTGCAACGATGTTAGTTCAGCCGCTTTTACAGCCATACTTATGTTTGAAGAAAAAACCGGTTTAATAATTGAATCGCCATACGTCAAATTGAATGACATCCGATTTCCTATATTTGAAAAATTGGAAATGGATATCAAACTATTTGCGCCGCTGTTTGAATTTGTGTTGGGGCGCGAATTTTTATCAAATATGTTTTTAAAAAGATCGGATGGATTACCTTTATACCAAAAATCTCTATCGCTACCTTCACCTATTACAACATCACCGAAGATTGTTTGAAACTCCTCACCTATGTCCTGAATGCCATCGGCTTCTTCAACGTCAACACCGCGATTGTTTTTATCGTTATTTATTGAATTTGAAGCAAGTTTAGAATTGATGATTGATTCATCAATATGCCATATAACTATACCATTGCCTGGCACTGCCCAATCAAATTCGTCAACATCAATTACAACACCCGCAAGTGAATCCACTGCAAAGCTATAATAACCGGTTGTGTCTCTATCGAATATTTTTGTCAGAGTATCGGAGCCGACAACATATTTAACAATTGAGCCGTTTTTCAGTGCGTCACGACTTCTGTTTTCAACAAGATAATATTCGGAGGAATTAATTGGAACTTTTAATATTACGGAATCGCCAAGTGATGCTGCGTGTCCCGTTGTAAGTGTTAAATTTTTGTAATCTCCGGGGGTTATTACTTTCGGCGCTGCCCAGCCGAGGTATATTTTTTCCCATGGTGAAGGTTCCGGTGGATATGTTCCGCCATATGCGAAAATTGCCTGACCGTCCATCAAACCAAAACGCCCTATGGCGCTTAAACCGGTATTTGTATCGAACAAATCAGGCAGACCGAGATGGCTGGCAATTGAGGCAACAAGTAAACCGTTTGTAGAAATTTCAAAAAGTACTTTTCCGCCGAACGATTCAACTTCCCGGCTTTCTGTTTCCGGCATTATTAAGCTGTTTGTAATTTTAAAATTTCCACTACCGACAGGAATACCTTCATACGAGCTTCCGTAGATTTTTTTAAAAAGATTTGCACCCATATAAATTGAAGGAAGATCTTTATCGGTTCCTATGCTGCCCGGCAAACTTATATCACGTCCAACGCCTGCATGAAAAATTATAAATACATCATAATGTGAAAAATCGAAATCAGGATAAAGTGATGCGGCTTTAGTCCATGTTTCTTTTGCAAAATCGCCAAGCAAAGAATAATCATCCGATTTTGAGGGGGGAGAATAACTTCTCATAGTTTTTGAAACGGAAAAGGTGTCTGGCAAAACGGAATATTCAATGTTCATAATTCCGTCAGAAACCTTACTGAAATAATTTTTTACAAATTCAAGATGAGCTTCGTAAAATGGTTTATCGTGCGGAAGAGGATCAAGAATATCTTTTCCGTAATCGTTCGAAAAAACCGTACCCATTTTTCCGTTTCCGAATGTAGTATTGTCTTTGTCCTCCTGAAAATTAACCATCGCCGCAAGTACTCTCAAAGTGTCGGATGAGGTTACGCCGGTGATGGTGTTGGCAGATGGATAAGGATTTATATTAACAGAAAATGTTTGGGCAAACGGGTTGCCCAAACATACTGTAAAAACTAAAACTGTGAGAAGTTTTTTTAACATGATTTTTTAAATTCCTCTTGGCAAGCCTCTTGTACTTTCAGCAACAGCGCCCCAGCCAATAAGTACAGTAAATCTTAAAGTATCGGAAAGCGGGTGATTCTCACCGCCTTTAAAGACCGATGTAGTTATATAGCTGAAATCGAACCCGTAAATATCATAACGAATACCCGCACCAAAAGTTAAGAACTTTCTATTTCCGTAAGATGGGTCTTCGTAAAAGAAGCCTGTTCTGAGAGCGAATAAAAAGTCACCCGGCTGACCGTACCAGTACTCAAGCCCCGTAGATGTAACTACATCTCTTAATTCTTGCGATAATGATTTATCTCCCCACGCAGTAAATATTGCTTTATAAAATTCATCCGATGAAATACTATCACGACGAACGAGCAATTTACTAAAATCGAGTGTCCAGATAAGTGAATTATACTCATCATTAAGAACTTTGTAAGCAAACCCAAGACGGAAATTTGTCGGGATAGGGTCTGCCTGTGCTTGATCTATGTAGTAAATTTTTGGGCCTAAATTGCTTAGATTAACACCAATACTCAAATTACCGCCGATATCTTCATCAAGAAAAGGGATAACCAATTTACCCGGGCGCCACATTGCAGCAACGTCAAAACTAACAGAAGTAGCAACACCGCTTCCCTGTTCATTTCCGGTTGGTTTGTCGGATAAGCGACTGTGAATTAATCTAAAGTTAAAACCGAGTCCCCAATCGGGGTGCACTTTTGTTGCATATCCAAGAGTTAGGGCGGCATCGAATGAACGAAAAGTACCAACAACATCAGGCCCTGATTCAAGAGTCCTCTGGAATTCACCAAAGTTCATATAGGTGATGCTGGCGGTTACACTACCGTCAATTTCTTCAATGTATTGTCTGTAAGTAAGATAATCGTAAAACAGATCGAGGTTGAACTGCGGCAGCCAGTTACTATGTGTAATACTCAATTCGGTGCCGGTTAAAAATGCTATTCCCGCAGGGTTCCAGAAAATTGCGGCTGAGTTATCTGCTAATCCCGCTCCCGATTCGCCTATACCGCCGGCTCTCGAATCCGGTGCAAGGAGAAGAAATGGGACAGCCGCTTCGCCCTGTGCGTATGCAACCTTATTTATCCCCATAAATGTTACTGCAACAAGCAGTAGTTTCACAAATATTTTCATGCGTGTTTTCCTCCGAATTGGATATTCAATTAATTTTCAATTTAAAGACCAAATATAAAAAAAATAGACAGTACAATCGTTATTTCGGGTACAATAAGTTTTACCTTATTACCGCTATTTTACCAAGAACACTTTGACTGTATTGCCCGTCAGTTGTTTTTACTATTAACTTGTAAAGATATGCGCCGTTTGCCAGCAAATTTCCATCTTCATCTCTTCCATCCCAGTCGATGGCAACAAACTTATCGTTCAAACCGGTTTGCTCAATATTTTTTATTAATCTTCCTGCAACAGTGTACACTTTTATTTTTACATCTATTGTGCGGCTCAAATTCTGCTGAAATGTAAAAGATGTATTAGCTTTGAACGGGTTTGGATAATTATAAACATCTCTAATAACTAAATCATCCCCCGAGACAACATTAAAATAAGCGGCTTCGGTTGTAAAATTATTAAAAACATCCCATGCCTTAACATCTATCTTATAGTCGCCCAAATCAAGACCATTAAATTTATACTCAACTTTGCCCGATTTACCACCGGCATTTATATCGCCGATAAAGTAATTAGTAAAATCAATTGCGTTATTACTGTTTTCATTTAAAATACCTTCGAGTTTATGACCAATACCGGTGCCGGTTGTGTTCAACCCGCTTTCATCAAAAAGTTTTACTATTAACTTTGAGTTCGGGTTTGCTAGGTTAGCGGTTATCGATGTTATATCATCAAAATAAATTTCAACCTCCGGGCCCGCTTTATCATTTACAGCTCCTGAGTCAGTTCCGCCAACAGTAAAAGAATTTGTGTATCCAATTCCGTCAGTGTTTTCGCCTGTAAAGTATAAAACAATTTTTCCATTTCTATTTTCGTAACTAATATCTTTGGGCACTACAAATGAAGCTTCCCATTCACCATTAGTAATTGAAACACGCCCTTTAAATATCTGTCCACCCTGCATGGTTACCTTGTGCAAAAATGTACTGCCCTGCATAAGCCGGAATTCGCGGTTCGAGTCGTAAACCGATAAAATACCCTCGCCGTTAAAATTATTCCAGGCTCCGCCTGTTGGCTGAACAACATGTCCTTTAATACTTACTTTGCTCAAAGCTTTGATGTTGGAAAGACCGTCTGGTTTCACACCGTTTATTGAATCGACCGAGGAGCTAAAGTGCGGCACATTTAAACGCAAAGTCGGATCGCAAAGCAGATGATATTTTTGATCATTTGCAACATCAATTCCGCTGCGCCTTTTTGTTTTAAAGATTATTTTGCCGATAGGACTTAAATAATTTAATGTATCTCTCGGCATACCAAAAATGTTATCAAAAAGATCTGTCATTAGAGCTGTGTTGCTTTGGGCAAATACTAGCCGGGCAGCAGTAAACGCGCCTATTGAACCGCCGTTTTCTTTTAAGAATAATTCTTCGGCGCCGCTCTGAATAGAAGGTTTATCAAAATCGCCGAAATCACACGTTGCGGCGGATAAGAAAAAATAATTAGAGCTGTTGAGTTGAGGAATTGAAACATCTTTATCAAAAACAATTTCATGAGCCCAAACCCTTGGATTTCCATGACCAACGTAATTAACAATTACATTGCCTGAATTCATTGCGTTGATAATATCGACATTTGCCGTTGGTATTCTTACTCCGGCAGAAGTTAAAACCCGCGGGTAAGCAGACAGATATATTTTTTGAATATCATAAGAGCCTAGGAGTGAATTTGCGACGTTCTCACTTGGCCCTGAATGAATTGCACCTTCCCAACCATCGATGGTAATTGCATCATCTGCAATAAATGTTAATTTATTTCGCCAGTCTCCGGCATTGCTTCCGGTTTCATATTCCCTAATTTTGGAGATTATCACCGATGCATCATCAGCATTTTGTATCGGCAGACGCCCAATAGCTATATCTGGATAACTATCATTTCCGCTGACCCGCACATAAAAATCATCATAAGTAGATGAATGAACCTCGTGCAGGCTTTCAACAGTTTGGAATGTAATAATAAAATTTTTATTCTGGTTCCCGCCTTCAATATTTTTGTAATCGTAAGTGCCATCTCCAAAAAGTAGCACATATTCTGGTTGTATCTGCCAATTATCATAGGCATATTTTATAAAATTTCTTATGGCAACAGGATCTTGTAAACCCCCGCTAAACTCATTAAATATTTCGTCCTGGTAAACCAACTGTGTACTAATAGGAATCGGTATTTCAGATTCTTTGTATTGTTTGAACTGTTCTGCCTGAGTTTTAAACTCTTTATTGGCAATTACAATAAATTTTGCCCCTGGCTGTATCCCGATAATATTAGAATTTTGAATCAGCTCCGGGTTGGCAGGTGTCAGAAGTGCACTCTGTTCAATACCGAGATATTTAGAAATATTTTTTGACTGCTCTGTTGATCTAAACTTAAACTCCGAACCGCTCCAAACAACTGGATTTGTAATTTTTTTTACGGACGAATAATCGGTAACATCAAATACGCTTATATCGCTGCTCGAAAATCCTTTAAGCGGATATTCAACCACTGCCGAAGAATCGGGAGAGTAAAAAATTATTTGATTGTTAACTGCTGAAAAATCTCTTAAGTATTCTATTTCAAAATAATCAAGATAACCTTTGTAAGCCGGCTGTGTTGTGTTGTAGTCAAATTTTAACAAACTTCTGTTTTCAGCAAGAGTTCCGGTAAATGATCCGTAAAAATTGTTCAAATATCCCTTCGAATATTCTGACCAGTCCTGATTTTTTGTTCCGAATAGATAACCGGAAAATATGGGAGTTGAATGTTCCCCCACTTCAAATAGAACATTATTATAGTCGCTGTTTACAAATGCCCCTTTATAATTGATTTTAGAGTTCGGTATCAGACCGTCAAGCAAATTCATATATGTGCGGCTGCTATTCGATTGATCAAACTCGTCTCCGAACAAATTTCTACCGCTTTTGGCGAGACTAATAAGATCATCTTCGTGATATTTAAAAGCTCTTGTAGATTGTACTATTAAACCGGGTTGAGATTGAACACTGCTTTTTTCAGCCATTCTTTTTCCCTGGTTGCCGCCGGCGGTAATCCAATAATAATTTTTTAACGCGTATTTATGCGAAGCCCTTGAAATTTGAAGTGAACCGGGAGTAGTATACCAAAAATCAGTTCCCCTTCCGTAAAACAAAATATAATCGCCGGAATCAAATTTGCCGTCACCTTCGCCGGAAACAATAATTGCATTCTCAATGAGATCGGCAGGAGTATCAGCGTTTTGTGCTTCTGGCAGCATCTTACCGCCATTGTTGTATATTTTAATAGTACGGGGATCAACTTGAGCCGGATCTATGCCGTACGATGTTAGCATTGAATATGTAATTTTATAAATGCCTTCATTTTCTGTTTCGAATCTGTACCATGTGCCGCTTGATAAAACACTGTTAACAACCGTAGTTTTGTTAACTCTCTTTGGTTCGATTTTACGCCAATGTTTTGCAACATCGTAATTAATAACAACATCGTTAATCAGGTCATCTTTTACCGGATTGCGGTTTATTACCTTTGCCGCAGCATAGTTTATTTGGAAAAGTATTTTGGTATAAATTTTTATTCTGTTTTGAGCAACATCATAATATACCGGTTTTATTAAAAATGTCTGAACGGGAAGGCTACGCATCATACCAAAATCATCGAAAGTAACAAGTTCACCTTCTTCGGTTGGATTATAATAATCTGCCGATAGTTCGTAACTATATTCTGTAAAATCATTATCTTTTTTGTGCGGTGTTGAATTGGGAAGAAGTTTTCCGGCTAAAAACTTGTAGGTATAGCTGATTACTTTTATAGTATTTCCAAATTCCCCCGGTATGCCAAGCAGAAGAGCGCGAACCTGCTGATCGGGTAAACCGGGCAGATTATTACTGGCAGAACCATATTTTATCGCTGCTCTTCTGAAATTTTCCGAATTATACACAACTATCCCGGTATCTAAATACTCGGGAGTATACTCAATGATAATAGATGTACTATTTGATGAGATAACCTTTATATCTGACTGCGGAAAAATATAAAGGGGGATAAATAGAAATATAATTATTCTAGAGATTTTGCTAATCATTCTAATTTATTAAGTTGTTAATAATATATGTTGTAAAAATGATCTAATATATTAACAAGGTTTTATTTAAAAATTCATTTAATTTTACTGTAGCAAAAATCTCTAAAAGCTCTCCTTAAAATTACGCCACAAAATAGGCACTATTTAATCATATTGTCAAGTCATTTATATAATTTTTAACGACTTAAGTTCATTAAAAAAAGATGCAGTATCAATGAAATTTATTGGAATAGTGGTTTTTTCTAATAATATTTTTCTCTTCGAACTAACAAGCGCAAGTTTTCGCTTGTTCATTCCGAAAATATTTACAGCATTAAATTTTTTACTTACACTTCTATCAATATAAGAAAGCACGGGTATTTCCAACCCTTTTTTATTGCAAAAATTTTGATGATTGGTTTCATCACCCGAATTTATTCCAACAAGATGAATGTTATATTTATGAGTTCCCTCTAAAAAGGTCACAAAACATCTCAATAATTATTAATTGAGGAAATATTTAAATAATTTCCTGAAAATAAATTTACTAATTCTTCTTAAAATAAAATGTTCATAAAAAACACCAAACACACGCAATCAAACATATTTGGATTTACAAATATAGTAGCCCCCAAAATGGCAAAGGAACTTCAAGAAACGGAAGAAGGAAAATTGTATGAGATCATCTTTGGAATATAAAAGAAGAAGACTTTGCTTGTTTATATTCAGAGATAGGCAGACGAACTACGGGCTTCTTTCGTGTCTGATGATGAAATACCTGTATGCATTTTCTCTACTAACGTATGTTCCATTTTATAACGCTTACTTGCCTTCTAATTATTCTCTAATTTATTTTATTTTTTTTTATCTCACTAATTTAGGCAGAGAGAGTTAAAAGCGGATGAGTTAAAAATATTTTTTATTATTGAAGATATGAAAGAGCATCGGTAAAAAAGCTATTGTAAAAAGCGCCGAAAATGTTAAGCCGCCAAAAACAGAGTAGCTCAGACTTTTCCAAAAGCTGTTTACACCGAATAAGATGATAGGCAGAAGCGCCGCAAGAGTAGTCAATGTTGTAGTTATAATTGGTCTCACCCTAAGAAAGCTATGTTCGATTATTTCTTCAATGGATCCCTCTATAATATTTTTCGAGAGATAATCGACAAGAACAATTGAATTATTTACGGAGATGCCGATCAATAGGAGCAAACCGGCATATGCGCCTCTATCTAAATTTAACTCTTCAAAATAAAAAAGAAATATCACACCGATTATCGCAAAGGGAATTGCTGTAATAATTAAAAACGGTTTTTTAAATGATTCAAAAAGACTCGCGGTAATCATAAAAATTAAAATCGCCGAAAAAATTAATATATTCCAAACCTCAAGCTCTTCTTCTTGATTCATAAAGAAAAAATAATTGTCTGATTTAATTTCATAACCTTCCGGAACAGAAACTTGTTTTATTGAGGCGTTTATAAATTCTCTTCCATATTGGTAGGGACCTTTGTAATCAAACGTTATATAGCGTATGTATTGCCTATTTTCCCTATTAATTGAGGTCAAGACCTTACTTTGTGAAAAATTTATCAGATCTTTTATTTTAACGCTTTCTTCACTACTGTTTTTAACCTCCATCTCCTCGATTTCATTAAGCTGAATCTCTTTATAATTGGTATATTTTATGTTATAAGGAACCTCATCATTGCCAATTCTAAATTTATTATAGGATATATTCCCCCTTGAACTTTGAGCGATCCGGGCAAAGATCTCACCAGGCTTAATATTATACATTGCAAGATTTTCTCTTTTAATCTTACCGATTACTTCATACGAATCCTTGCTGAAACCATAACGGGAAGACCTGTCGATATCAACATTATCAATACGCGGGTTTACTGTTATAACTTCTCTAAACTCTTCTGCAATTTCCTTAACCTTAATATAATTAAAGCCATAAACCGCCACATTAAATGATGATGATGAATAACCGCCGCTGCTGAAGCCCGGTCCATACCCGAATACAGAAACATTCAACCCGCCAAGCTGTACAGCAAAGGCGGTAAGATAATTTTTCAATAAATAAGGGAACACTGTTCCGCTTTGTTCTTTTGAAAATTCAACATTGATGTATGAGTTTTCTTCATTTAAAACATTGGCAGTTACAATTCCTATTTTATTTTTATAAGCCAAAATTTCTTTTTCAAAGCTCTTTGTTAGATTGTTTATTCTTTCAATTTTATTACCGTTGGGGAGTTCCAATCTAACCATAATATAATCAGTTGTTCCGTAAGAGAATACCTCCCCTTTAGGGATATAATTAAAAAAGAGATTTAATGAGCCTCCCAGAGCATAGTTGAAATATTTTTTGTTTTCCCGGTAAAAATCGGAATCAAAAATAGTATTGTATGCTTCCCCAATAACAGGCGTATCAATATGCGCGGGTAAAAGCCAGACGGGAAAACCGATAATTAAAATTAAAAATGCAATGCTTAGTTTTTTCCGCTTTATTATTTGCCGAGTTGCAGATAGATATATTTTTTGAAGCAGCGATTTGTTTCTTCCCTTTTGTTGAACCAAACGTTTATATCCGAACTTATAAAAAAACAAAGGTACAACAGTAAACGAAACAAATAATGATGCGCTGATTGAAAATACAATTGCAAGGGCAAATTGTTCAAAATATAACCTCAACTCGCCGGTAAGAAATAAAAGCGGGATAAAAACCGCTACGGTAGTCAGAGTCGATGCAAATACCGGGAACCATATATCCTTTAAATAAATAACAAGGCGCATTACTCCCCTGCCGGAATAATGCCGGTCTAAATAATCAATTACAACAATTGAATTATCAACCATCAAGCCGAAACCGAGCACAAGTGATGCTAGGGTGATAATGTTCAAAGATAAATTGAACAAATAAAACAAAAGAAGTGAAGCTAATATGGAAAAGATAATTGAGGCGGTTATAATTAAAGAATAATTCAATCGTCTAAATATTATCATAAGAAGTAGCACTATCATTACCAAAGAATACCCGGCGCTTGAAAATAACTCGCCTAATTCATTTCTGATATCTTCGCTTTTATCGACTTCTTTTCTTAACTGGAAATCGGCAGGAAAGCTTTTAGACAGTTCTGTCAATTTTGCAAAAACTTTATTGGCAGTTTCAACTGTGTTTGCCCCCGGCTCTTTACTTATTCTTAGGAAGACCGCTTCCTCACCATTTATCCGGTAATAGCTTGTCCTTTCGCTGAAGTCGTCTATTATTTTACCGATATCCTTTAAACGTATTACCGTACCATCTTTAAGATATTTAATCGGCTGATTATTCAGAAAAGCCGCCGCATCAATTTTATTATTAACGAGCACAGATATTCTTCCGCTTTTCCTCTCAACATTTCCCGCGGTAAGAATTTCCTCAGCCCCGTCTATTGCAGATGCTATTTCCTGATTTGAAATGTTAAAAACTTTGGTTTTATCATAATCGATTGTAATTGTAATTTCTCTTTCATTACCGCCGCTTACTTCAACCCCAGAAATACCTTTTATCGCCATTAAAGGTACAACCAGATTTTCTTTCGCAAATTTTCTTATTTCATTTGAGCTTAAATCTGCAGCGAGTGTGTACGTTAAAAATCCTTGAAGCTCCAGGAAATCTTTCGGTATGTAAGGAGAAATTCTTGGTCTCGATACGCCGTAAGGGAGCTCTGTTTTCAATGCCCCGAGTTTTTCATTAATTTCAATACGGGCAAAATCCATATCGGTAGAAGGATGCAATTCAAGGTTTATATTGCAGCGTCCTTCATACGAAGTTGAAGATATTTTTTTTACTCCTTTAACAGTAGAAAGAGCGGCTTCCATCGGAGAGGTTAAAAATGCTTCTATGGCTTCGGAAGATACTCCTCCCCATGAAGCGGAAATTGAAAGGCGCGGATATTCGATATTAGGTGAAACTTCGAGAGTTATATTAAATACGGCAGCTATTCCCAGAACAAGTATAACAAGAAATATCATTCCCGAAGTAACAGGACGGGAAAGAAATATGTGAAAGAATTTTTTCAAAGATAATTAATTCACAATTTTTATTTTTGCATCATGCGCAAGATTATAATGCCCATTAACTATCACGGAATCGCCAGCTTCAACGCCTTTTAATATTTCTATATATTCTTCATTTTGATTTCCGATATCCACATAATGCCATTTAGCAAGATTACCTTCGGTTATAAAAACCAAATCTCTTTTATCGCGTACAAGTAAAGCGTCTTTCGGTATTAATAATTTATCCTTTAATATCTGATTTTCAATCAAAACATTGGCGAACATACCGGGCTTTACTCTCGAATCATTATTCGGAACTGCTATTGTAACCCTGCATGTTTTTGTTTCAGAATCTATAAGAGGATTTATGTATAATACTCTTCCCTTAAATACTGCACCGGGAAGGGAGTTCAATTTTACAACCGCCTCGCTGTTGTTTTTAATATTTGTAATTTCGCTTTCAATTACTCCAACTTCTATTTTATACTTATTGATGTCGAGCAGCTTAAAAACTTTTTCGCCTGCATTTATTCTTTGCCTTTTTACCAAATCAAAGTCTGCTACAACACCTGAGAAAGGAGCCCTGATTTCAGTATATGATAGATTAAGTTTTGCCTTATTCATAGCATTCAGTGCATTTGACAATCCGCTTTTATTCAAAATTACTTCATCTCTTTTAGCCCCCGTAAATATCAAAGCTAAATCGAGTTCCTCTTTTTTGCTGAGATAACTATCCTGATTTATTTCCCCGAGAGAAAATTTTTCATCGAGCTTTTTTATGAGTTCACTTATCGAATCAGCTTTTACCTGAGACATGCCCGACGGGGTTTCCTTGCTTAAAAATCCATATTCAATTTTAGCGTTGGTAAGGTTAACCTCCGATTCGCTTAAGGAAATTTTCTGTTCGCTGTCATCAAGCTTTATAAGAAGATCGCCTTTATTAACTTTTTTCCCTTCATATATAAAAACATTGTCAACAAATCCGGAAATATTAGAGACGAGGTCTAATTCTCTGCCGGCTTTTACAAGCCCGTTGCCGGATATTGAAAGAATTAAATTCCCCCTCTTAACTATATCCGTTTTAACATTAAAGATTACTTCATTCAGTTTACCGTAATTTATCCGGGAGTCATCAACTGCGGTTTCTTCATTACCTGAGGTAGGAAGAAATGCATAGCCAATAACAGCCACGGCAATTATTAAAAGAAGAATAAAAGCCATTTTTTTACTTATTTTTAATTCAGCCATTCTATCACCGCGATTATTATTTTTTAATTTTTATATACCGGAACAACTCTGTGAGGGAATTAACGAAACTAATCTTTTCATATAATGATGACCATGTCATTAGGTTCGGCTTATTCATTTATATTACGATGTTTTTTTTCACTATTTTATTATAAACTTCCTCCCGGGAAGATCCTAAATCAGGTTCTCGATAATAAGCTTCAATTCTCTCATCTATTATTTTCTTTTCTTCTTCGGTTAATTCTATCGCTTCGGTTTTACTTGCTATCGTATCCCCAATCTCTTCTACAATCTGGATTCTTTCGGGTATTGATATAGTAAGTGCATCTGCTGCTGTAATATGCCTGGTTCGACTCGTGTTTAATTTAGTTTTTTCGCCATTATTTAACTCCGATTTTTTACTCATTTATTTATTTTTACAAAATATAATAATTTCTCTCCTTTATTTGAAGTAAGGGGAACCAGCAGCTGCCGGTCTGAGCTACAATTTTTTCCTGGAGTATTTCTCCATATAAACGTAAAGTACCGGGATAATAATTAAAGTAAGAAAAGTAGAAGAAAGAAGCCCTCCCGCAATAGCAATAGATAAACCTACTCTTAACTGGGTTGCAGCCCCGATTCCAATCATCATCGGAATCAATCCGAATACAACCGTAAAAGTATTCATTACAATCGGTCTGAACCTTTCTTTACCCGCGGCAAGAATTGCTTCTTTAACCGGCAATCCTTCTTTTCTTTTTCTAATAATAAACTCTACTTTAACAACAGCGTCATTGTCCGCAATGCCTACAAGTATTATCAAACCCATCACTGAAATAATGCTTAAGCTCTCCCCTGCCAGGTAAAGAATTAAAATGCTTCCTATTAAGCCGAGCGGAACTGAAAATATTATTATAAACGGAAACAGGAATGATTCGAACTCCGAAGCAAGAACCATATACATAAGCAACACAGATATAATTAGCGCAATATAAAGAAGATTAAAAGAAGCAGTAATTTCTTCATTTACCCCGCTGACAGAAATACTTTCGCCCGGATATTTTTGCAGCCCTGCAATAGCCCTCTCTATTTCATTTGTCACTTTCTCAATATCGGATGAAGTTAACGAAGCATACAAGTATACCACACGCGACTGATCTTCTCTCCAAATCTCGTTATAGCTTTCTGTTAATTTATAATCAATCAGATTTTGTATCGGGATACGCTGCTTGTTAAATACAACATCGTTGGATATTATTTTATCAATGCTGTTTCTTTCATCCTCAAAAGAGCGAATGTTGATAGCGACTTTCTTATCAAAGGCCGAGAAATAAGCGGCTTCGTTTCCTTTCACTAAATTTATGATCTGCTGCGAGACGCTTTCCACCGGTACGCCGTAAGCAATACATTTTTCCCTGTCGATAATAATCCTGTACTCGGGATCGCCTTTTTCTATGCCAATTCTCAAATCGTTTAATCCCGTAATCTTCTTTTTATTGATAATGCTGACAAGTTTCTCACCTCTTTCAAAAGCTAAATCAATATCTTTATTTTTTATCTTAATAACAATATCATTTTTCGAAGGATTTATAATTTGTGTAAAAGTGCTTTCAACCTGCTTAAATGAAAAACTAATTCCTTTAACGGCATTAAAAATATTTCTTAATTCATCCTGCACAGCAAAATAATTTTCATAAGAGTCAATTTTAACCACTATGTTTGCTTTATCTATTGAAATTTGATCCCTGTTTAAGAAATCGAATTCGTTTACTCTTCCGATATTTGAAACTACATACTTAACATTTTTTACATTCAATATTGCGTTTTCAACTTCCGAAGTGACTACCGCGTTTCCTTCAAGAGAAGTTCCCTTCGGCAAAGTGATTTCAACAACAAATTCATCCCCGGGCGTTTCGGGAATAAACTCCTTCTTCATATCAAGCAGGGCAAAAATTGTTAATGCAAATAAAAACAGAATAAACAATATAACTTTCACCCGGTTATTTAGAGACCATAAAAGTAGCCTGTCGTATTTCTCGATCACTTTTTCCATTTGTTTATCAACACGCGTAAAGAATCTCTTAAATACTTTATTGAACAATCGACCCGTTTGAGAAATTATATAGTTGACCGCGAAAAGCAGCATCTTAATTAAAGCGGTAAATGGAAGTATTATATAAGAGATAATTTTTCTAAGCTTTCCGTTTTCACTGTTTATTCTAAATTGAAGATACTTCTTTTCCATCTGGTTAATATCTTTAACAATTTTTATTTTATTACGGGAAGCGAGCATTGGTATTAATGTAATTGCTGTAATTATAGAAGCGCTTAAAGAAAAAGCAACCGCGTATGATTGGTCTTTAAAAAGCTCGCCGGTTATTCCTCTAATAAAAATCAAGGGAAGAAAAACGGCAAGAGTTGTTAAGGTCGCCGCAACTACGGGCATCACTACTTCATTTGAGCCGAGCAGTGAAGCCGAGAGGTTATTATACCCCATCTCTTTGTGGCGTATAATATTTTCGATTACAACTATCGCATTATCAAGCAGCATGCCTATACCGACGGCAATGCCGCCGAGAGATATAATATTAAAATTTATTTTGAACAGGTACATTAAAAGAATAGTAAGAACAAGCGAAGAAGGGATGGTAATACCGATGATTAAAATATTACGGATATTGCCGAGGAAGAAAAATAAAACCAGGAAAGCAAGTATGCCGCCGTAAAGAATTTCCTGCTTAACATTTTGTATTGCATTTACAATAAACCCGGATTGATCGGAAACTATCGCAAGGTTGAATTCCTGGTATTCTTTCTGCATTACTTTAACAGCTTCTTTAACACGGTTAGAAATATCAACCGTATTTGACTGCGGCTCCTTGTTAATTAAAATCCCGATTGTTTCCGCGCCGTTGTAACGTGTAAGTCCCTGTCTTTCTTTAAAACTTTCTCTTACGTTTGCTATATCATCAAGCAGTATTACACTGCCGTCTTTATTTTTACGAATTACTGTTTTACGAATCTCATCCGTGTTTTGGTATTCTCCCAGAGTTCTAAACGAGTAACGGAATAAGCCCTTCATTATTGAACCGGCAGGAAGATTTACATTAGAAGATTTAAGAGCATCTGCTATATCATCAAAAGAGATATTATAAGCTTCAAGTGTATTAGGATTAACTTCAATAAGAATTTCCCGTTCAAGTCCGCCTGTAATTATTGCCTGCGCAACGCCGTCAATTTGTTCTAATCTTCTTTTAAATATGACGCGTGCGGCTTCTTTTAAATTAATTAATCGTTTTATATCAGCAGCATCGGCGCTGTAACTAATAAATTTCACATTCCCCTCATCTCCTTTATATGAAAGTACAAGTGAGATGATGGGGGTAGAAGAAGGATCCACCCGAAGAATTGTCGGGCGCCCTGCATCTCTCGGCAGCATAAAGCTTACATTGTCGAGTTTTTCTCTTAAAGAAAGAAGCGCATAATCCATATTGGTTCCCCAGACAAAATCTATCGCAAGTACGGAAATACCTTCTTTGGAAACAGAGTTGATTTTTTTTACTCCGGTTACTGTTCCCGCTGCAGACTCTAACGGCTCCGTTACAAGCTTTTCTATTTCTTCGGGAGTGGCATTTGAATAAGTTGTTTGAACGATGAGATGGGGAATATTGATATTGGGCAGCAAATCCACACCAATGCGGCTGAAAGCAAAAATACCGAGCAGTGCAACTCCAATGTAAAACATTGTAATGGTAACAGGGCGTTTTATGGATACAGATGGAAGAGACATTATTTAAGCTCTTCTTGTTTCATTCTAACAATTTCTAAAGAACGGTGAAGTTTATCTGCGAACCATTCTTTACTTGGAAGTTCTGTAAGATATTGTGCAACCTTAATTTTATTTTCATCCAGCAGAAGTAACTCAATATGCTCGGTATTCCCTTTGCTACAAAGTAGTAATCCAATAGGAGCTTCTTCACCTTCCTGCATTTCATTTTGCTGAAGCCATTTTAAATAAAGTTCCATTTGAGATTTGAAATGTGGTTTAAATTTACCCAGCTTTAAATCTATAGCTACTAAACATTTTAACTTGCGGTGGTAAAAAAGTAAGTCTAAGTGATAATCAACCGAATCAACAGTAATTCTTTTTTGTCTTTCTATAAATGCAAAGCCGCTGCCAAGTTCTAGAATAAATGCCTGAAGATTTGAAATCAAGGCTTGTTCAAGATCTTTTTCTGAATAGGAATCTTTTAAGCCTAAAAAATCAAGGACATAACTACTTTTAAATATTAAATCCGGAGAAACTAAATCAGAGTTTTTAAGTTTTTCCAATTCTTGTTTTATTTGAACTTCGGGTTTTTGGGCTATTGCAGTTCTTTCATATAGCATCTTGTCAATTTGATCCGATAAGGTTCTGGTACTCCAGCTATTTGCAGCGGTCATTTCCAGATAGAAAGAACGTTTGAGTTCATTTGATTCATATACAATGGTTCTTAGATGCGTAAAGGATAATTGTCTACTCACTGCGTAGAGAATCTCCTCTTTTGAAAAAATCTCCGCAATGCGTAGACAATGTCTTATTTGTTTCTCAGACCATCCCTTCCCATACCTGTATGTTAATTTTTGGGAAAGCTTTACTATTATTTTTTTACCATAATCTGCTCTTTTTTCTTTTAAAACCACTACATTAATAGTTCTTCCAATTTCCCAATAAAGACGGACTAATTCCGAATTTATGGAGGCCGCAACTTTTTTCTTGCTGGATTCGATAAGTCCAACAATTTGATTAAATAGGGGGGTGATTTGTTTTTCCAAATCCATGCTTAAGCTTCTTTCGATATTCTTAAACAAATATCGATATAATCAGACAGCAAATCCACACCAACTTGCTTGCAGCAGGCAAGTGCTCGGCTGTGGAACATCCCTTTGGGAAAAGCAAAAATGCCGGGCAGTGCAACGCCAACGTAGAACATTGTAACAGTAACCGGGCGTTTTATGGATGTGGATGGGAGTGACATATAGGGCTCTATAATCCATTTTCTATTTTATTAAATTCAAATATAATACCTTCATAATAATATTTATTTTAGCATCAATTTAACGTGTAATTTTAACTAATCCAAAGAATAAATAATTTTCCTTATTTTGTGATTTTCAAACCGACCTGGACATGAAGGATATTTTAATTGCTCTTTAAATTTTTTCAATTCAATCAGATTCGGTATAGGCTTTTATTAAGTACCAGTCCGGTATAATTTTTTGCATAAAAATAAACTGCTGAGGGAAGATTACAATAAAGGATACAGGTTTCTTTCTTGTGTTTAATATATCTTAGCAAATCGGAGATATTCCAATCACCATTATTAAATCCCAAAATCGAACTCTGAGAAGATTATGAGAAAATTTTCAGTATTAATAGGAATTACGGCTCAAAAATTTTTTCATATCTGTTTCTTGATCAATATTTAAAAGGAAAAAAGCATCTAAAATTTTATATTCTTCATTAATTCGTAAAAGTATAGGTGTCGGAATAAATTTTATTTCTGTTCTTATACGTTCTTTTTTATCATGATAGATAGTATCATAATATTCATTTCTGATTTGGTCAGAGGAGATATTCGTATTTGAAGCAATTATATAAAATTTCCCAAGTGAGTTACTGGAAATATTCTTTATAATTTTGTATCCCTTATCTATACATAATTGACAATCGAAACCATTATAAACGAGTAGATATATATTTTTATCTATATGTATATTGGTAATTATCATTTTTATAGATAATAATTTTTTATTTATCAAACTTGACTTAAAATGATTATATTTTTCAGATAAATGCTTCTGTCCATTACTATTGCTTTTTTTAATTAGAATATTTTTAATAGAAAAGAGAGAGCACAATATAAGTATCCCAAATACTATAGTATATTTTAAAAATTTTTTATTATAATTCATTAATTAGAAAAACATTTAATTTACCACTTAGTCGTTCAAATGCTATTAAGGTATCATTATTAATACAGATGCTCTGAAATCCAACTATTTCTTCTCCGGATACTAATTCTAATACTTTTTGCGGAATTAGATTTATCCCCTCAACCTTTAACTGAATAATTTGGTTACTTGACATAACATCATTTTTAAAATCATAAGTGGAAAACAAAATGAATAGACTATTGTTTTCCAAATATATGTCATTTATAATGTCATACGCAATATTATCATTATTATTAGTTTTATATACTTCTTCCTGATACTTTAAAATCGAATTGAAATCTTTAATACTTGATAGATCATAATTAGATACTAAATTTCCTTTTAAATCATATAATTCAATCTCTGGAACCATTACACCAACTGAGATTATTAAGCTATCGATTATACTAATATGCCTGCTATTCCTGAGCTTATTTATTTTTCCATCTTTTTGAAACCAATTTCCAAATTGAGATACTATATTACCATTATTATCAATTTTAGTAATCGGTTTTTTTTCATAGTTTGTAGATAAGTATAAATTTCCATCTGGATCAACTGCAAATCTATTTATTAAATCTAAAGATACATTAGTATTAAATTCTCTAGCATATCCGGTATTGGCATTATAAACATTAATTCGTTTTCCGAACATATCAAAAGCATAAATACTATCTTTAAATAAGGCAAAATATGAGGCGCCTCTAAACTCACCGGGCCCTCCCCCATATCCTCCAAATATTTTGTCAACATTTAAATTTTCTTTGAGTTTAATTAATCTATGCGTTGTATAATCCGATAAAAAATAGCTATTATTTTTATAAGAAATGCAATGGACATTTGCTAAATAACTTGAATCAGATAAAAACTCCAAAGATTTTAATTTCTCAAGATAAATATTCGGTTGAACCTTTTGTTTATTACATCCAATTATTAAAAGTATAAATAAAATTAATGATAAATTGAAAAGTTTCATTTTACTCAACGTTATTAATTCTCCACCGCTACATGTATATAACTGTGGAGAAAATGAGAATTATTGTGTTGGACAAGAGTACGTAATACCGTCGCACTTAACCCAAGTAGTACCTAGTTCACAACGTCCAGCATTGCTAGTGCAAGAAATTGACCCATTGGTGCAATTAACAGTAACTGTACATTGAGGTAAGGGCGGTTTTGCAAAAATGCTCATAAAGGAAAGGACTAATAATAGTAAACCAATTTTTTTTATATAGTTCATAATAACTCCTATTATTTATATTTGTTTGTACCGCTTAGTGCGGTGGTTGTTTATAAATCTTTGTTATTTTTATAATTACTGTATTAACTTTCATTAAATTTAATTTTGTTAAAAACTGTTATATTTAAGAGAATAAAATTCCTAACAATCATTCCCCATCCAAAATCAGATTTAATCACATTCCCAAAGCACCCGCAATCATCATTAAGTCCAATTATATTTCCATAAACAGAAAACAAAAAGAATCCGGCAAATAATATTACAGTTAAAGTTAAAGCTAACTTTGTTTTTATTTTTAAAAGCAACATTGCACCTATTCCCAACTCGGCAATAGGAATTATTGTTGCGGTAATTACAATAATATCTTCAGAAAGAATATTTAAAGCTGTATTGAGAGTATTCAACATCCCGGAAGGATCAATTATCTTTGCAAGCCCGCTGCCTATTAATACTGCTGAGATAAAATAATAACAAATTTGGTAGACGTAATTACCAATACCGTTATTTAAATTTGTCGAGACTATATTTTCCGAAACAGTAGTTGACAATTTAATCCTCTGTTATATTTTAGTCTAACTTAATCCTATATTTCAGAAATGTAAATCCCCCAAAGGGGGATTCTTCACTACCCCTTTGGGGGATTTTTAATATATTCTATTGCGTAGCGAAAAAGTTCGGTGCAATCCTTTAGATTAAGCTTTTTTATGATTTTCTTTTTGTGCGTTTTCACTGTTTCCGCACTAATAAATAACTCTTCCGCTATCATCTGGTTTTTCATTCCCTGTGCTATGAAGCTTAGTATTTCTTGTTCCCTTGAACTCAATTGATTAATGTTTGGTTTTAAATTTTCCGAAGTGAAATTGGAAATGCTTTTTAAGATATCGCTGCTTATATATTTCTCACCTGACAGCACTTTATCCATAATGGTAGTTAATTCATAGCTGGAGACAGCCGATGACATAATTCCATCAAAGCATGTTATTAAACCGGTTGGTGATAAATGCTGAATATTCCCATCAACTATGCCAATTATTTGTAGAGATGAAAATTGATTTTTTAATTGGAAAGAATTAAGAACTGCGTCCCGCTCCGATAATTCAATTATTAAAGCATCAGGCATATTTAAATTAATTAAAGATAATGTATCATCTATATTTTTAAATTCACCTGTTATACAATATTTATGTACGGATGATAGCAGCGCTTTAATCCCCTCTTTGAACAAATCGTTTGAATATAGAACCACTATTTTTTTCCTTACCTCCATCGCCCAATCCTTCCTCTATTAAATTGTAAAATTTTACTATTAATTTTTTCAGTCTTGATAAACTAAATGCCGGGATGAGAATTAGAATATTCCCTTCATTTTTTCAAATATGCCGTTCGATTTCCTAACCAGGGATATTTAAATGTTAAAATATAATTTAAGTATAAAAGAAGCAACAAAAATTTTACGATTCACCTTTGACTAAATTATACGACGACTTCTATCGTAAACAAAAAAATTATTTACTAACCTATCCTTCATTTTTCAATCTTTAAGAGTAATGACTTTTAATAACGGATTTGACGTTTGCATTTTTTCGTTAACTTTTCTTTGATAATTATTGATTAAAATCATTTTATCTTTATGACTTTTAAATAACCCGAATATTTCTTTTGTCTCTAATTTAGCTTTCAACATATCTCCGTTTAGATCATAAACATCATATAAAATTGTTCTTTTTAGATTGTCATTCATGGGTGGATAATAATTCACGACTAACAAATCATCTAAAACAATAGTTTTGTAAATTAAAGTATAATTTTGAGTAGGGTTATATACATCATAATTTTTTTCAATAGCTTTAAAGTTATCAGGCATATTTCTAAATAGTTGATAATCTTTAGAATCTTTTACAGCATAAATTTGATATTCTAAAGGGAATTGATAATAAATAAAATTATTAATCATGAATAAAGAACCGCCTTCTTCCCGTACATCATATTTTTTTTGGATGCTCGATACTATGCCCCCTTTATATACTATTTCGCCAAGATCTAAATCGTAGATGTATATAGGTTCTTCTAAATTATCGTAGATATTGATTAAAGAGTAAAAACAAATCAAGCTATCATTGTGAATAATCCAATCAGAAACTCGAGAAAAAACTTGCTTTGGGATATTTTTAATAAATTGAAAAGACGAATCGTACTGAATAAACTTCAAACCGCCTTCATCTTCTATTATAATATTGCCCTTATCATTAACAATGATGTTATTAACTCTCTTATACTCTCCAGGCCCTCCGCCGACAGCTTTAAATTTATTTAAAACTTTTCCTTCTATGTTAAATTTAAATATGGTATTATTATTATCAACAATATATATATTATCATATTTATCTAAAGCATAGTTTAATACCCGTCCAACTAAAACATCTTCATTAGTTTCTAATTCAATGGTTTTAAAATCAAGTATTTCATCTATCTGTTCAATTGATTTCAATTTATCAATTGATGCACTATTCTTAATATCTATCTTTTTATCTATTTGATCCGGTCCGCTATCTTCACAACCGGAAGCAAAAAAAACTAACATGCAAAAGCTAATAATAATTTTTTTCATAACTCAAATTCAAATATATTTAATTGGTAATTTGATAACTGCCGTGTACAAACCGGCGAATTGTCTTTAGGATAAAAAACCAGCAAAATGTTTTTGTCAAGATTTTTGTACAGATCATAATTTGTTACCGCTCTACTCTTTCAGAACAAAATTCTCAACTAATTCGCAAATCATAAACCAAGTTCAACTCTGTTTTGTCTCATTGCCTCAATGCAAAATAATATATGTTCTTCCAACTCAACACCCAATTCTTCAGCGCCTTTTAATATATCCTCCCTGCTGACAGCGCGCGCAAAAGCTTTATCTTTCATCTTTTTCTTTACCGATTTTACTTCCACTTCGTCCACTGTTCTGCTAGGGCGAACGTAAGCAACAGCAGTAATAAACCCTGCAAGTTCATCACATGCAAACAATGTTTTTTTTAGCTGCGTATCTCTCGGCTCTCCCGAATAATCGGCATGCGACAGAATTGTTTTTCTAAAATCTTCACAAAAGCCTTTCCCTTCTAAAATTTCATTTCCCTTAAATGGATGTTCTTCGGCGGTTGGAAACATCTCATAATCAAAATCGTGGAGTAGCGCAGCATTACCCCAATATTCAACATCTTCACTAAATTTTTTCGCGTATGCTTTAACACATGTTTCAACAGCGTAAGCATGTTTAAGCAGGCTGTCGGATTTTGTGTGCTCTTTTAATATTGATAAACAATACTCTCTGTCGTGGTGAATATCTTCCATCATCAAACTCCTTTTTTTGATTTTTTTGATTTCAGTTGCAATCCGCTATCGGGGTTAAATGCGGGACATAAACTCCCGATAACACAAAGTTCACATTTGGGTCTGCGGGCAATACACACTTTTCTCCCATGAGTTGCAAGCCAGTGGGATGAGTTTATCCAATCTTCTTCCGGCAAAAGTTCTTTCAAGCGGAATTCAATTTTAACAGGATCATCCGATTCAATAAATCCGAGAAGATTTGACAGCCGTTTAACATGTGTATCTACAGCTATTGCAGGAAAACCAAATGCATTACCCGCGACTACTGAAGCAGTTTTCCGCCCAACGCCAGGTAGATTTGTGAGCGCATCAAAATCATTTGGTACTTTACCATTGTAATCTTCAACGAGTTTTAAACAACACTGTTTTATACTTTTTGTTTTCTGTTTATAAAACCCGGTTGAAAAAATATCCTTTTCAAGTTCTTCGTTTGAGGCTGCAATAAAGTCCTGCGGTTTTTTATATTTTTTAAATAGCGGTACTGTTACAATATTCACTCTTTCATCAGTACACTGTGCGGAAAGTATCGTCGCAATTAAAAGTTGAAAGGGTGATGAAAATTCCAATGCCGGTTTTACTTCGGGATATTCTGCCTTTAGCAGATCAAAAATTTTTGCAGTTCTGTTTTTTTCAGATTTCATTTTCATCCTTGTTAAATCTTTTATCTTTGATGAACAATCTTTCAACCGGTTTATCGTTTATAATATGCGAATTTAATATTTCATCTACATCATCAACAGTTACACTGCCGTACCAAACTTGCTCGGGATAGACAACTACCGTTATTCCATATTCACAGGCGTCAAGACAACCGGCAGTGTTTGCTCTTACTTCTGTGTTTAATCCTAATGCTTTAATTTTTGTTTTAAAAGCTTCTTTAACTCTGCCGCTCCCCTTTTGCCCACAACTTCCGCGGGGATTATCAACGGGTCTTATATTTTCGCAAATAAAAATATGTTTTTCATATCTTTTCATAAATTTTTTCTCATTGATTGATTTGCAAATATATAAAACTGAAATGAAAGTTAAATCGTTCCA
Organism: uncultured Ignavibacteriaceae bacterium; assembly: GCA_964372115.1. Lineage (GTDB taxonomy): Bacteria > Bacteroidota > Ignavibacteria > Ignavibacteriales > Ignavibacteriaceae > CG2-30-36-16. The sequence goes on from CAYJPN010000001.1 coordinate 190,085, forward strand.
TTTTATTTGAGCATGTTTTTTATCCCTAAAGCACTAAAAGGGGAAAATATTAGTCGCTGTGTAAAAAAGAGAAAAAGCGGAATACTTAAAAAATGTTTTTTAGTATTCCGCTCGAAAATATTTAAGGAAGAATTACATCATTGGCACCGGTGAGTAGTCTGGATTTTGTTTTAATTGCTTCATTCCTCAAAAAGCCGGAAGATGATTTGTCATCAATTATTTTTTCAACAGCCTCAACTAATTCCTGTTTTTGTATGGAGAAACTGAACCAGCCTAACGCTTCGGCAATATAAGCCCGAATTGAATCCGGTTGTTTATTATCAAGCATAAGTTCGATAAGCGGTGGAACAGCATCGCTAAATTTGTAGTTCCTAAATGTTCTGATTCCTTGAAGTCTTTTTGAAAGCTTTAAACTGTCGTTTTTTATCGAAGGAATAATCTCGTCAAAAACCCATGATTGATTTCTTTCCAAAGAAGGGATTAAGCTGCTGGCTATAATTTCTTTTGAAGCGATACCGGGTAGTTCGGCAATTACATTTTTTGCGGCTTCAACCGAACCGCTTATGCTGATAAAACCGAGTGAACTTTTTCCATTAAAAGATACTCTTTCCGACTCATCATCTAAAACTGATTTTGATAATGGTAAAAGATATTTCTTATCCCCGACTTCACCCATCCACTCGGCAGATTTACGTCTGATATACTCGTAAGGATCGTTAATTGATTTTAAGAGAATCTTTCTAAATCCATCTCCGTTTATTTCTGCAAGCGATTTTAGAGCGTGAAGACGTACATTAATTGATTTGTCTTTTAAGTAAATATCGACTAATTCATTTTCAAATTTCTCTTTCAAATTGTTATACAGCATACACACAGCAGTTTCACGAATAATATCATCACTGCTGTTTAATAACTCTTTCCATTTTTCAACCTTGTCTCTTTCGAGAACAAGCATTTTGTTTAAATCGATTTTAGAGTCGGTTGCAAAGCGGTAAGTTGGGTCGCCGATGAGATGAGACTCTAACAGGTTTTTTTCTTTATGCATTATACCAACACGGACACCCTTACTAAGCCATCCGAGAAATTCATCTGCCCATTTGTCCTGCAAACAATTTACCGAGTTAGCTTCCGCAACAACTACATTACCATTACCAAATACATACTCACCTGCAATATATTCATCTAAATGAAAAGACCCGTTAAAACATTCGTCGAACATCATAAACTTTGGCTGCGGTTTAATTTTTCTAACATCATCTATATACATATCAAGTTTATAACCGACTATTGAATCAGCGGTGACGAGTGAATCGCTGAACGTGCCATCAAACCAGGTTGCGGGTACATCTAACTCCTTCATAAAATAATCTTGCAATTGTTCAACCGATTGTTTGCGTCTTTTAGCAGTTCTTAATTTGCTGCGTAAATACATTTTTACCGATTCAATGTTTTCATTTACATTTTGCGCAACCGGGTAACTCAACAGAAGCTGCATATCGGTGTCGCCGTGTGCATGAAAAAGTGCGATATCAAGCCCCGCCTTTTGAAGCTCAATCATCAAAATTTCCTTCATCTCGCGGCTCATTTCGTGGAGAAGATTTTTTATTCTTCCACCCGGCACAAATAATTCTGGAAACTGCTCAAGAAGCGAAAGCCGTTCATCAGCCCACCCTGCTAAAGCTTCGGATATGTAACCATGACCGAGAAACACAAACGCATTATCAATTCGATTTTTCTCCTCTTTTATTTTTGCTACACGGTTTAAATACTTACTAATAACTTCGTATTTATTGATATTTGTACCTGACGGTTTTATCCGGGCGGAATAAATATCACGTTGAATTTTTTGAGGAGAATCGGAACGAAGCGAATAATAGTGCGAAAGTACGTGAACAGTGTCGTGAGATAAATAATCGAACTTCAAATCGAAATCATCATAAAATCTGTCTGACGGAGCAGAAGACCGAAACCAGGGGAATTTATCTTCATCAATCTTAAATGCAGACGTCATATGCTGAGCATTTCTAATCATTGCTATTGGAATATCGCCGACAAAAACAACACCTTCGAGAACCGGTTTGGATGAATATAATTTTAATATTTCATTTTTAACATCATCCGGCGTTTTCCAATCATTATAAACTACATAAGCTGAAAGCTCGTCTTTTTCAATTGAATTTTTATAATTAAGAATAGCCTCTTTACAATTATCAAAAGTTTTTGTGTCTGCAATTATTGCAAAGGACGTCTGCTCATTTACACCGGGTTTTAAAATTTGAACTTGAGCAAATTCAACCCGGGAAAAAATAATTAAAAGTAGAAGAACATTTTTGAATTTGAATAACATACAATTTCCTTTTTTGGAGTTTGTTAATCTTAAAAGAATTTTACCGAATACAATTAATATTATTACTGCAACTTATTTCGATGCGCACTACTTGAGCAGCAGCATTTTATTTACTGAAACAAAATTGCCAGCTCTCAATTGATAGAAATAAATTCCACTGGCAAGCGGCTTTTTATTTGATCCGCTCAATGCATCAAATTTTATTTGATGATTTCCGGCTTCCATTTCTTTATCGAGTAAAACCGCAACTTCATTGCCTAGAATATCGAAAACTTTTAAAGTAGCATGCGCCATCATCGGCAATTCAAATTTAATTTGTGTTGTCGGATTAAATGGATTGGGATAATTTTGAAACAGATTAAAACCGGCTACAGTATTTTTATCATTTACGTTCACAATTGTCGGTTCACCTAATATATAACCTGTCGAAGTTCCAAAAAATGCTTTGCCATTTGCGGTAATGGCAGAGGAATAAAGATAGTGCTCACCTGTGAATGTTGTGTCAACACTCCACGTCAAACCGACATCGGTAGTTTTAATAATCGTACCATCAAATAGCCCGATGTAACCGAGTGTATCGGAAGAAAATGCTATTGTATAAAATGAAGAATCTATATTATTTACACCGTGATCGATGTAATTCCAATTTGCTCCTTTATCATTTGTAAAACATATAAATTTATCACCGATTGCCATAGCTCTATCCTGATCTATTTTTGCCACACCTTCAAAATCTTTTAGACTAAAATCAGGAGGGAAATTATTCAGCACAGCGGGGTTCCATGTTGCTCCGCCATCTATTGTTCTTTGTGTCCACGTATCCGGTCCGAGGGTAACAGCAGTTGAAGCATCGAATGCAATTATACTTCCGGATATATAGCCGGGACCGGCAAAAATTTGTGATTCTGTCCAGTTCTCGCCGCCGTCTGTAGTTACAAAAACATGATATTCACCATAATCATTTTGACTGAACCACGCATAACCATTGTTTTCATCCCCGAAACTAATTCCTCCTACAAGGTTTCTAGAAGCGGGGGCGACAGGATCTAATACCGTTCTCCAAGTAGCACCGTTATCTGTTGTTTTAACTATATGATGATTTTCTTTCAGCACAAATCCCGTGTTGTTGTTTAAAAATGTCATTGCGCCGGAATTATTTTTGCCCGTATTGGAAAAATAACTCCATGAATTTCCGGTACTATCATCGCTTAAATAAAAATCACCATTGCGGGTTACGGCATAACCTTTACCGTCAGCAAAACAAATAGCATTAATAGATGAAGGGGCTTTTGCCGGAAGCAGACGCCATGTTGTTCCAAAATCGGTTGAAATAATTAAATGTGTTGATGTTCCCAAAGCATAAATTAAATCTCCAGCGCCGGCAATATTCTGTAAACCGAATGCAAAATCTTCCGCTTTATTTGTCCACGTTTCGCCGCCGTCTGTTGTGTTTACAACAAACGCTTTACTGAAACCATCACTTCCTATTCCGATACCGTCGGTTGCATTTTTGAAATAGGCATCTTTTACCCTATCGTATACACCGGCGAATGATTGATTTTTTTTAGCCCATGTAACTCCGCCATCGGTAGATTTATATGCGGGTACTATAACGCCGTTAAATTCATTTCCCTCGCCTATGGCAATAACATCGGTGGTACTTAAAATCTTTACAAATTTTAAAACACCGAAAAAATTATCGCTTATCGGTGTTGAATAAGTCCAGGTTTCACCGAGATCGGTTGAATATTTTTGTATATCTTTTTTATCACCTACAATAACACCGGAGTTACCGAGGAAATCGATATCATACCACCTTCGGTTAGTTGTACCGACCAGCGAATCTTTTAACGCCCAGCTCATACCGCCGTCAATGGTTTTTAAAAGATAAGACTGCTTAAGTTTACCGGTTATAACAAAACCTGTATTATGATCTACAAATTTTAGAACATCGCATAAACTTAAAGTAACATGCGGGATTGCAGAAGCGAAGGAATATGATAACCAACTTGCCCCGCCATCGGTTGTCCTTAAAATTGTTCCGTCCAAAGTTGTTCCCCAGCCGGTAGAGGCATCATTAAAAAAAACTTTTACAATATCTTTTGTAATTCCGGAAGATTGCTCTGTCCAGTTTTCTCCACCGTCAGAAGTAAAATAAATCATTCCACCATTCCCTACCATCCACCCTGTGTTTGCATCAACAAACACAATATCGCGCATCGTTTCTTTGAAGTCGGGATTGCTGAGAATTTGCAAATTCTGAGCAAAACTACACATGGTAAGAAACACTAAAATTGTTATTAATTTTTTCATGTCAATCTCCTTAAAGATTAAAAAACTTTTATTCGGTATTCCAGGGTTGAATTAAAATTATTTCTTTTTTCGCCGCCAAATATTGAACCGGAATTTGGTGTGGTGACTTCATAACCAAGGTAAATTAAAAAAGTGCCGTCAAATATTTTGTCAAATTGTGAAGTCATTGAAAACATATGTCGGGTAAATGAAGTTTGAAGATATAGAAGATCGTATCGACTGTAACTATTAAAATAGTTTGAAGCAGAATTTGTTTGCAGTTCACTTTGCGGCTGGTTCTTTGCATAAAAACCGTAAGTAAAAAGCGTTGAAATATTATTATAAAATTTTATATGTGAACCGAATTTAATATTGTAGCAATTATATTTTATATCAGAAAAAACCGCCGAGTAATGATCGTTCTGCGTAAGCGAATTAACGGACAAACCACCTTCAACTCCAAATGTTAAAGAAGGAGTTAAAGTATACTGAACAGCCGCTAAAAAAAAATTGGACGAAAGTTTTCTATCATAATATAAAACATTAAAAGCGGGGTATTTTGCCCAACCGTTTTCCGTATGCAAAACATACTGAAGATAAATCAGTGCGCCGGAGAAAACCGACGACAACTTTAAACCGGCATCTAAAAAATCATTTTGCCAAAAGCCCACCGAGACCGGGTTAATAGCATCATCTTTTATACTATTTTTTTCAATTCCCATTGAGATGTAACCAGCCCCTTTAAATATTTTTTTCGAATCATAAGAAAATGTCAATCCCGATTTATATGAGTTGGTATATGCATAACGGGTTTCTGTTTTTTTTCTGAAGACATTTGGAAAATCATAACCTTTAAATTTTAGAATGATAGTTTCCTGGGTAAGCGATCCTTCATCTTCGCGATAGGCAATTCTTTCGTTTTTATCAGCGATATCAAAAACTAACCCTGCATTAAAAGAATTCATAAAAGAATAATTAAAACCGAGTCTCGCATCAATATCGCGATGTTCCGATGTAGGTCTCGGTGAAACCTGCTTTAGTGCTTCATCAACGGCATAATCAAATCTTAAACCGGCAGAAAAAACTTTTGAAAGAATAATAGCGTATTCTGCGTTCATTGCAATTCCATTAATTCTTGTATTACCCGATGTGCTGTCCCCGATAAAAAACGGGTTACCGGTTTGATAATCTCTTGTGAAAATCCAATCCCAGTTTCTTCTTTCGGAACGTAAAAAAGCAAAACTACCTTTAAACTTTTGAGTTGAATCAATTGACTTTTTACCCGAAGCGGCTAATTGATATAACCGGTTAATTCCGGGTTCAATAAATTGTTTAAAATTTCCTTCTTCATCATTAATTTCTGACCTCAGTGATAATACTTCATCTTTTAATTCAAAATTTAGCAGTGCCGGATTTCCGCCAAAATAGTATGAGTTTATTTTATCCGGTGAATTAAAAATTAATGAAAAACCTGTCGGGAACTCATAAAAACTTTGAGCGTTTGTATCAACAAGTTGAACAATAAAAAATAAAAATATTATAAAAATTTTCTTCATTAATTTTTCAATTATGTTCTAATGATAAAATTGCGGTGTCGGATGTTCGATGATTATAAAATCAACCGAAGAGTTGTTTTCATCCTTTAATATTTTTCTGCCTGTATCAGAAATTAATATTCTTTCCATTGATTTTCCGGTATAGAACTGAATTCCTCCTGTAGCGCCGGCATCGATAGATTGATTCAGTATCTTTTCATCAAGTTTTGTCGGGTCACTCATGTATTCCACGCCATCCAAAATTGTTCTGTACGGAATTAAAAATTGATCATCAAACGCCTTTAAGGAATCGACAGAATATCTGGCTAATATTAAAGCTCCCTTCTCACCGCCGATTAACCAATCATTTCCTGCAGGCTGATAAATTCTAATCATATTAGGAGCTGCCGGATTATCAACATCGGGCGCATCATCCTTATAAAATTCAAATGCCGAATGCGACAGGTCGACACTATTAGGAGCATTTATTCGATGATCAATTGCATCCTCTGCGCAAACAACAAACTCACCCGGTTGAATCGGATAATCGCTTCCCGTTCCGGGAAATATCCAGATACTTTTTGAATGAACATAAGCCGGATCATCGCGATAATTTAATCCAAGGTAAGAACTTGAATAAACAACTGCAATCATTAAGCTATCGAGATAAAGTACGGAATCGGATTGATTAAATATTTCCACATATTTATCGTGGTAATATAAACCGGAGCCGTTCGGTCCGCACCCATATATCTCGCTGATGATTAAAGGAGAAGAACCCACAACTATTTCCATATCGAGTTGAACAGGCTCTGTGTTTGCTGCATTTAGTTCAACAATTCTTCTGTTTTTATTTGTAAGTTTTATATTTGATGCGGCTGACCCGCTTATTATCTGCATTTCTTCCGGCGTCATTAACCTGTTTGCGGTAACGAGATATTTATCCGATAAAATACCGTTAATGCTCACAACACCGTTCGAGTCGGAAAACAGTTTGTACTCGGTACCTAACAAATTTGATTTTAATGTAACTTCGGCGTCTCTAACACGCGTATTTCCATAAAGCGCCTGCATAAAACCTGAGTTATCATTCAGCACGAGTTTAAATGTTATTTCTCTTTCTATTTTTTCGGGTTTCGATTCAACACCGAGAAAATCGCCGCATCCAATTGTAATGACTAAAATTGATGCTAAAAATATTCCAATAAAAATTTTAATTTTTAATTTATTCATTTTAATTTATCTAAAATTTAACGTCGAGCTAAAATCGATACCGTAAAAAATATCCGGGTTTCTTCTTTCATAATTTGGAGATGCGGCAGAACTTCTTCTTAATTTATATAAAGGTTGATTATTAAAAAAGTTATTAACATAAAAAGAAATAGCGGCGCCTTTCCATAGTGATTTACTTACCTTCACATTAAAAAGCCATTTGTTGGGTTTATTTTCTTCGAGCAATTCAAATGGTTGAATTGAACGACGCAATGAAACAAATTGAGCATTATTTCGTTCACTTTCGGGAATATAAGTAAGAGTACCATCGGGAGAGTAATAACCGACGGCAAGAGTATCGTCATATTTTCTACGTCCGTCAATTTCAATTAATTTTTGTTGAACGTGAACTGTTAACCAAAGACCAAGGGTTTTTGCCTGCACCTCAAACCTGTAATTTATCAACAAATCTTTATTATAATATTCATATGAAGTATACATAGGCATCACTTCACTATTCAGCGAAGGGACAAATCTGGATGAGGAAAAGTAATAACCATCGAGAGTGCCGCTTTCGTTATAAATATATGCGGCGTCAATTTTAATAACTGTATTTATTGTAGGAATTCTTTTTGTTGTTACTGATGCTTCTATCCCTTTTACATTCTGCCAACCGTTATTTGCGTTTTTTGAATAAGTATCAATGTAAGTTCGAGTAACAGTAGAGTTAGATTCGTCAGGCCAATTAGGAAATGACTTTTTGTAATAAATAGTCGGTTCGTTAATTCCTCTGAACATTCCTGTTGTTTGGTTGATATATCCGGTTAAAGAAAAGCCGAGCAAATCAAACTGCTGGTCGAAACTTGCTTCATATTTCGTCTGCTTGTAACCTTTAATATTATTATTTGCCTGCTGCCGGATGAATGTTGATACGAGCGAAAAATTGCTGTCGGGATATTGAGGATTTACGACAGAAACAGTATCAATAATATCGAAATATTTATCCTGCGCGAAAATCATTCCCAAAGGCGGCGACTTTGAAGTTACGCCGTAACCGAGACGAAACTGGGAATCATCACTCAGATTCATTGAAAAAGTAACTCTCGGATTTAAAAAACTTCCGTTATGTGACTCAATCAGATCAGCCTGACCAATCAAACCTTTAAAGTTGATACCGCTTGGTCTGTAACTTTCATATCTCACACCTGCCTGTAGAGTAAAAGGTTTCCAAAGCGTGCCTGTAATTTTATCCTCGGTATAAAAACTTACTATAGCATATTCGGGAATATCGCTGTATGTTCGCAGCCGCGGAGTTGTTGTTGAAACACTTGGGGGAAATAAAGGATCAAAAACAATTCCTTCTCCTTTATTAAAATCGTTCCTGTAAGTACCGCCAATTATCCATCCATGAAGTATATCGCCGGTGAAAAATTTGTAGTTGTAATTAACATCGGCGTACAAATTCCATACATCACCGCGAATATTTTTTTTGCCAATGTAAGAACCAAATACAATTCTCCCCTCCTGCGTGCCTTCGTTCAAACGGTTTGAAATTACAATATTGTCTCTAGAAACTAATTGTTGCGCGTACGAGTTTTGCCTTGTATATGAGATTGATATTTTAGCTGATAATTTATTAAACGAATCAAATAATCGAGAGTAATCGCCCGAATATTTGAAGTTTACATCCCGATTATACCACGCTTCTCTTAATGCGTAACCGGGTTTTTCTTTGTACTCATCAAAAGCTCTTGTAAAACTGAATATATTTTTCCAATTAAAATCTTCGTTATCTTTTTCGAACGACAACTGCGCTGCAATTCGCGTATAACCATCGCCCTGAACCCTAATATTACGTTCTGAAGAGGCAACGTTAAAATTTCCGTTTACAATCCAATTGTAAAAGTTATAACCCCCGCTTATGTTTAACTCGTAAAGCTGTGGATTATATTTTATTTTGGCTTTTGGTGTTTCGGCGGCAGCCTTTGTTTTAACAATCATCAAACCGTCTACAAGGTCGCCGTAAACAGCGGATGGAATTCCCCGGATGATCTCAACTTCTTTTATATTTTCCGCCGGAATTGACCGGAGATCGATACCGCTGTTAGCTGTTGAGTAGCCGATACCAACCTGCATATTTGCGTTATTGGAAACCGGAACGCCATCAAGAATAATTTGAGTTCCGAGTGCGTCGCCGCTTCTAATTTGTGCTTTTTCGGATGTGTTTAATGTGGGGTTTGTCGTTTCAACTCCGGGCGTAAGTTTTAACACATCATTTAAACTCGAAGCCTGCATATGTTCAATTTCACTTGAGGAAACGATTGTTTTTGTTTCGGGTGTGATGGGATTAAAATCTGATTTTGCGACAACCTCTATCGTCCCGATTTCAAAAGATGTGCTTTTTAGTGAAAAGTTTTTCTCAATTATTTTACCGGTTAATATTTCAATTTTTTGAGTAACTTTTTCAAAACCGATAAATGAAACTTCAATTGTGTAGGTTCCCGGACGGGCAATAATTTTATATCTGCCGCGCAGATCAGAAGAAGTTCCATTATTACTTTCTTTGATGATAAGATTTGCGAAAGGTAAAACATCCCCTTTTTCATCGGTTACAATACCGGTTATACTACCAAGATTTCCTTGAGCGAAAACTTGAATTAAGAATGCCGAAAAAAATATATATGTCAGAATTTTCATAACATTTTTTTAACGATGAAAATGAGGGGATTTTCTCGAACGCATGAATTCAGCAGATCGAAACTTTTCCGTTAACTCAACCGAGCGCCTGTCGAAATCGGTACTTATTTACAAATACCGCATTTCGACAAGCCCAATGCCCGGAATAATTATTTTAAGACAGCTCAAAGACTAATTTTACTTTAGTAAAATCATCTTTCTTTTTGCGGAAAAATTACCCGCATTTAATTCGTAGAAATAAACGCCGCTGGAAAGTTTGCTGGCGTCAAATTCAACCTGGTAGCTGCCTGCTTCTTTTATTTCATTTACAAGTGAAGCAACTTTAGAACCGAGTATATTATATATATTCAATTCTACTTGGGATTTTGCTGCAACACTATATTTAATAGTTGTGTTTGGATTAAACGGGTTAGGATAATTCTGAGATAGTTCGAATTTTTCAGGAGTAGATAAATTAACTTCTACAACATTCGAATATTTGAATGAACCATCGAAATCGATTTGTTTTAACCTGTAATTTACACTACCGCTAAACGTTACATTATCCTTGAAACTATAATTCGATTTTTCGGTTGTTGTTCCTTTTCCTTCAACAAAACCAACTTTATTCCATGAAGAATTCCCGAGTTTTCTTTCAATCTGGAATCCCAAATTATTCACTTCCGTTGCTGTTGTCCAGTTAAGTGAAACATCTTTCCCGGAAACTGATACGGTAAATGAAGTTAGTTCAACCGGTATTAATGGATCGCTGTATCCTTTTAGAATGGTGCCGCCACTGCCGCATGTCCATAAATCGTTACCGACGATAGCCATGCTATACAGACCATTGTTGTTTATTTTTTTGCCGGGCGTCCAGCTTGCACCGCCGTCTTGAGTGTATAAAATATTTCCGTTTATATCACTAAACCATGTTATATCTATATCTTTACAAGCTATACCCCAAATACTACCATAATTATCAAAAGAAGCGGGGAATGAAATAGCATTCCAGGTTAAACCGCCGTCTGTAGTTTTTGACATTACCGGCGAAGGAGAATTGTAGCCGCCGATGTAACCGATGTTATTATCTAAAAATCCAATAGCAAAAAAACTGCCGGGAATATTGGTTGTTAAAGCGGTCCAGGTATCTCCGCCGTCTGTTGTCATGTATGCTTTTGCAGAACCGCCGACAGCAATCACTTTTTGATCATCAAATACTTTTAAACCATAAATGATGGTTGTACCGAAAGGCGAGTTTGTAAGAGTCCAGTTTGCGCCGCCGTCAATAGTTTTTATTATTTTTCCGGTAGAACTTGCAGCATAGCCAACCAACGCGCTGGCAAATCCCATATCATAAAAATCTGCCGTTGTACTCACAATCGGATTTGTAAGTTCGGCGAATGTAGCTCCGCCATCTGTTGTTTTGAATAATTTATTGTTGCCTGTGCCTGCATACCAAATATCGTTTGTTGGCATCGCAAAAGAATATACTTGCAATGTAAAGTTAAAACCTACATCACTCCAGGTTAAACCTGCATCGGTTGTTTTTAGTAAGAACCCAAGATTATCGGCAGAAGTGGTTGAGCCGCCTCCAGCGAGACCAAAAGTACTACTCTTGAACTTTATCTGACGCAGTGTTTCAGTTGTTAGTGAGGTGCTTAGCGCAGTCCAGCTATCACCGGCATTGGTGCTTTTATATAACGCGCCATATTTTCCACAAGCATAATAAGATGACCCGAATTGAGTAACCGAATACATCGCTTCGAGGCCAGAGGTAACGCCAGTCCATGTTAACCCGCCATCAGTGGTTTTATAAATATCGCCATTATTATTATTTGTAACAAAACCAGTTGTTAAACTTTCAAAATAAACTGAGTTAGGAACGATCAAACCATTAGTAACTGTACTAGCCCATGTAGTACCGCCATCAGTAGTGTAATACACTTTACCGCCATCCTGCGACGCAAACCAACCATGATTTGCATCCACGAAACAAATTCCCCAGATGGTTTTTGTGAATCCGGCTGGAGTAACATTTGCCCATGTTGCACCATAATCAGTTGAACGACTTAAGTATTGAACAGCACCACTTGATGCAGTGCCGATATAAATATTATTTGCCGAAACAACATCAATGCTATAAATTGAATTAGTTATAGGAGAACTCAAACTTGTCCAGGTAGTTCCACCGTTTGTAGTTTTAACTATGGCGCCGTTTGCACCAACAGCATACCCGGTATCAGCATCGACAAAATCGATATCGTATAATTTGTCGGTAATACCTGTATTAAGTATTGTTCCCGATGCACCGCCATCTGTGGTTTTCATTATTAAACCGAGATCACCACAAGCGTACCACAAGAGAGGACTTACTATAACTGATGATTTTATTTCTCTTCCATCAGGCTCATCGGCATAAAATACTTCAAGAGTCGTCCCGCCATCTGCGGAACCTAAAAATACGCCGGACTGACCAAAGGCAACGACCACATTTTCAGAGATTGCTTGAACTGTATTGAGTGTATTTCCCTGCGGTTTTGGATTCTGCCATGTCCAATCAAATGATTGGGCAACAGCCATTGAACTCATCAGAAGAACTCCGATTAGTATTGTGACACTTTTTTTCATTACTCACCTCATTAATTAATTTTAGAAGTTAGAATAGTATACTTTAAATTTTCATCTTTTTGTTTTTTAAATAATTACTAATTAAATATAACATATTAAATCACAAATCATCATCCATGTCGATTTTTAAATCCGTTGCGTTTGTTACTTCGCCATCGGGCTTTATTTTAAATGGATTTTTTATATCCTTTGTTTCAGTGTCGCTAATAAAAACAGTTAACATAGGTTTTACAAGCGCTGCTTTTATTTTTTCCACAGTTGTTTTTTCTTTCACGAAGAAAATATATGCAGTGGGTTTATCTGTCCACCTTGTTGACATCCGAACGACACCATCATCAGCAGAGAGATGGCTTGTGAGCGAGCCGAAATATCTCCTCATCGGCGCGGCGCCTGCTTCGGGCATCGGGAAGGATAAAACTGCCAATTCTTCAGGTTTGTATTCCTGGTAGTCATTAAATTCTCTGTCGTATATACGGAATATACGTTGGCGGTATTCCGAAAGCTGCAAATAATCTTTTACTGTTCCTTTACCATCAACATTAAAATCCAGCTCAATATCTTCGTTGCCTGTTGGTTTTTTAGCTGTAACTTCTTCCCTCTCAATCTGTGCAATCATCTCGTCAACATTAGTTTTTGACGGATCATAAAAGATTGAAGTTAGAACTGGTTCGCCATAGTGAGTTTCAAAACCATAAACTGCGGCATTATCTCTTAGAGAATAAAAAAGATTATTGAAATCATAAAGATCGAATAATCCGTAAATACCAACCTGCCATTCAGCAATCGAATCGACTGTGCCTGGTTTAGGAATATGCACCTGAATTTTCGTCGGTGTGAATAAAGATTCTTTTACTTTCTTTTCGGAAATTACTTTGGGGTCGTAGTAGATAACAACAGTGTGAGAACTTGCATAAGTATCTAACCCGTGTATTCCTTCAATTTTATCCAAAGTATTTTTCAACGACATTGAACTGCCGTAACACTTTACATTTTTTAAACCGGTTTGTTTGTATTCAGCGTAGTCTCCATTCGGATTATAATTATCCCATCGTTCGCTGATAGTATTAAATTCAATTTGAGTTGAAGCGCCAAGGCTTAGTAGAATTAATATTGTAACGGCGATAGGGGCAAGATATTTGAAATTCTTTTTCTTACCAACAGTTAAAGTATTTTTTAGCGGGCAATGGTAAACACAATCCGTACACAAATTACAATCGATGTGAGTAACTTCTTTATACTCCGAAATTTTTATACCCTGCGGGCATTTTGCATCGCACAATCCGCAATCGGTACATTTATCTTCATCACGCGTAATTTTAGGATACGGCATTAAGAAACTTCGCATGAAGCCAACTTCGGTTAGTAAACCTAGTAGAACGAGCGCACCTATTAACCAAACATAACTTATCTCAGCGCCTAGAGCATTTATAACCACGAACAATAAAATAATTACGGCAGCAGGTATAATATTTAAAAATATATTGCTTACAGCTCCGAGCGGACATAAATATTTGCACCAGAATAGTCTGAAAAATATCGAGCCTAAAATTGCAATTGCTAATGCTGTTATTGCAAACCACATTGTTATGTCAACATTATCAAACAAATTCGCCGAGGCAAAGTATGGGTCGTATTCTTTACAGAAAAGTTCACTCGTCGTCATTGTTAAGTACAAGGTGATAAATAAAAGCACATATTTTAGAGCTCTCATCGGACGATCTAATAAGCGAGGCATGTTTATGCGAACTTTTAGTTTTTCACCAAACCTGCCAAGCCACTCCGATACTGTGCCTATGGGACAAAGATAGCTGCAAAACAGCTTACCAATAATTATTACGCCAACAATTAAACCTATGCCCAACATCAATTGTACTTCACTCATTGTGCAAGACATTGTTCCCTGGTTTAATTTACTACCGAGCGACGCCAAACCACCAAATGGGCAGTAAGCCTCGAAATCGGCAACATATGCGGAATCGAAAAGAGGACGTACAGCTACATAGCCGATAAGTCCTAAAATTATAAATTGGAAAATTAGCCGTATCTTATTTTTCATTGAAGTAACCTAATATTAATAAGAGGGAGATGCCGAGGCATCTCCCGGATTAAAGTTATTGTATTAGAGACATTTTTTTTGAAGTGGAAAATAGCTCACCGTTTTTACCGGCAGCATATAATTTATAAATGTACACACCGCTCGAGAGATTATGCGCATCAAAAGTAAACTGATGATGACCGGCTGTTAATTGACCTTTTACAACCTTGCTAATTTCTTCACCGAGAGAGTTAAAGATTGTTACTGTAACATTTGCCTCAACAGGCAGTTCAAAACTAATTACAGTCGATGGATTAAACGGGTTAGGGTAGTTTTGATTTAGTGCAAATTCTGTCGGTTGGCTTATCTCAACTTCAACTGTTTTTGAATATGATGATGTTCCATCCAGATCAATTTGTTTTAACCGGTAACTATATTTACCCGCACTCAAATCTTTATCATTAAAAGAGTAACTTGAAGGATTGGTTGTTGTTCCGTTACCTTTAATAAATGTAACCGAGTTAAACATTCCGTCAATGACTTTTCTTTCAACAACAAAGCCTGAATTATTTATTTCCGTTGCGGTAACCCAATTTAAATTAACATTGTTACCAGCTACAGAAGCATTGAACGAAACAAGTTCAACCGGAACAGGATTATCACCAATTTTTGTTATGTAAATATCTTCGGAACCTGCTGAAGTTAATTGAATAGTACCGAATGAAGCTCCCTGTTGAAAATAACCGGTGGCTAAGAAATTACCGCCAAGGTCGCACGCTGCAGCATAACCTTTTTCGGTTCCGAGACCGCCTGCCTGTTTAACCCATAATATATCGTTATTGGGTGCTATCTTCATCATGAAGGCATCGTCACCGCCAGCGCTGGTCAATGTAGTTGTGTAAAAAGTAGCAGTTTCCTGAAATTCACCTGTCATATACAAATATCCTGAGGCATCCGAAACTATATCTTCCGCATTATCATCACCAGCTCCGCCAGATCCATATGCATTAACAAAATTTCCGTCAAGATCTAATACTGCATAGAAGATATCTTCATCTCCGGCTAAACCGGAAACTGTATTGAGATTGAAAGTGCCAAAGGTTGCAGCACTATCATAATAACCCACAGCATAAATATGACCGTTTGCATATGTTATGCCTTGACCTATATCGCCTAAAGGACCTCCTGCAGATTTAGCCCAAAGAATATTTCCGTTTGGATCAAACTTTGCAATAAATGCATCGGTAGCGCCATTGCTTGTTAATACTATAGAACCAAAATTAGCTTCGGTATTATACATACCGGTAACATAAACATTACCTGCAGGGTCGAAGCAAACATCCCTCGTCTCTTCTGTACTGAGAGTCCCGCCCATATTCGCAGCCCAAAGTGGTGTTCCATTCGGATCATATTTAACAACGGCTGCATCCCTGTTTCCATGAGTTGTTAAAGTTATACTACCGAAAGTAGCTGTAAGCGCGGTTGAACTGCCAAAATAACATGCAACTGCTGAGTTACCGGCGGCATCAACGGCAATAGAGTATGGAGATAATTGGGATACACTGAATCCTTGTTTAATCCATAAAATATTTCCCGCTGTGTCATATTTTGCGATAAACATATCAAGGTTGCCTGCACTGGTAAGCATCGAGTCGCTAAAATTTGCAGTCCCGTATAAGTGACCGGTGACCAGGATATTGCCATCAGGGTCAAGCACTACCCCAAAACCTCTATCCGTAAGAGTTCCGCCGCCGCCGCGAGCCCAAACTGCGTTTCCAACATTGTCAAATTTAGCTAAGTAATAATCGTAATTACCAAAACTTGTTAAAGTAACGCCATTTCCAAAATCACTGGTATTTTGATAGTAGCCTGTAGTGTAAACATTGCCTATAGCGTCTACAACGAGAGAGCGACCGTAATCTTTCCCTGTACTGCTTATTTGTTTTGCCCAATTAAAATCGGGGATAACCTGAGAATAAGCTAATGCAGCAGAAAAGAAAACAACCGATATTATGAGACAGGTTTTTTTTGTAAAAAGACTCATAACCTCATCCTTTCATTTATAATTGAATAAAGAACTATTTATTAGAATTAGATTTTATCTTTCAAGTGATCCAATGAATTTTCTTCGATCGGACCATCTACAACTATTACATAATTATCTATTGTTAAATATTTGCGGGCAACCCGCATTACATCTTCTTTACTAATCTTTAAAATCCTTTCGGCTTTTTTATCAAACTGATCGAAAGGTTCGTTATCTTTCATCGCATTAAATGCTATCTGCGCAGCATCGTCCGGGGTTTCTATGTAAAATGGAAGCAACCCGAGTTGACGGTTTTTTGCTGCACTCAATTCTTCATCTGTAATTCCGCCGTCGAACAATTTATTAATTTCACTATATATTCCGCTAATCACCTTTTCAACGTTTTGCGGACCGGTTTTGGTGTTAAACTTCCAATAACCAATTTTGTCGCTTCGCTTCCACAATTCGCTTTTTATACCGTATATTAAACCTTGCTTATCGCGAAGTTCAATACCCATGCGAGATGTTAGCGCACTGCCAGCCAAAATATAGTTTAAAACAGATACAATTTCATCCTCATTTGAATCTATATTATTAAATGGTGTAAACCCGATATTGATTGTACATTCGGTATAATCTTTTTCAGGGAACACTTTTATCTCTTTCATTTTTACTTCTTTTACCGGGGGCGTGTTTATTATTTCCGGTGCATCCGAATCACTGCTCCAATTGCCGAAGTGTTTATTTGCAAGCGATTTCATCTCGTCTATGGTCATATCACCAACCATTAAAATACTTGTTCTATCCGGTCTAAAATATTTTTTATGAAGAGCATATAGATCGTCGCGGGTTATACTTTTTAAAGATTCAACGGTGCTGTTATATTGTGTATAAGGATGATCTTCAAACAACTTGTTGTACATATAATAAAAAGCTTTCATCCCGGTTTGTTTGAACCGATTTTTTGCTGAGATTATATGCCGGGGTCTAAGTTTTTCAAGTTCCTCATTCCGCAAACCTGGTTTGGTTAAAAGATCGAAACCAACATTCATCATTTCATCCGCGTCTTTTAGCAATGAATAACCTGAGAAAAAGATTCCGCTGTAACTTCCATTAACGCCGAATGAAAAAGGTACAAATGCCATTCTTTCACTCATCTCATCATAAGTTAGTTTTTCGGTGCCCCTGTTAATCACATCCGAAAGAAGCGTAGAAATGCCGGGCTTGCCCCCTTCCAGAGCTTCGGTAATCAAACCGGTTTCAATAATTCCCGCAATACTGATAGTGGGAGTAAGATGATTTTCAATTGCATAAACTGTTATTCCGTTTTCAAGTTTCAGGGTTTTTATCATCGGCGCAATCGGTTTTGGTTTGATGATATCATCGCCGGGGATATTGGCGATAGCGTCCATCATCACGGTTGCCTCTAAAGGCGAAGTGAAGAAAAATGAACCGGGATAAGTTTCATTCAAAGATTGAATGTCGCCTTCATCCTCATTCTCGCTGCCTGTTACTGAGTCCTTAACGGCACCGGGTTTCGGATAACTGTAAGCAATTGTAACCATTTCCGGTTGGAAATATTTATTCATTACCGATTGTATCTCTTCCTTTGTAACGGCAAGTAGTCTTTTATCAAACTCCTCAAGCATCTCATACCCGAAATAGGCTTCATAGCGGCTCATCCTTGTCCCGATGTCAGCGTTCTTTTGGTAACTGCTTACCTGGTTAAATTGGTAGCGGTTTTTTACCTTTTGAAGCTCGTGATTGCTAACCGGTTCATCCTGCATTTTTTTAAGTTCTTGCCATACAATTGCTTCAACACGTTCAAGGCTGCTATCGGGTCGGCAGCCGACTGATATTTGAAACAATCCCGGGTCTTTTACCATACCAAAGCCACCCGAGGCAACTGTTGCAATTTTGTCTGTCTCTATTAGTCTTTTGTACAAACGTGCGTCGCGGCTGCGTTCACATAAAATCATTCCTGCCATTCTCAAAGCCGCTGCATCGGGGTCTTTATATGTAGGAACATGAAACGCCATTCTGATTGAAGGGCTTGAATTATCAGCATGATAAAGGGAAAAAGTTTTTCTTACTTTCTGAGGTTGTTCGATAACTGAAATTTCTTTTACTTCCGGGCCAGATGGTATTCCGCCATAATATTGATTCACAAGTTTTAGCATCGCTTCGGTATTAAAATCACCAACCAAAACTAATAAAGCGTTATTAGGAGTGTAATGCGTTTTGTAATAATTGTATGCCTGATCCCTTGTAACCGCATCAAGATCAGAAGGCCAGCCGATCACAGGATCACGATTAGGATGAGAATCGTATGCAATTGCGTTCATCATTTCGTTAAGAATACCGATGGCTTTGCTTTCACTGCGCATTCTTCTTTCTTGCTTTATAACCTGTATTTCTGATGTGAATTCATCATGATTAAATGAAGAATTTTGCATTCTGTCGGATTCAATATCCATTGCAATTTCAATTTTATTTGCAGGAAGATACTCATAGTAACTTGTCATATCATTGCTTGTAAAAGCGTTAAAAATGCCGCTGTTATTAGATATGATTTTTGATGCCTTGCCTTTACCATATTTCGGCGTCCCTTTGAACATCAGATGTTCTACAACATGTGATATACCTGTAATTCCAAGTTGTTCATTACGCGAACCGACTTTGTAAGTGAGTTGATGATATATTAAAGGCGCTATGTGGCGTTCCATTGTTAGGATAATAAGACCATTATCAAGTTTATGGCGGTAAACTTTCCCTTCTTGATATTCGCCCGGTGTAACAGCGGATGTGTTTGAAAGGACAAACATTGAAAATATTATTAAAGTGAAGAGTAAAGTTTGTACATTTTTTTTCATTTTTATGCCGTAAAATTATTTAGTTGATTTTTCTGTTTCGCCTCTGAATTTTCGCTGGCGTTCCAAAGATTCTTTTACAAGTTCGGTTTTTTCTTCGGTTGAAAGCGCTCTGTACTTGGGGTAGATTTTGGCATCACCTAAAATTCTTCCCGTTAAATACGCAAGCTTTGTTACTTTTTCAATTTTTTTTGTATCAATTTTGTCAACATCATCAAAGGGGGTATGATAGTCATCATGCAAACCGGCGAAGAAAAATATTGACGGTATTTCTTTTTTTAAAAACGGACCCTGGTCGCTTGCAAAATTTAGTAAACCGACATTATAAAGAAGCTCGAAACCGATTTCTTTATTTGCCTTCTCAACAATTGCTTTAACATCATCGCTATAAAATGGTCCGCCAATCCATAAAAGTTCCGGCTCATTTCTTCCGATCATATCAAGATTCATCATAGCAATTGTTTTATTAAGCGGAAAAATCGGTTGAACATATGCATAATATTTTGAGCCGAGCATTCCGTTTTCTTCGGCGCTAAACGCAATAAAAAGCATACTCCGTTTTGGTTTAGCTTTTGAATATGCTTCTGCAAGTTCGATGAGTCCACAAGTGCCGGAAGCGTTATCATCAGCTCCGTTATGTATTTCTCCTTTTTGGTCTTTATTCATTGCCCCGTACTCGCCAAACCCAACGTGGTCGTAATGGGCGCCGATAACTACGACTTCCTTTTTTAATTCCGGATCGCTTCCTTCAATAAAGCCTGCAACATTTTGTGTCGTAATAAGTTCATTATTAAAATTAATTTCAAATGAAACTGTTTTATTTGTTATTTCAAAGGGCGCGGGCTGTAAAGAATTTTCCAAATTTTCCACAGCATTTTTCAAATTAAAATCTGTATTTTCAAACAATTTCTTTGCGCAAGCACTAGTTACATAAAATACTGGAATGCCGTCATTTTTTAATTCGGGCAAATGAAAAGATTCCCGTTGAAATGAAGCAGAGATCCGCTCATACTTAATGCTCATTGGTGGTTCAGCTTTCAACGGCGAACCTATAATAATAACTGCTATTGCTCCTTTTTCACTTGCGGTTTCACTTTTTAACCGCGGGTTAATATATCCGGTTTTTTTATTTACATTGAATGCCGATCCTGGATCATCTTGTCCTGGGTATCCGTCAATTACAATAACTACTTTATCTTTAACGTCTAAAATTGAACCATCATGCTTTTTATAATCATCATAACCATCGGGTCCATCGGATATACCGAAGCCCGCAAATACAAGAGGCGATGTGACTCTTAAATTATTTATAGCATTATACTGTACAAAAAAATCAATGCCAAAAGAGTATTTGATAATTACATCTGCGCTTCCCCTTTTTTCATTTATACTAAAATAGTTTTTGTCGCTTAAAGATGATTTTTCCAAATTATATTTTTGAAAATACTCGTCATAATTACCGGATTTTTTTATATCTAAACTTTCGCGCTGCATTTCAGTTTTTAGCCGTGAAAGTCTCGGATTAGAAAAGGCTGGGTGAAGACCGTATTCATAAAATTTTTGCGCGATGAACATTGCGGCAATTAAATTTTCATCTGTTCCTGCTGCGCGCCCTTTTAGGCTGTCTGATGCTAAAAATGAAATATTATTAAAAATTTCATCTGAAGAGATTGACTCGAATCCTGTTTTCTCCTCCACAGAAAAACCGGTCTGTGTAAAACAGACCGGTGAGTTGAAGATAATTATGAGAGCAATTAAAATTTTCATCAACTTACATTTCCCTATTTCAAAAGTATCATTTTTTTGCTGATGCTTATTCCGTCAGCGTTTAGCCGGTAAATATAAATTCCGCTTGCCAGTGATGAGGCATCAAATTGCAATTTATGATTACCATGCGATATTACACCATTTATTAACGTTGCAACCTCACGCCCCAGTAAATCGTAAACTCTTAAGGTTACGCGAGAATTATTTTTTATGTTAAACTCGATATTTGTTACCGGGTTAAACGGGTTGGGATAATTTTGAGCGAGGTTGAAATTTGTGATAGCAGCGTTATCATCATTAACAGATAATACCGGAGCAGTAGTGAATACCTTACTTGTCGATGAACATATCCATACATAACCTTCGTCATCAACAGATACATCATTAAGTGAAAAACCCTTCATCAAATTTGTATCGGCAATGTCTGTCCACGATTTACCGCCGTCAAAAGTTTCGAGAAGATATTTGTCTCCAACTGCATACCCGTGAGTAGTATTTTCAAACGCGGCATCCTCAATATCTTCGTCTAACCATGGAAGGTTTACATAATTCCAGTTTGCGCCTCCGTCAGAAGTGTAAAAAATCATCTTTTGACCAACCGCAACTCCATTCGGACCGTCGAAAAATTTTAGCTTAGAAAAATCATACGTTGAAAAACCGGACGGTACGCCATTGAGAGTAGAAGCCTGCCAGGTTGCGCCTGCATCTGTCGTATATCCCGCAATTAAATCCTTCCCAACAACGGCGCCGTTATTAATATCGTAAAAACCGACACCATACAAATCTTTGAAGAACTGGTTTGATTTTTCAGTCCATGTGGCTCCGCCGTCGGTTGTTTTGTAAATCATGTCCACATTCGAAGCTGCACGACCAACAACATAGCCGTTATTTTCATCTATAAAATATACCGATTCGGTTGAAGGACCGCTAATCATTGTATCAGTTAAAAGTTGTGTCCAGGTCTGAGCGCCATCGATTGTTTTATTAAATCCGCGATAACTTCTTGCCGCATACCCGTTGGTTTCATCAATAAAAGAAATTTCTTTTATTGTTGGGCACGATTTGGTATTATACGCATAGGATGCACTCCATGAATATCCTTTGTCACTACTTTTTACTACAAGTCCATCGTACCCGGCTGCATAAATTGAGTTTCCGGCAGCAACAATGCTGTACAATGACGTCCCTGGAATGGGGGTTAATAACTGCCATGTATTTCCGAAATCGGGAGAATATGCCATAGCGCCACCATTCAAACCGACCCAAACTTTGTCGTCTATTCCGAAAATCGAATTACAAGTTCCACCGAACGGCGCGTGTATTGGGATCCAATTTTGTCCGCCATCTGTAGTTCTAACAATAACACTCCCATCGTAAGCAGCGCCGCCTACTGACATACCGTTCTGACCATCCTTTATATAGATTGCGTTAAGATTACAATAAGTTCTATATTGCTCCGGCTGTACTAAGAAAGTCCATGTCGCGCCGCCATCAAGCGATTTAAGTTGGATGCTCGGCTGCATTCCGACCGATGAACCCCAACCTGTAATATAAACTGTATTTACATCAGCAAAACCAACTGCGCGGGCATCACTTCTTGTATAGTTGAATCCGCCAAGAACGGGCACCGGCGCTTTAGTCCAGGTTGAACCATCGGTTGTGTAATAAATGTCTACTACACCAACACCGCCTCCGCAAACAACTCCGTGGTTAGCATCAAAAAAATCTATGTCTTCAAAATCACTTGTCGAATTAACGAGGTCAAGTGTCCAGGAAGCGCCGCCATCTGAAGTTTTATAAACATTTGAAGTACTTGAAACAGCGGAAATAACCCAACCTGTATTTTCATCGACAAAGCAAACATCTTTTAAGTCATTGGTTTCTCCGGAAATTATAATTGTATTCCAATTTAATCCGCCATCTGTTGTTTTGACGACAGTGGCGTCGGACCCTGCAACATATCCAATATTTTCGTTTACAAATGAGACGGAAGTAAAACTAAAACCATCGACATCGTTTTGATAAATCATATTCCACGTTTGACCACCGTCGGTGGTTTTAAAAATTTTACCTGCTGCTCCAACTTTCCAACCTATAGTCTCACTGATCATAAATGTTCCATAAATTGAGGTAGAGGTTTGTTCAACTGCAACCCGCCATTGCGCGGATGCAGCGATAACTATAAAAAGTGAAAAAAAAGTAACTAATATTTTTTTCATAAGTGCTCCTTGTTAAATGCAATTTCTTAAAAGTTCAATAGCTTAAGTGAAACAATACTTTCCAACCAATCTCGCTGAGTGCTTCCTGACGAAGGGTTTAATAAACTATAACTTGAATAGACTTCAAGTGTAATAGTTTTAAAAATTAAAAACGCCGCACCTATAGACGCCCTGATAAACTTTACATCTTTACCGCCGAAGATAAAATCATTTTCAATCATTGAATAATTAAAACCGGCACGCAAAAATGAACCGGGCATAATCGTAATTTCAGTGCCGAGCCTTATATGATTATCTATTGATTTTGTAGTTGTAAATCGACTGTCAATATATTTTGAAGAATCTCCATCCGACGATATAAGATTATACTCGGCAGTAACGAGTGCATTATTAAGTATCTGGTAAGAAGCTCCGGCTCCGGCAGATATACCTGAAATATTCCACTCCCAAAGTAAAAGGTTTCTATCGGGATTTTTTGACCACGAATTTCTTTTATTGTACTCCGAATTAACTCCAACAATTAGTTTATCGGTTGCAAAATACCTGACTGACGCTTTTGCGTTATAAGTATAAAACTTGGAATTTCCCTCCTCAAATTCCTGATATGATTCGTTGTCCTTTACATAAGGAATCAATGTAAGTTCAAAGTCTCTTCTAAAACTGGCTGCGGCGGCAATTTCGAGGGAACTGATAGGAACTGAGTAAATTTGTAAACCTGTTTTATTATATGTCCGCCGCGTTTTATCACTTACACTACTCGACCGCTTTCTGATTGAGAACGTTTCGCCCCGGAAATAATAATTTTCTACATCCAATAAATCTTCACTTTTTGCAACTATTTTTTCGAGAAAGTCCGACATTTCATAATCCGCAGCTAAAACTAATTTATCGGAAAATTGGTAAGCAAAGCCAAGGTTTCCGCCCACCTCGCGCAAGTGAGACTCGGAGCGTGTGTAGATATCCTTTAATCCGTTCAAAATACAGTAATTGAATGAAGCCCCGCCAAATAAACCGGGCAGTACTTCTAATCCGTACATAAACTTAACATTTGGGCCATCGTATCTAAAATTGCCTGATGAGGTATCGTTAAAGAAAAAAGCGCCGCCAAAATATGGATCGTATTTTAAGGAACTCTTAACTCCTCTGCGGGTTTCATATAAGTATGACGTCTCGCCCAGAAATGTTCCGTCTTCGCCAAGCGTTTTAACGCCTCTAAAAGTCATGTTGTAATTGTTTTGTCTTGCGGGGGTATACAACTTTTTATAGTTCCCCCACTGATTAGAACTTGATGGGATAATTTTTAACCATGAGATTTTCTCATCGTTATAAAACCATGCAGGATTGCCGTCAAAATTATACGGGTTCAAATCGTTATCTTCATCGTTTATCGCGTACGAAACATTTCCCATGGAAAGCATCCTCAACGATTGTCCGAAAGAATTTTGAACAAACATAAGCAGACACAAACATCCAAATAATAATCTAAACATTTTTACAGACTCCGGGAGTTAGTCAATATTTTTTATTAGAGCTATAGCTATTAGCCCGTATATGCCGGATATTGCAACAATTACAATATCTAAATAATTTAATCCGTATGCGGCTTTTCTTTTTTTAAGAATAAATAAAGCCAAAGCCAGCGAAACTAATATTCCCCACAAAGCACGCCAGTCGGAGAAATTGAAAAAGACGTCAATCATTCCGCTGTTTTGATCTATGAAACTTAATGTGTAGGGGAATAAAACATTTGCCGTACTTATGGCAGCATCTTTTGAACCATCGTAATAATTATTGGAAAACTTTTTTATAAATTTAAAATTATTATCCGTTGCGTAGTCGGTAACAACTTTATCATTCTCTACAAGTAGATTTTTATTTATATAGTCGCCCATATAAACAAATTTATCCTTTTCCAAATTATAGTTGTCTATCGGCAGTTGTAACATTTTATAGTTATCATATAATATGCTGTAAATTTTATTGTCGGTTGAAATCGCGGCAGCATAAAAACGGCGGAGGTTTGTTTCTTGGAAAAGAATAAATTTTATTTTTATATCGGACGGGTTATTCGTATAACGGAAAAACGGCTGCCCTTTTACCATTTTTAAATGATATAGTTTATTCTGAGAATCTAATATAAAATATCCCTCGTCAAACGGTTTCATGGTTGATGGATTACCTGCTATTAATTTAGCCGGGAAAGAAAAATTTTCTTTTAACATAGCATCCGTAAACAGCTTACTTTTTTCTTCTTCAATTGCGTTTTTTTCAGTATTTAGAAAAGTAATGCCATTTTCATCTATTCTGAAAAAGTCGTCCGGCATTTCGAGTCTAATCCTGCCGGAGGCGGATTCAAGCAAAGGCCACAATTGGATTTGACACGAATTAATAGCTTGCGGCGTTATACGGTACATTATTCTATGGAGACGGAGTGAATCCAAATCCATCACCACACCATTTAAAGTGTCGGGTAATTTTTTATCATACAATAACTGCCTGTAATTTGACGCAGGTGAATATTGTTCATAATCTGTTCTAGAATATTTGTTCCCTGTACCATCCGCCCAAAGGAACTGATTTCTATCGAAAGATCCGCTTAGAAATGTGTTAAGTACCGGGCTGTAGCTGACTAAAGGTTTACTAACCGGAGTATCAAATTTTAGCCAATAAAATTCGGGCAAATAATTTGCCAGAATAAATATTATTGAAATAATTAAAAGTAATCGTCCGAATTTTGGTAAGGTCATCTTATCCCTCTCTTAAAATTGTATCCGGTTAAAAGGGTCCAGAATGGAAATAAAAAAGTAACTATTGCAAAAAGGAGTATCGCGGCAAATGTATGGTCGCCTTCAAAATAAAGAAGGGAGATAAAGGCAACCGCACCAATTACTAAAATTATCCTCCTCGACCAGACCGGTTCTACAAACGCGGCTCCGCAAGTAAAATAAGCGGCAAAACCGCTAAGTATCCAGGGCAAAATTGTAACAAGCATATCGTTTACAATTTCCTTCGGGAAATAAATGGATGTTATTATGGTAAGTGCAGCGGCAATAAAAAGATATAAAATTGTAATTAAAGCAGAACCTGCGGCAAGCATTTGCATAAGAATTTTATTTTCGTTTACAGGTAAATGCAGCGTAAGTTTCAAACGTGATTGACTGGTTTCAGGAGCATATTGCGTTATGCCAATAACCAGCCCGATAAGCAAAGGTATATATTCTATATTGCTAAAAAATTTGTACTTCCTGAAAATAATGACGCCCCATAATGCCTTTGCGTCATTAAATTCAATTTGTTTGCTTATCATCAACCAAACATACACTAAAACGAGAAGGCTTACTACAAACATGGCAAGATATGCCCATCTTACTTTTAACCATTCTTTATAAAGTATTGCTTTATTCATATTAATATTTTCCTGTAATTCCGATGAATGCGTCCTCTAAACTCATACTCTCTAAACGCAAATTGCTGTATGGAACATTTATTTTTTGGAGGTGTTCATTTACACTATCCATATCCGAAAACGAATAAACAGATGCGTGACCTTTTATGTTTTCAAAATTTCTTACTATCTCATTTTTTTCAATAATAAGATTCTGATCGGGAGTATCAAAGCGAAAGTGTTTAAACTTTTGTTGGAACTCCTTTATCGGCATAGTAACAAGCACCGAATTATAATCGATGATTACACAATCATCTAAAAAATTTTCGAGGTCTTGTATAATGTGCGAAGTTATAAAAATAGTTTTGCCTTCGGCTTTTGCGTATTCGCTCAAATAATCAATAAACAAACGACGGTAACCGGCATCCAAACCCATAGAATAATCATCGAGAATTAGCAAATCCGGGTCTTGTGCAAGCAATAAACCAAGAGCCACTTGCGAACGCTGACCACAAGACATTTTTGATATTTTTTGGTCGTGTGTAACTTTTAATTTAGCCATTAATTCCCAGTAGGGTTCTTTTTTCCAATTTGGATAAAACTTTGAATAAAATTTCTCTATTTGGTAAATATTCATAAAACTATATTGAATATGACCTTCAATAAGAAATCCAACACGGGCTTTTGTTTGGGGCGAAAGTTTGTACGATTCCTCACCAAACATTAAACACTGCCCGGAAGCAGGTTTAAGAAAACCGTTAAGAATGTTGATTGTTGTGGTTTTGCCGGTACCGTTTTTACCGAGAAGCCCGAAAATACTTCCCCGCTTAATATTAAAATTTAGGTTCTCATAAACGAGTTTTTTACCGTAATAGTGTGTTAAGTTTTTTACTTCAACAACATTTTCCATTAAGAAGTCCTTTATTTTTGATGACCCGGTGTCGGGTGTGGAATAATTTCCCAGTCGAGTGAAGAATCATTTGTATCTTCGCCGGGTTCACGTCGCTGTATAGATTGTCCGCCGTATTTTGGAGGACTTAATGCAAAACCCCTGTCAATTCTGTCGTCAAGCGTCTGCATACTCGTCGGATTCGATTGGTATTCGACACCATCAATAATGGTTGAAATATCAATGCCGTCAACCCATGCTGTGTCAACACCTGATGCTACAACAATAATATCGGAAACAAGATTTATTAAAAAATCAACGGTTCTATCGGATCGAAGATTAATCAAATTCGGTACATTCGGGTTATCGATGTCAGTTGATGAATATTGATTATAAAATTCCCAGCTTGCGTTACTCAAATCGATACTTGTTGACATTGAGTTTTGATGATTGACTGCATCGGATGCAAGTGTAAAAAACTGACCGGGTTCAATGGGGTGATTTTTTTCACCCGGCGATCCCGGAAATTTGAAAATATAAGTAACTCCATCCATATCATTGTCATCATCTTCATCCGCTCCCGATCCCTTGCCATCGTTGTTGCCCGAAACCCGCATTACAATAAAACCGTCAAGATATTGAACAGAGTCGCTGGAATTGTATAACTCAATGTATTGATCGTAAAAGAAGAATAAATTATTTAACGGACCGCCTGAATAAATTTCGTTTATTGCAATTCCGGAATTTGAAATTGGCTCGGCATAAACAGTATCATAAAATGCTTGACCGGATGTTACCGCTACGTCTTTCAGATTAGCAGTAAGTAAAATTTTGGGATACCCAGGTCGTGGCATCCGGACTGACATATTATAGTTAGAAGACGGCAAACCGGTACAATAAAATACACCATTCGCGTCTGTCTTTTTAACTTGTATACCGTACTCGGAACTTAATATTACTTTGGCGTTAGACAATGTTATATAATTCGGGTTCAAGGAATCCGTAGATGTATTAAACAAAGCCAAAAATTCTATTGTCGCTTCACCATCGTGCATGGTTGGCGGTTTTTCTTCGCAGCCAAACATTAGCGCAAAAAATATCAACGGTATTAGTATTTTTATTGTTTTCATAACCAACTCACTTAATAAAAGAAGTTATTTAAAATCATGCTGAATTCAATTCCATACGAGAGCGATGGGTTTCTAATATCATCTACCATTCTTGTTGGAGAACTCCAGTAACGGTAGACAGCATCGTCATCCAGAAAATTATTAACATAAAAACTTATTTCGGCGCCCTTGAACAACGACTTACTTATATTGAGGCTGAACAACCATTTGTTAGGTTTATTTTTTATTGCACCATCAAAATAATATTGGATAAGCTGAGTTTCGTTCAATTTTGACATATCCACTGGCGTAAGAGATAAATTTTGTCGCCGTTCAGAAACAAGTTGTTCGATTCTTAATGTTACCCATAAACCGAGAGGTGCATTTGTATATTTAACATAATAATTTAGCTGTAACCTGTCATTCCAATTTTCGCCGCTTGGGTAGGTCCAGCCGATTAGAGTATCCACTCCAAATTGAGCCAAAGAATAATTGGAATATTGCCCCTTGGTTGTATCATTTAAAGTAGAGTATACATTTCGGTTGCTACCGTATTTTAAGAAATTGTATGAACCGACAATTTGAAACTCCATATTTAAGGGCTTAATTTTTTTTGTTCGAAGTGAAAACTCAAGACCTTTACTGTTTGTATAACCAACATTCGATGAAATTGAGTAGCTGTCGATGTAAAAAGCTTTTTTTGTGGTACCTGCCTTACCAATAAAAAATACAGGAACACTTACAGCTTCCGGCTCATTAATTCTATTTTTATAATAAGCAGAAATTGAAATACCGAGGATATCGGAAATCTTCTGATCAAAAGCTGCTTCATACTGAGCTTCTTTATACCCTCTTAACTCGGGTACCCGCGTATCGTATCTAAAAAATTGTATCACACTATCGAGCGGGTTACGCCACCTAAAAACATCGTCCGGCGGATAAATTCTGTTCATCGAAGGGGATTTGGATGTTGTTCCAGCGCTTAAACGTATCTGGTTAAACTCAGAAAAATATACCATTAAATTTGCACGGGGATTAAAAAAAGTGCCCTGGTGCGACTTCACAATATCTCCATTTCCCCATAACCCCGAAAGGTTAAATTCATAGGGACGGTACATCTCATATCTAAAACCAAGCATCATACTGTAATCAAAGAAAAAATTGCCTGTTAATTTATCTTCGGCATATATGTTCATAAGAAGCTGTCCCGGGATATCATCAAAGCTGTATGGTCGTCTTCCGGATTCCACCCCGTAAATACTAAAGAGAGTATCAAAAACAAGCCCTTGACCGGTATTAGCGTTATATTGAGGATCTATACCGAGTAAAAATTTGTGTATTACATTACCTGTATAAAATACACGGTTCCACTCAAGCCTTCCTCCGAATGTCCATTCAATACCCTGTGTTTCTACTTTACCAAGATATGTAGAGACTGTATCGCCGTTTGGCAGTATTCGAAGATCGGACTGCACAAGGCGGGACTTCATTGAGTTTTCGCGGCGCATCGTTGCAAAGAGATTAAAATCAACCGCAGATACTCCATCTTCGGGTTTATATTTGCCCCAGGTTGAAAGTCCAAGTGTAAAACCCCTGTTATAATTTTTAGTCTGCTGAACATCACCCTTTGGTTCTTCTTCATCATGAATAGTTTGAAAATTTAGTTTGTTGTTCATGTTTAAAGCGTTGTTAAAGTAATTACCGGAAAAAACCGCCTGTCCGGTTAATCGCAAATACTCATCACCCGATTTTCTAATATCTCTTTCGCTCTGTGCAATGTTAACATTATAGCTTAAACCATAATCACCAACCAAAAATCCGCCACCGAGATTACCCTCACGCGTATCAGGATTATTTTTGAATTTTAACCTGTGGGGGGATTTTCCGATTTTTGTTTGCACATTAATAACGCCCGCAGTTACATCTCCATACCTTACAGACGGAAGGCCTGTAATTACCTCAATCGATTCAATATTATCTGCAGGGATGGTACGCAAATCAATACCGGCGCCTATGTTTGACGAACCGAACTTTGAGCCGCTCATCCGCTCGAACTGAAGATTTGCATTATTGCTCATCGGAACTCCGTCAATCATAATTAAAGTACCGAACGCAGATAATTGGTCGCTTTCATCGCCGCGAATTGCAATTTGTGAAGTTTTACCTAAACCCGGATTATCTGTTTTTTGAACACCGGGCACTAAGTCAAGAACATCTTTTAAACTTGAAGCCTGATAATGTTCAATTTCGCCGCTGTTAATGTATGTTTTTGTGTTTACATCTTTCGGTAACAAATCGGTTGTACCGACAACTTCAATTCCGCCAATCTGAAATGCGGATGATTTTAATGTAATATTTAATTCAACTTTTTTTCCGGGTACGATGATGATTTTTTTGGTATATTTTTCGTAACCTATAAATGAAACCTCAACTGTATAATTGCCAGGTTTTACATTACGAATTGAATAATAACCTTTTGAATCGGATGCACAACCTATGCCAAGTTCTTTAATAATTACATTGGCACAAATTAAATATTCACCTGTTTCATCTTTAATTTTTCCAAATATTTCGCCCGTTTTTTCATCAATTTTATCCTTTTTTGCAAGCGCAATTTTGTTTGTTTGAAATTCATAAAAGCTAATGTGGTAAGGACTCAAAAGCTTTGATAATATTTCATAGACGCTTTCATTTTCGGCTGATAAATTTATACCGTCAACATCGAGTAATTCATCTTCGTATATAAATGAAAGGCTGGATTTTCGCTGAATTTCTTTTAGCACCTCAATTAAATTGGCGTCGGCAACATAAATTGATATTTTTGATGACAAGCCTGTAATGGGTGTCCGGCTAATGGTTACAGTTTGAAGTATCGGTACCGAACCGAAATCTTCTTCGGCCGAAGATTGTGATGTTTCGGTAACATAAATATCTTCCTGCTGTCCATTCAGCGGAACCAAAAGGAGAAGACTAAACAAAACAATAGTAAAATATGTGCTTTTCATTTTATCCCGATTAAAATTTTTCTATCTATGAAAAACAATTTCAATATAAATTTGAAACTGCACGTTGATATATTATCTGAAATAGCTTATGGTAGCAAAATAAAATTTATTCGTTATCTATTTTAGCTATCATTAATTTATTCCCGTTTCTGGAAATATTTACATCTAAAGTAAGGTTTATTATTGATAAAATTTTGTCGAGTGAATCTGTATTAAAGATTCCGGTTAAAGTTTTTGTTTTAATTTCATTATCATTAAATGAAGCTTCGAGATTGTAATACCTCTCAATTTCTTCAACAACATCAAGCAGCGGTGTTTGATTGAAAGCTAATTTTTCTGAGCGCCAAGCAAGGGTTTGGGAAAAATCTGCTTTTGCAAGATAACTTGATTTATTTTCATTCGAATATGTAATCATCTCACCCCTTCGCAACGTAAAAACTTTTTTGTCATAACTTGAAGTGGTTTTTACCGAACCTTCCGCCACAACAACGCTTATATTTTCTTTCCTGTTTTTTATATTAAACTCTGTTCCGGTAACAACTATTTTGGCTGCCCCGCTTATTACTTCAAACGGACGGTCATGGTCATGTTTAACTGTAAAATATGCTTCACCAATTAATTCAACTTTTCTTACAGAATCGGAAAAAGATGAAGGATAAATAAGTTTGCTGTCGGAATTTAAATAGACAATTGAACCATCGCCGAGTGGAAAAGTAATCCGTTCTCCATTATGAGTTTTAAGTGTGTAAAGTTTTGTCTCAAAACTTTTAGTCTCACTGATAACTGTGGCATTGTTGGAAGTTATTTTGCTGCGCCCATCAAACAAATAATAAACACCGAGCGAAAGCAATAGAATTATTGCAACTCTAAACCAGATGTAATTAAAAGTATGATGTTTTGGTTGATTGTAAAAATATTTTTGATCCGGATTTGAGGATTTATTAAAAATGGAGGAGGATTTCATTGAGCTAAGGGACAAGGAGGGACTTGTAGGGTTAGAGAGGGTGCTGATAATCCTCCTCCACATAATATCCGGGTCGGGAGTTTCGGGTGTTCTTGAAGAACCCGATTTATCCCACAATAAAATCAAAGTACTGAATTCTTCTTTATTTTTTTCTGATTCGGAAAGCCAGTGATCGAAAAATTCCTTTTCCTCGGGGCTAACTTTTTCTTCGATAACCCGAATTAAAAACTGTGAATCGACTGACTTTTTTATTCTGTTCATAATCTTTTTTAGTATTCTTATACGTAATACAGATAAAACAGAAAAAAGTACTATGCAATAGTAAGATTAATTTAAATAAACTGCTAATAAATTTTTTAGTACCGAAATTGCCTTATTCATTTGGTTTTTTACTGTCTGTAACGAAACCCCGAGTATATCCGCAATTTCGGAATAATCGAAACCTGAAAAACGGCTTAAAATAAAAGTTGCCCTGCATCTTTCGGGTAATTTTTCAATCGCCCTCTGATAATCATCCATCAAAAAAACAGCTTCGTATTCAAGTTCCGGGTTTAAACTTAAATGGATTAGAGTCTC
The DNA here is from genome assembly GCA_964372115.1 of uncultured Ignavibacteriaceae bacterium. GTDB lineage: Bacteria > Bacteroidota > Ignavibacteria > Ignavibacteriales > Ignavibacteriaceae > CG2-30-36-16. Next base: position 223,620 of record CAYJPN010000001.1, read on the forward strand.
ATCCTGGTCATCTATCCTGCTTGTTCTCGAACTTTTTATTGAGTGATTAATAGCAAGGTTTCTTGCTGATTTGTATAAATAAGCCGCAGTTGAAGAGGATATTTTTAAATTGTACCTGTGTAACCAGAACCGAATAAAGGTTTCCTGAGTAAGATCTTTCGCGGTATCAGTGTCGGATGTATATCGATACAAAAAATGAAAAATGCCCGGCTGATATAGATAATAAAATTCCTTGAATGCTTTTGTATCGTCATTCTTTATCAATTCAATTAGGTTAAGTAATATTTCTTCTTTGTCAGGTAGCATTTAATCTCGATTAATTGTGCTGAATGAATAATGTGCAACAAAAACAAATAAGGATAAATTTGCGAATTAAAACTCACTGCCATTTGAAAAGTAGAAGAATATTTATGATAAATCAAGTTCCCGAAAATAAATTATGAATCTTTTTTATTATTCTGAGAGATTATTTATCAATATCATTTTTTAACTTTGTGCCGCAAATAAAAAATTATAGGAGACCCATGGAAACCTTTGAAGCAATTTTCAATAGAAGAAGTATTAGAAAGTATAAAGAAAATAATATTAATAGTGAGCAAATAAAAAAAATGTTGGAAGCCGCGATGACTGCCCCCTCGGCAATGAATCTGCAGTCGTGGCAGTTTTTAGTTGCCGATGAACGTACAGTTATTGATTCGATAGTTGCAGCGGTTCCACATGCGGAAATGTTAAAGGATGCCGGTGCAGCAATTTTGGTTTGCGCCGATGAATCGGTTGAGAATAATTTAACCTATAATATTCAAAATACTGCCGCAGCCATTCAGAATATTTTGCTCGCGGCTCACGCACTTGGATTAGGAGCTTGCTGGATAGCTGTTTATCCGCTTGAGGATATCGTAAAAAATGTTAAGGAGTTATTTAACCTCCCCGTCAATATTTTTCCTATCGCGGTAATTTCTATTGGTTACCCCGGCGAAGAATTAAAAGGTGAGTATAGGTATAAAGAAGAAAAAGTGCACTTCAACAAATGGTAAAAAAAATCCGGTACTAAAGTTAGTCCCGGATTTAAGCCACACTAGAACAAAAATCAGCACTTAAAGCAGTATTAATGTCTCCTCTGGTGATTTGCAAAATACTGTTTTTCACCGGTTGTAATAATATGAAGCAGTTTTCTAAAATGCGCTGCTTTGGCTTTATCGTTAATTAAACGGTTATGTTTAAAACGACTAACCAGATGTTCAACGGTGACTTCACCTTGCTCTTTATGCTGTTTCCTGCGAGCAATATAATCATTGATTATCCTAATCTGCTCGGAGGTAGGTTTGTTTGTTAAATTAATTTTTGGCATAGGATAAACATTATTTTGTTAATGAATTTGTTAATCAGTGCAAATATAATTTAACTAAATAAAAAATCCACTCCTAAACCTATTTTTTTTTGCTTTTTTATTAAGATTTTAATCTGCGTCAGCCGATTTTTTCGTTTTGAATCAAATTGAAGTGGTTAAAGCTTTAGTTGCAGTCTATTTAAATTTTGGTTGTTTAATTTAGTTCTGGATTATTCTTGATCAGAAAACTCTCTGATTTTAACAAGACTGAATGCCAATTGATTTGGTAAAAAAATTTATTCGATTGCAGCAGGGTAAAATCTTTATTTGCATGAAAGATATTGTGTCGGTAAAAAAAAAGCGCCAGGCTGTTTTACAAAAACCGCGCAACAGGTATAAACTCATCAGAGGGTGCTACTGAGCTTTGTTACCAACAAGATACGGTTTAAAGTAAAGACAACACAAGCGCTATATTATGAGGGACGATGCAATGAGGAGACCATCGTTCAGTGCATCGCTTCCATATTCTATGAGTAAAGTAAAATAAATACTCAAATCACTAAACTATCATAAATTAAAAATTGCAAATAAATTAACAATTTTTAATTTTTGCTTTGCAAAGATGGAACTATTAATCTGACTGCCCAATAGAGTAAATGTGGTTTTTTATGTAGTTTAAATTATGACACGCACTTATCACCATACTATCAAACAGATTGTAGTTTTAAACTTCGATGCCCGATTACTTCTGTAAAAAAACTTTCCATCCACTCATAGCGCAACAGCGCCAATACGTTGCGCTACAATTTTCTTTTATTTCTTTCATTAATTTAAGTGTTAGATTTCCGAAGGAAAATAAATTTGGAAAATAAATTGGCGTTATTTGTACAAAGAAATTATTTTATAGTAGCAAATTTACAATCAGTATTGACTGTTGATAATGAGAACACAAATTGAAAAAGATTTAAATAAATCAGTTGAAAGATTTGAAAAACGACTTCTTCTGCTGAATAAAAGATTTGCCCGTGTAGGGAGTTTAAAACTATTAATTTTTATCATCTTCCTCGTATTCTTTTTTTCTTTGTTTTTTATGTTTGATGGATACCTTGCTTTATCCGCCTTCATTCTTTTTATTCCTCTCGGTTTTTTTACCCGCATACAGAATACCATAGGGTTGGCAATTAAAAAAAACACTAAATGGATAGAAATAAAAAAAGAGCTTATCGCACGGATGAACCTTGACTGGGAAAAAATTCCATACGGTTTTGTTGATAAAGACGATACACACCATCCTTTTGCATATGATTTATCCGTAAGCGGACAAAATTCATTGATTCATCTTATTGATACGAGCACTTCTTTGGAAGGACATCATCAATTATTAAACAAATTTTTAGAGCCTTCTATTAATATTGAAACGGTAAAAAAAAGGCAGCAACTTGTAAGCGAACTAAAATATATGGAACAGTTTCGGTTAAAGCTTTTATTGTTCGGAAGGTTATCATCAAAAAAATATTTGAGCGGTAAAAGAATAAAGGAATCACTCAAAACAAACATTAACCCGAACAGATTAAAAAGAATACTGAATTTTTTATTTATTCTGATTCCATTAAACTTTGGGCTGTTTTTATTATGGTTATTAAATATCCTTCCGCCTTATTTTTCAATTACCACTCTTATTTATATCGGAATAGATTTTTTTAACTCAAGGCAAACAAAAGCATCGTTTAAACAAACCCTGGATGTAGAAGAAGAGTTAGGTAGGTTTTACAAAATATTCAATTTTCTTGAAACTTTTAATTTTGGAAAAAATAAAACCACATCAGAGTTTTGCAGCGCTTTTAAAAATAACTCGCCAAGTTATTACTTAAAGCAGTTGAGCCGAATAAACACTGCTTTTGCATTTCAACAAAACCCGGTGACAGCAATTACATTAAATTTTATTTTCCCGTGGAATTTTTTTTTCGCGGTTAAGCTTGAGAACCTGAAGAGCAGTTTATCCGAAAAAATAGAAGCGTGGCTGTCATTATTTTATGAATTAGAAGCAGTAAACTCAATTGCAACTTTTGCTACGCTCAACCCGGAATACACATTCCCCTCTTTGGTTTGCGGCGAAAATTACTTTTCTCTAAAAGCTGAAAACATTGCGCATCCACTTATTCCATTTTATAACAATGTTAAAAATAATTTTAGCCTGGATGGAAAAAACAAAGTTTGTATAGTTACCGGTTCAAATATGTCCGGCAAAAGTACATTTATCAAATGCCTTGGAGCAAATATTGTAATAGCTAATGCGGGAGGACCTGTAAATGCGTCAAAAATGTCCTTTGCACCAATAAGATTATTTACCTGCATTAAAATAAGCGATTCGGTTACCGATGGAATTTCCTATTTTTATGCAGAAGTTAAACGGCTGAAAATGCTTCTCGATGAACTAAAAGTGAATGAGAAAATTCCGGTTTTTTATTTGATAGATGAGATATTCAAAGGCACCAACAATCGCGAACGTTTAGAAGGAAGCCGATCATTTATAAACGAAATAATAAAACTTAATGGCTCGGGTTTAATTACTACACACGATCTGGAACTGACCGGTTTAGAGAGTGACGGGGAAATATTTAACTATCACTTTAGAGAAGAAGCAAGTGAAGGAAAAATGATATTTGATTACAAACTTCGCAAAGGACCGTGTCCGACGACCAACGCATTAAAAATTATGAAAATGGAAGGTTTACCGGTTAACTTAAGTCTATGACTTTAATAAATTAAACTTTACGTGGCTCAAAATAAACTATGCAAGTTGTCTACTGCTCCATAAAATAATCATAAATCATACGGCTTACTTCAGCCTGGATTGCCGCATTGTTATTTGATTCGTTTAAATCTTTTGAAAGAATAATCAATATATATTTTCTACCATCCGGCAAGTATATAATCCCGCTGTCGTGCTGAATACCGGTAATCGAGCCAGTTTTATGCGCGACCTTTACATCTTTTGGAAGAAGCGCCGGAATTCGCGAATTAAATTTTTGGTCAAGCAAAATATTTATCATTTGTTTGCACGCATCATTACTCACGATTTCAAAATTTGCAAGCTTTTCAAAAATAATCATTAAATCGTAAGCGTTGGTCGTATTGTTCAGACCTCTATCGTATGCTTTTATATCTTCAACCCCGCGCAATACTTTAATAACATTGGCGCCAGATATTTTCATCGTTTCCATTACACTTTTTGCGTCGACGAGGTCAATTAAGATATTTGTTGCAAGATTGCTGCTCACGGTAATCATATCGTAAACAAGCTGTCTAATTGTTCTTTTACTCCCGATATATTTATATAAATTTTCACCTCCGTCATCGGAAATATCCATTTGGTAAATGGAACTATCTACGATACTTTTAAACTCATTTTTTACAAGTGTTGAATCCTCAAGCGAAAATTTACCTTCGGCAGCCTGCTTAAACACCTCAATCATCACAGGAGTTTTCATGGTGCTTGCTGCGTGAAATTCTTCCGTTTCATTATAAAATATTGTTTCGCCTGTCTGCAAATTTTTAAACGCCAGCGCATAAGTGCCCTCTGCGGAATCAAGTTTGTTTTTGATATTTATTGTAAGTTCGTTAAAACTTGTTTGTGCCATAATCATCCCTTGAATAATTATTATAAGTAAAAACAGCTTTTTCATTTTAATAACATCATCGATTTTGATTGATAAAAACTACCCGACTTAAGGACATAAAAATAGATACCGGAGGCAAATCCATCCCCTTTAAATTCTATTTGATGAACACCCGGTCCCATATTTTCATCGACAAGTGTTTTTATTAATTGACCGGTAAGACTATAAATAAATAACTGCACCTGAGTTTCTTCGGGTGTATAAAATTCTATTTTTGTAGACGGATTAAAAGGATTTGGATAATTCTGTGCTAATGAAAAGCCAACCGTTTTGGTATTATTAGCTATAGCATGCGAAACTGCACTTTTCCCGGTCCCGGTTATCTTTGCACTTAATACTTGATTATTAAAATTGATTATAATACTTGAGCTATAGTCTATTGTTGAATCGGGGATAAACAGCATCTCAATTTCGCCAAGCAAGCCGGGAAGTATTGAAAGATCGTAAGTTTTTACCTTAAAATTTGACAGCGGCACTGTTAACTGGCTTATAAATACTTCACTGTTCCCGGTATTTACAAGATATAGTTTCATCGCCGATGTATCACCTACGGTTGTAGAGTCGAATTTTAAAATCATCGGGTAAACCTCGGCGTTATAAACAGGTGGTCTTGCAGTGCCAAGAAAACTATAAATTCTTTCAACAAATTCGGGCTGATCGATATACGGATTTCGCTTTCCCTGATACGTGGCAATTTTATTATTTCTATTCACTTCTGCCGTATCAACGGTGTCTAAAACATTCCACAGTCTGAAAGTTTTTTCCTGTCTCGCAGAAAAAAAACTGCCGTAATTTTGCGGATATCGTGTTATAAAATAAAACATACCTCTGGCAAGATTTCCCTTATGAACATCACGCGGCTCAAAAACCAATTGCCCTGTTGAATCATACCCTCGCTGGCTTCCGCCAACTTGCCAATTAACACCCGAAACAACTTTTCCAAATGGAAGGTTACCTCTGATTCCGTTTGCTGTTTCATCGGTAGGGAAAAGATGGTTAAGGTCCGATCTCATCGGTTCATCTTGATTAAAAGTTGACTGCGGCCAACTGTGCTCCGTATTAAAATTATAATTTGTTTGTGCATCAGATCGGCTTGTGTAACCAACTGCTTCCCTGCCGGTGTAGACGCACTCTAATGTATTTTGCAAAGCGCCCTGCCCGTTTACTTTTTCATTATCAATTTCCATAAACATTTTATCGCGCGCAAGATTATAACCGAGTGAAGTGTGCCCGCTGGTTAATGTTGTTAACGCTTGTTTTAGCTGCGTATCATAAAAGTTAAAGGTTGAGTTATAGTAGGCATCTGCAAATTTGCCGCTGCCTTTTAATTTAATGATGGCAAATACTGTTGTGTCGTTATTATAGATAAATAGAGAACCATTATCTTCAACATTTTGAAGAGGTGAATAATAAAAGTAAATCTCTGCACTATCATTTTGTGATATGGAAATATAATCAGCTGCTGAGCTAAACCTCTCGCTATTGCCCGTAAATGACCAATTGAAACTCACTTCATCATCATTTTGGTTTACTATTTTTAGTGAAACGCTGTCATTCTGATGAACAATTGTTTGAGGGAATAAAAGTTCATTGGAAGAAAAACCGATTTGAGGGAAGACGCTGATTGAGGTTACCAGGACAAATAATAATATTTTAATCTTAGAAGACACTGTATATCCTTTATGTTTTGGGTATGTAACCGGAGTTATGTTTTTAATATGGTTTATTTTAGTTAATTTCGCACCCGTAATATAATTAATATCGATGAGTATATAATGAAAATATCTTTTGCAGTTTTTATAATTTTGATTTTTTCTTTTTGTTTTTCTGTATCGGCTCAAACCGAGCAGCATAGGTGGAAGCCGCTTATTGTAAACGATAATGAAAAGATGTGGTATGACGGTTTAATGTTAGACAAAATGGAGGGTGATAAATTAGATATGTGGGTGCTTCAAATGCATAAACCAGCGTTAAAGTTCGACGGCATTAACGGTGAAATTTACAGATCAAAAACACTATACTCTATTGATTTAAAAACTGTTCGTTATGGTATTGATAAAGTTGTTTATTACGATGCAGCAAACCAGGAGTTGTACAAACACAACTATGAAAATGCAAATATGCCCGAAAATGTGAAATATACTTATCCCATTTTTGAAGATTCGTTTATGTACGCGCTTGTGAAAGAGGTAGTTCGTTTAAAAGGAGCCCAGCAAAAATGATTTCCCTCGAAAATGATTTTGAAAATAATGTATTTGTAGAAAATTCTCCCATACACGGCTACGGTATTTTTGCTGAAATAGCAATCCCCGAAAATTCCAAAATTATGGTAATTAAGGGTGAGGCAATTGACGCGAACGAATGTGAGCGCCGAGAAGATGAAGAAAATAATGTTTATATATTCTGGAATGGCGATGATTGTTACATTGATACAGCTAAAACTGAAAAAATAAAATATATAAACCACGACTGCGATTGCAACTGTGAGGTGCTTGATGGTGACAGTGAGTGTTTAATATTAGCTGCTTACCGCGATATCCGACCCGGCGAAGAACTTACAATCGATTATGGTTATGAAGAGATATACGAAACATGTACATGTAAGGCTTGCGTCTGAAAAATGTGTAATACATATTCAACCACAAAAAAAGAAATTGTATAAAAAAAACCGGCATATAAAAAGTGCCGGTTTTTTATTGAATATTATTTTTAGATTATCAACTTACTTCCCAAATGTTGCCGCTGAACAAAACTTTTTCAAGATCGCCTTCACCAAATTTAGCAGTTACAGCTTTAATCTGATTTTCAACGCCCTCGTCATAAGTTGGTCTGTCAATCTTACGGTAAACACCTATTGGAGTAGGGTATCCAGGGTTTTCATCAAGATGCGCAAGAAGCATCGCATAAAGCCTGGTCTGGTCGGTTTCATCGTGAACCAGGATATCATTCATACTGTGCTTACCATCCGAGAGATCAACTACAACAGGTTTTAAGCCTTCTAATTTTATTCCTTTATTTTTGTTCGCTCCAAAAATCATCGGCTTACCATGTTCAAGAACGAGAAGCATATCCTCTTTAACTTTTTTATCTGCAATACCATCAAAAGCTCCGTCATTAAAAATTACGCAGTTCTGGTATATTTCAATAAAAGCGGTGCCTTTATGCTCAGCAGCTCTTTTTATCATCGCTTGCAGATGTTTTGGATTGCTGTCCAAAGTTCTTGCAATAAAAGTTGCTTCACTACCGAGCGCCAAAGAAACCGGATTAAAAGGATAATCAACACTACCAAAAGGAGTAGTTTTGGTAACTTTTCCTTTTTCAGATGTCGGGCTGTATTGCCCTTTTGTCAATCCGTAAATTCTATTGTTAAAAAGCAGTAATTTAAAATCAATGTTTTTACGGCATGCGTGAATAAAATGATTCCCGCCAATACTCAACAAATCGCCGTCACCTGTTGCCACCCAAACTGAAAGTTCAGGATTAGCAAGTTTAACACCTGTAGCAATTGCCGGTGCGCGACCGTGAATGCCATGAAAACCATATGTACTCATATAGTAAGGAAAACGGGATGAACACCCGATTCCAGATACCCAAACTATGTTTTCTTTTTTGATGTTAACAAAGTCTGGAAATGACCTTTGTACTTGTGCGAGGATTGAATAATCGCCGCAACCAGGACACCATCTTACATCCTGATCTGAAGCAAAATCTTTTGCAGTCAGTTTTATTTCTTCAACTTTCAAATTATCAATCATTTTTCTGTCCTCCTAATAGCTCAATTATTTTGCTTTCAATATCGGAGATTCTAAAAGGTAAACCTCTAACAATATTCAGTTGCTGCACCGGTACAAGGAATTCACTCTTCATTACATGTGCAAGCTGACCAAGATTTATTTCCGGTACAAGCACCGTTTTAAATTTACTTAACACTTCGGCAGTATTTTTTGGAAACGGGTTCAGATATCTGAAATGAGCTTGAGAAACTTTATAACCATTTTCTCTTGCTTTTAGAACTGCTTCTTTGATTGCACCGAATGTTCCGCCCCATCCAACTACCAGTAAATCACCTTCTTTGTCGCCATCAACTTCTAAGTCCGGAATATCGGCAATCATGTTTTGAATTTTTTGAGCCCTCAACTTAACCATATTGTGATGATTATCCGGATCGTAGTTTACGTTTCCTGTTATGTTTGCTTTTTCAAGCCCTCCTATACGATGCTCAAGATGAGGTGTACCGGGTATAGCCCACGGACGCGCGAGATTTTCATCTCTCGAATAAGGCATAAAACCTTCTTTTTCGGAAACAAACTTTACATTTATTTCAGGCAGTTCATTTACATGTGGAATCTTCCAGGGTTCAGTTCCGTTTGCGAGGTAGCCATCTGTTAAAAGTATTACAGGCGACATATATTTTAATGCAAGTTTACTTGCTTCAATTGCCATATAAAAACAGTCGCTTGGCGTGCAAGCGGCAACAACTGCAACGGGTGATTCGCCGTTTCTACCGTAAAGCGCTTGAAAAAGATCAGCCTGTTCTGTTTTAGTCGGCAATCCGGTACTCGGACCTCCACGCTGTACATTTATTATTACAATTGGAAGTTCGGTCATTACAGCTAAACCGGTTGCTTCTGTCTTAAGAGCAAGACCAGGACCGCTGGTTGTTGTAATTGCCAAACTACCGGCGAACGCAGCGCCAATAGCGGAAGTTATACCAGCAATTTCATCTTCAGCCTGAAATGTTTTTACACCGAAATTTTTATAAGTACTTAGGTATTGTAAAATTTCCGTAGCCGGTGTAATAGGGTATGAACCGAGAAATAATGGAAGTTTGCTTCTTACAGAAGCAGCAAGAAAACCGAGAGCCGTTGCTTCGTTACCTGATATACTTCTGTAGACGCCCTTTTCTAAAGTTGCGGGTTCAATATTATATCTTGTGGTAAAAACTTCTGTCATTTCACCAAAGTTGTGCCCGGCTTCAAGTGCAAGTTTATTTGATTCGATAAATTCAGGTTTTTTTGCAAACTTAGCCTTTATCCATTCCAGAGTCGGTTCCAGTGGTCTATCGTACAACCAGTACATCAAACCGAGGGCAAAAAAGTTTTTACTCCTGGCAATTTCTTTCAGCGAAAGTTTTGTGTTTTCTAAAGCTTTTGCGGTTAAAGATGAAATGGGTACCGGGAAAACCTGGAAACCTTTTAGAGAATCATCCTCAAGCGGATTAGTTTCATACTTTGCTAATTTTAAATTTTTTGCGTCGAATGCTTCCGAGTTTGCAATAATTATTCCGCCGGGCTTTACTTCATTAATATTCTTTTTAATTGCAGCGGGGTTCATTGCAACGAGTACATCGGGTCTATCACCAGGTGTATGTACGTCCATGCTTCCAAAGTGAAGCTGAAAACCGCTAACCCCATAAACAGTGCCTTGCGGGGCACGTATCTCAGCCGGATAATCGGGTAAAGTACTCAGATCGTTTCCGACAAATGCTGTAGTATCGCTAAACTGACTGCCGGTAAGTTGCATACCGTCTCCGGAATCACCAGCAAATCTTACGGTGACTTCGTTTAGCTTCCGGACTTTTTTTTCTTTAATCATTTCTATCTCTGATAAATTATTTATTTAACAATTTTTGTTTTTCGTAAAACAGGAAGAACGACATTGTAATTCGCTCAACTTTCCACAAACCGTGCCATCGATATATAAAATGCTTCTTTTGTTAATTTAAGATATTTGCAAAATAATCGTCAACTATTTTCAATAAACAAACATTTTAATTATTTGCTTTCTCAAATATTAGAATAAAATTTTTGATATTTAAGAATTATAAATATCAACTTTCAAAAAAATGTACATTTATTTTTTGAAAATATATTAAGGAGAGTGGTATTATCCGGTAAGTCCGTTGCAGAAAGCGGCTATTCCTCCCCTTTTCTAAATTATCTGAAACCTATAAAAAAAGACCCGTTTTGGGCGCTCATTATATATCGGCTTAAAATTTTAAATTCATTTGTACAAACTTACAAAACCTTTTTAAATAAACAGTACTAATCTAAAAAATTTATTGCCCATTAAGCCGCCGGCAAATTTGCAGTTTAAGGTGAGAATTAAAAAGCAATTTCTTAAAATGCTTTCAGATTCTGAAAGTTGTGTCTCAAACTTGGGGCTTTTTCTTAATATCTGCTTGAATAAGTAAACCATCTGACTCACAAGCAGGCTGCTTAAAATTTATAAACTGCAAGGTAAATTTAAGCACAAATGAGTGTTATTCTACAACATCCTTTTTAAGGGTAACTTTTAGTACATCAACTTTTATTGGAGTAGCTCTGGTAATAAGGTATTCAATCTCGTTTAGTGTAAGAGATTCTCCCTGTGCGGGAATCCTCCCAAGCTCATTAATTATATAACCACCCAGCGTTTCAAAATCACCGGTCGGTATATTTAGATTAAATTTTTCATTTATATAATCAATTTCCACCCTACCATTGATTATGTAGCTATTCTGCGAAATTTTTTTGCATAAATCCTCAGTTACATCATACTCGTCCTCTATTTCCCCGAGTAGTTCTTCAAGAATATCTTCCATGGTAACAATTCCTGCGGTACCTCCAAACTCATCGATAACAACCGCGATAGATACGTGCTGGCTTAAAAACTCATTAAGCATTTCAAAACTTCTTTTTGTTTCAGGAACAAAAATAACTTCGCGGATAATTTCGTTTAATGTTTTTGGTGATTTAAAAAGATCGTAAGCGTAAACTACACCTTTTATGTTATCAAGATCGTTGTCGTACACCGGCAATTTCGAGTAACCGCTTTCGATAAAAAAAGCAAGCGCATGCTCAATTGTACTTTTTATTTCAACTCCAATAATGTCCGTCCTCGGGCGCATTGCCTCGTAAACACGCTGCTCCCCCAGATCGAAAACCCTGCTTATAATATCTTTTTCGCTTTGATGAACCGAACCTGCTTCGTGACCTTCTTTTACAAGTGTCTCAATATCTTCACGACTAAAAAGGGTGCTTATACTTTCTTCAGTTGCATTAGAAAACTGCGTTAAAAAACCTGAAAGCGAAGATGTAATTTTTATAAAAGGATAAAAAACAAACGATACAATTCGAAGCGGTATTGATGCCGTGAGTAGAACACTATCCGCGATTTCTCTGGAAAAATATTTTGGTATCAACTCGCCAAATAATAAAATTACAACAGTAGAAATGATTAGAATGGAACCTTCGTGCAGCCCGAAAGTTCTTGCAAGAAATAATGTACTAATCGAAGCGAACGCAATATTTACAACATTGTTACCAATTAAAATTGTTGAAAAGAAGTGTTGTGAGTTTTGTAAAAAATAGTATGCTGATTTGGCCGGAAGACTTTTTTTTCTGGCACGTAACTCTATCTTTAGTTTATTGGCAACCACAAAAGCCATCTCGGACGCTGCAAAAAATCCGCTAAAAAAAAGCAGTAATATTAATATTATTAAATCGCTCATTTAATATATACGATCCAGTTTAAATTTTCCCGCGTCGAATGAGAGAGCTTTATTTTCCGACGAAAATTTTAATATTACATTTAGCGAATCAACTTTATTCAGTACAGCTTCCATTCTAATATTTTGCGGCGAATAAAATTTTATTTTTTTGTCTCCATTAGAATCTAAATTAACTTTTCCTGTTAAATCACTTTCAGGAATGATACGATATAAAATAACATCATCATTTTTTATTACAACTTCGGCTATTTTCAAATTTTTAAGAATCTCGGTACTGTTATTTTTAATTTGTACAGCACCTGCAAAATGAAAATCGGCAGGCCCGCCCGGCATAAGGTCGAGCCAAAGATTTATCTCATCAATACTAAAATCAATCTTCGCATCCTGGTTTTCCAACTTGCATGATGAACAGCAGAGATTAAAAATAGCTGCAGATGTGAGAAATAATATAATAGGGTAAAAGCGTTTTTGTTTCATACCTTAGAATAAATTATGAATGTTGTGGTTAATATATATAGCGCGAGATTAATGATCATCGGATAATCAGTAATCATAATTTCGGATGTATTTTCACCCTTTTCAACCAAATATACAAGGTACATATATCTAAAAATTCCAAACACAACAAACGGCGTTGTATAAATCATATTTTCGGTTCCGAACAGGTGGACGGTTCTTTGCGCCACCGTGTAAAGAGCATAACAAATTATTACTCCAGCGGCAGCCACAGTTGCCATCTGATCTGTAAACACAGCCGAATAGTGTACTAATACTTTACGGGTTGCTCCTGCATCTTCTCCGTTCAGGTTATATTTTAATTCTGAACGGCGTTTCATAACACCGAGAAACAATGAGACAAACATTGTTGTAAGAATCAGCCAGCTTGAAATTTCAACACTTATAGCGTAAGCGCCGCCTAAAACTCTAATCATAAAACCAGCGGCAATGATAAACACATCCAGTATTACCACATTTTTAAGCTTGTACGAGTATAAAACATTTATAAATAGATATGAAGCAGCCGCGATAATAAATTTATAACTTAAAAACTGAATGAGAAATACAATTAATAAGGCTAAAACCGAAGCGGCTGATAAGGCTGATGTCTTAGATATTTTGCCCGAAGCTAATGGTCTGTTTTTTTTTATGGGATGAAGCCTATCGGATTCTAAATCGGCAATGTCATTGATTATATAAACGATGCTCGATAAAAAACAAAAAATAACAAAAGCGCCGAATGACTTTACTAAATAATCGGGATAAAATAGTTTTAATGAGAAAAGCAGCGGAACAAAAACAAATGTGTTTTTTATCCACTGTGTAACCCGGAAAAGTTTAAAATATTTTTTCATAAAATAAATTTAGAAGACGGCAGTCTCTTCGTACGTACCGAATATTTCTTTTAATTCACCAATCATTTCGCCTAAAGTTACATAATTTTGGGCGGCTTTTATTAACGGCGGCATAATATTTTTTTGATCAATCGCCGCCTGTTTAAGTTCAGCGAGGCTTGCTGTAACCATCTCCTGGTTTCTGCTTTGTTTCATTTCTGCCAGCCGTATATTTTGCTTTTTCTCAACTTCCGGTGAAACAAGTAAAATCGGGATGTCAACTTTTTCATCTTTCTCGATAAACTCATTAACCCCAACAATGTATTTATCTTTTCGTTCAACTGCCTTTTGATAAATGTAAGCGGCATCGGCAATTTGTTTTTGGAAGTAGCCTGTTTCAATTGCAGGTATAACGCCACCGAGAGCGTCAATCTGCTCAAATATTTCATTTGCTTGTTTTTCCATTTTATCCGTCAAAGCCTCAACAAAATAGCTGCCGCCAAGCGGATCAACAGTGTTAGTTACGCCTGTTTCGTAGGCAATTAGCTGTTGCGTTCTTAAAGCAATTTTTACGGCTTTTTCCGAAGGCAGAGCAAGAGTTTCATCCATCGAGTTTGTGTGGAGCGACTGCGTTCCGCCGAGAACCCCGGCTAGAGCCTGAAATGCTGTACGAACAATATTGTTTTCCGGCTGCTGTGCCGTTAAAGTACAACCAGCGGTTTGTGTGTGAAAGCGCAGCCACCATGAGCGTGGATTTTTTGCTCCGTATTTTTCTTTCATTCTTTTTGCATAAATTTTTCTTGCCGCTCTAAATTTTGCAATCTCCTCAAAAAAGTCGAGATGCGAGTTAAAGAAAAAAGAAATCCTTGGTGCAAAGTCATCAACATCCATCCCCCGGTCTATACACGCTTCAATATAAGCGAAACCATCTGCAAGTGTGTATGCCAACTCTTGAACCGATGTTGAACCTGCTTCGCGGATGTGATATCCGCTTACAGAAACAGGATTAAACTGGGGAACTTCGTTTTTTGAATACTCGATCATATCAACAATAATACGCATAGAAGGATGCGGCGGATAAATATATTCTTTCTGAGCTATATACTCTTTTAGAATATCATTTTGAAGAGTGCCTCTTAAATCTTTAAAAGCAACTCCTGTTTTTTGAGCTACAGCAAGATAAAAAGCATACACCATTGCAGCCGGAGAATTGATAGTCATTGATGTGGAAACTTTATTGAGAGGGATTTTATCAAAAAGTAATTCCATATCTTGAAGTGACGAAACTGCTACACCGCAAATACCGACTTCGCCTTCGCTCACCGGGGAATCTGAATCCCACCCCATAAGAGTTGGAAGATCAAATGCTACGGATAGACCGGTTTGCCCATGATCGAGTAAATAATGAAATCTTTCATTTGTATCTTCGGGCGATCCGAATCCGGCAAATTGACGCATCGTCCAAACTTTACCTCGGTAACCATTTGCATGCACTCCGCGCGTGTAAGGGTATTCACCAGGAAAACCAATCTCGGATAAAAAATTTATATTTTCAACATCTTCGGGAGTGTAGAGAATATTTATTTTTTCGCCGGATACGGTTGTAAACTTTGAACCTGTGTTTTTTGTGTCGCCGGTTTTCCTAAAATATTCTTCTTTTTGTTTTTTAAAATCATCAGACATAAAAATTCCTCCACTGCTACAAAAACTCATTAATTAGCAAGTAATTTATAATAATTTTATTAAGTTTGAAACTGCATTTATGTTCGACCGAATCTTCTGTCAAATTCATCTAATGGTATTTTTACAACAATAGGTCTTCCATGCGGACAAACATAAGGCATTGATGTCGCAAACAACTGGTCGATTAAT
Organism: uncultured Ignavibacteriaceae bacterium; assembly: GCA_964372115.1. Classification (GTDB taxonomy): domain Bacteria; phylum Bacteroidota; class Ignavibacteria; order Ignavibacteriales; family Ignavibacteriaceae; genus CG2-30-36-16. Next base: position 239,322 of record CAYJPN010000001.1, read on the forward strand.
AAACGCATCTGAGTCTCGTTTAATCTGTCACCAGCCTTTATTGCTGTTTTACAAGCGTAAGATTTTGCAATATTGTCGCGTGTCTCAAGTTTTTTTTCGGTTTGATTAAAAGCGTACTCGGCAATTATTTCATTCAATATTTTCCCTTCGGTTCCCTGCTTAATATCATCAGGCATACCTTCAACTACTATTGTATTCCTGCTGAAAAATTTTATTTCAAAACCTAATTTGATGAGAAACGGATTCAGCTCTTTTAATAAAGCAAAACTCGCCGGATCAAACTCGATGGTTTTTGGAAACATTAACTGCTGGCTGAAAGGCATATTCGCATCAATTCGTTCCAATGCTTTTTCATACAACACGCGCTCATGGGCAACATGCTGGTCAATAATCATCAAGCCGCTTTTTATCTGCGATAAAATATATTTATTATGTAGTTGAATAATAAACGTTGAACTTACACCTTCATCATCATTTGCGTTTGACGTTACCGAAGATTGAAATAAATTTACATTTTCAGGCTGCTCAAATGGGGCATCAATAATATTCTCTCCTCGTTTTAGCCCGGTATCCGGCAGATCGCTAAAAACCATATCAATATCTTCCTCACTAAAACGAGGGGATGGAATCTGGCTCCGTCCCATAACCGGACGATCGCTAAAATCATTTTTCTCTGAACGGGAAAAAGGGTTCATTTTCATTTTTTCTTCCCCCCGTTCTTCATTATTAAATGAAAGAGTCGGAACGAGATCGTGGGTACCGAGGCTTTTCCTTATCACAGCAAGAACAAAATGATAAACATCCCGCTCGTCTTCAAAACGTATTTCTAATTTGGACGGGTGAACGTTTACATCAATTCTCGACGGATCAATTTCAAGAAAAAGGATAAAAAATGGGTAGTCTCCTTTTTCGAGCACACTATCATAAGCCGAAAAGACAGCGTGATTTATTTGTTTACTTGTAACATACCTGTTGTTCAGAAACAGATATTGTTCACCTTTACTTTTTTTTAGAAACGCAGGTTTACCGATATAGCCGTGTAAAGAAATAAAATCTGTTTGTTCTTCTACCGGAACAAGTGCGTCGAGCATATTGTCGGCAAATATTTGTTGTACCCGTTCGTCTAAGTTGCCCTTTTTATAATTAAAAATTATATCGCCTTCATTATAAAGTTTAAAGCAGATATCGGGGTGGCTTAAAGCAATTTTATTAAAGATGTCAATTATCCGTCTCAATTCTGTTGTATCACTTCTTAAAAAATTTCTACGCGCCGGAACGTTGTAAAACAAATTTTTTACAGCTACCGATGTCCCTTTCGGGAAAGAACCTTTTTCCTTATAGATTTCTCCCGGTTCGTCCACACGTATTAATGTGCCTATTTCTTCTTCTCTTGTTTCAGTTTTAACTTCAAGTTGAGAAACTGCCGCCATTGCGCTTAGCGCCTCGCCCCTAAATCCTAGAGTAGAGATAGCATCGAGATCTTCCAAACTTTTAATTTTACTCGTTGCATGTTTTTGGACGCATAGTTCAGCATCGTCCTCGCCCATACCGAAACCATCATCAACAACCTGCACTAAAATTTTTCCTGCTTTTTTAACAACCAATTCTATGGTATTAGCCCCGGAATCAATTGAATTTTCAATTAATTCCTTTACTACCGATTCAGGTCGCTGCACTACTTCGCCGGCAGCAATTTTGTTTGCAATATTCTCCGGCAAGATTTTTATTTTACTCACAATTGTAGGTGTCAATTTTTTTTAATTCTTGAATAATAAACTATATCAAATTCATTTCGTTTTTCACAGGAAGTTTCTTCCCAAACCGATGGGTTAATTTGCGGAAAATATACATCCCCATCAACCTCAAAATTCATTATTGAAATAATAAGCTCATCCACTATGTTTATTGCCTGCTTATAAATTTCACCCCCGCCAATGATAAATATCTTTTCAAATAATATTTTTTCACAATATTCTATTGCCATACTTAAAGTGTTAAAGACTAAAACTTCATTAAAAGGAAGTGAAAAATTATGCTGCCGTGTAATAACGATATGAAGTCTTCCTTTTAACGGTTTGCCTAAGGATTCAAAAGTTTTTCTTCCCATTATTATCGGAAAACCAAAAGTAGTATTTTTAAAGTGCTGAAATTCTTCTTTAGAATGCCAGGGAAGTTTGTTGCCTCTGCCAATCACACCGTTTTTTGATTTTGCCGATATGATTATTTTTTTCAAACAGCTACCTCAAATTTTATTTTGCTCTGATGCTGATACCCTTCGAGTTTAAAATCTTCAAATGTTAATTCATCAATTGGCTTTTTAGCTATTACTAATTTCGAAAGTGGCAGCGGTTCCCGTTTCAATTGTTCTTTTAATCCTTTTAGATGATCATATCTTTCCATTTCGGTTCCTTCGTCTGCAACATAAATATGAGCATCTATTATTGTATGAGCAAATTCGCCGAGTTCAAGGTTTGTTTCCTGAGCAATTATCTGTGTTAATATGGAATAAGCTGCCAGGTTAAACGGAATACCGAGCGCAATATCTCCCGAACGCTGGGTAAGATGACAATTTAATTTTCCGCTGTTTACATTAAAAGCAAATGTATAATGGCATGGCGGCAGTTTGCTGTATATTGCATTGCCGGGTTCCCAGGCGCTTACAACCAACCTGCGACTATTAGGATTCCTTCTGATTTCATCAATCACATATTGAATCTGGTCAATTTCTTTTACGTTCCATTTACCGTCTTTGTCCTTTTGAGCACTCGGAAAATGTCTCCAGTAATATCCGTACGCAGTTTCAAGGTTGCCGTTCTCATCTGCCCATGCATCCCATATTTTTGTGTGATTTCGCAAATTTCTGATATGGTTTTCGCCTGATAAATACCACAAAACTTCTCGAAGTAAAGATTTCCATTCCATCTTTTTTGTTGTAAGCAAAGGAAAACCATCTTGAAGATCAACTTTGTAAAAAGCGCCAAAATAAGATATAGTGTCTACCCCGGTTCTGGATGATTTTCGAGCGCCATTTTCCATGACTAATTTTACAAGATCGAGGTATTGTTTCATTCAATGTCCGGCAATTTATTTGTTATATTTTTAAAGATTTGGTTCACAATTTACAAAAAATAGCTCAGCAGATAAAATTAAGAATTAAGTACCTTTACAATTTCCCGTGAAGCTTTTTGAAGACCAATTTTATAGTTTATTATTGATTCTTTTTTCGAATTAAAAAATTTTCTTAATTCTATTGGGTAAACATAACTCGGGAGCATATTAATAATTTCATCTTCAATTTCCCCACAGCATAAAAATATTTTTTTACCGGAATTCTTAAATAGATCAACGATAACACCTGCTCCCTTTTTGTAAAAACTTTGTTTATCAAAGGCACCCTCACCTGTAATCACAGCATCAACTTCAGTTAAAAAATTTTTTGTAATTAAGTTATCTTTTATAAAGTCTTCTGAAGAAATGATTTGTGCGTTTAATAATATTTGAAGACCTGCTGCGAAACCACCCCCTGCACCTGATAAAAATCGCGTTTTTTGTAGAAATCCTTTTTTTTCAAACAATTCTAATATATTTAACACTCCCGCTTCAATTAATTTTATATCTTTTAAAGATGCTCCCTTTTGTTTGCCATATATCTTAAAACCTCCATCTCTCCCTAACAAAGGATTATCGACATCTGTAATACAGATAAATTTTACCTCTTTAGAACACTGCTCCCAATAAATATCTTCTATTTTCGCAAAATTAGAGGGTATCAGTGATAGTGGAGCACCAACCTTATCAACTGCTCTTAAACCAAATGCTTCGCAAAAACCCAAACCCATATCCATTGTTGCCGTACCTCCGACTCCAAAAACAATAGTTTTTATTTTTTTAACCGTCAAAATTTTTTTAACTATTTCCCCTAAAGCTTTAGAATTATACATATTAGGAGCTCTTTTCTTATTAGGGATTAGTTTTAGACCGATGGCAGAAGCAGTTTCAAAATAAGCGGTTGCAGATTTTTCTTCAATACCGACACGTAGATTAAAATAAGAATCATCATAAAAGCTTTTAACTTCATAAGTTAATTCATTTAACTTAAATATATTTTTACACACTTCTAAAAAACCATCCCCCCCGTCAGAAATCGGGCGGAGCAAACACTCAACATCACCTTTAAGATTTTCATTCATTAAATTACAGATTTTTACTGAATCTGCAACCTCTTTAAAGCTATTAAATGCGAGAAGAACTTTTTTCATTTTAAATTCGGAAGCATAGTTTTTAAAGTATTAACAATAAGTTTCGTATCTATTCCCCCTTCACCACTAAAGTTGCATTTTTTCGGATCGCCCGGACAAACTGATGCGCAATAACCTGCTTCTGGAAGAATTACAAGCGATTCATTCCCGAGCGGTCCCCATAATTTTGGGGAGCAAGCAACTATTGGACAAAATAAAGCCAGTGTTTTAACTTTTACAGCGGCGGCAATATGCATTGGTCCTGTACTGGCAGAAATAAGTAAATCGAGTGCAGCAAACTGTTTTATCGAATCTCTTAATGATAAACCCAATGTCGGATATTTTATGCCGACGATTGAATCCAGTTCCTTTGGCGGTAGCATGTCCATAACAAACACCTTTATTCCGGAGATTCTTTTTAACTCATCCACGAGTTTTCGATATTCCGATGGAGCTAAATTTGGAGCCGAGCCGCCACTTGTTGAATTAATTCCTATCAGGTAATCGTCGCTGGCATTAAATTTTTTTTTAGTTTCTTCAATCTCTATTTTTTCTTCTTTCGAGAAGTAAATTTCAGGATTTATGGATTTTGGAATTATTCCGATTTTTCGCAAAGAATCAGCACAATAATCAGCTTCATGCTTCAAAGGAATATATTTTCTTCTGTAAGTACTTTTAGCATTTGTAATAAATTGATAAAATTTGTGCCCTACGCCGATTCGGTATTTAATTCCGGCTGCAAAAAATACCCAGTTCATTTTTTCTGTGGGCAAAAGCATGATGGAATGATTGAATTTATGTTTTCTAATTTCCCGAATCAAATTGAAGTTTGAACTAAACTCATCTAAAACTACAATTTTATCAACAAAAGGATTGTTAGTGTATAATTCCTTTGTATACTTTTTTACAAGCATACAAACAAAACTATCAGGGTGAAACCTTTTTATTTCTCTCGGAATAAACGTAGACAAAACAACGTCGCCTATTCTGTCCGGTCTCGAGATAATTATTCTTAATTTATTCATTTGACTTTCAATTAACTGTGACAAATCTATTAAAAGCACAAAAGAATAAAAAGTTGTTATTTTATTTAGCTGTCATATTTAGTAATTTTCCAATACTTAATCGGAATAATGAATTTGGAAAATTTTAACTATACAGCACATTATAACATTGACGCCGAACAATTTGATTACTTCGAAAAACACTCGGAAGTAAATGAACACGATGAACGCAGAGTTCACGAATATATTATTTCTAAAATTGAGAAAACTTCCGGGTTTGTTTTAGATGTTGGCTGCGGGAACGGCTGGGCAGCAGAATATTTTACATCAAAAAAGAAAATGATCACCTCCCTTGATATTTCTGTTGCCAATCCCAAAAAAGTAATGAAATATTTCCCTTCCGGGTTTCACTCTGCCTTAACCGCTGACTCTTTTAAATTACCAATAAAAGATAATTCATACGATTGCGTTATTGCCTCCGAAATAATAGAGCATGTAGTTAGCCCAAGAGAATTTGTACAGGAGCTTTATAGAGTTGTAAAACCCGGAGGTAAATTAATAATTACTACACCGTATAAAGAAGTACTCCGCTATTGTTTGTGTATTCACTGCAACAAAAAAACACCGGTACACGCCCATATTCATTCGTTCGATGAAAATATTTTAAAGGATCTTTTACCTGTAACCGATAAATCTAAATTTGAATGGGAGACTTTCGGTAACAAACTTTTACTTTTTTTAAGAACATATGTAATTCTTAAGTACTTCCCCTTTTCCATATGGAAGTTAAAAGATAAAACCGCGAATATCATCTATAATAAGCCCGCTCATATAATTGCAGTTTATAAAAAATAATTTATAAGTTTGTTTAAGCGATTAAAGGATTAGGCTGATGATAAAAGCAATATATAAATTATAGTGCTAATACCGGCAATTTGGGCGGATAATCACAATAGAATATACTCGCACGTTATGGGCAAGGCAATGAGAATTTTTAAGAAACAACATGACTAATTATTATTCAGAAATATTAAACTCAAACAACTTGGAAAAATGCTATAAAATAGCACCACCAAGAGTAAAACAATTCTTGGAAGCTGAAATAAATTTTGTCTTGAATTGTATTAACCAGAATGACATTGTTTTAGATTTAGGATGTGGGTATGGTCGTGTTGCTTTTAGATTATCAGCAGCAGCAAAAAAAATAGTTGGTATAGATATTTCAAAAGACAATATACAATTAGCTAAAAAAATTGCTAAGTTCAATAATAAATTTGAATTTAATATTATGGATGCTAAGAAATTAGACTTTCCTGATAATTACTTTGATACTACTATTTGTGTTCAAAACGGCATTTCAGCGTTTAAGGTAGATCCATTAGAATTATTGAAAGAATCTGTCCGCGTTACAAAAAATGGTGGTACCATTCTCTACTCTTCCTACTCAGAGAAATTTTGGGAATATAGACTTAAGTGGTTTGAAATCCAATCGGAACAAAAACTAATAGGTGAAATAAACTACGAATTGACAAAAAATGGAGTTATCGTTTGTAAAGATGGTTTTACGGCAATAACATACTCCGGGCAAAAGTTTCTAGAACTTGCATCAAAGATTAATGTTCAAGCGGAAGTTTTTGAAATAGATAATTCAAGTGTGTTTTGTAAAATGAAAGTGAAATAATGCTCAGCCCAAAACAATACAATACATATACTTTATGGCGGGTTTAGGTCTGAGAGTAAAATTTTAGTTTCAAATAACAATCGGTGTGAGCAGAAAGATATGTCTTTCAAATTCCGCCACAAAGCATATGCTCCCCGTTATGCATAATTTTAAGACAGGTAAAAAAATGATAACAATAGACAATTATTTAGATAGCCATTACATACACCGAAGCAATTGGTTAAGAGCAGCCGTCTTGGGTGCAAACGATGGTATTATTTCTATCTCAAGCCTCGCAATTGGCGTAGCGACAGCAAGCATAACAAGAGAGCCAATACTACTGGCGACTATTGCAGGGTTAGTTGCAGGCGCATTGTCAATGGCTGCCGGAGAATATGTTTCTGTCCATTCTCAAACGGATATTGAGAAAGCTGATATTGAAAGGGAGAGACGTGAAATTAAAGAAATGCCCGACAATGAATTAAAAATTTTAGCTCAGATTTATGAGCAAAGGGGCGTAAAAAAAGAAACAGCTCTACAAGTAGCTAAAGAGTTAATGGAAAAAGATGCTTTAGGAGCGCACATAAGAGACGAATTAGGTATTAATGAAGTAAGTCAAGCAAAACCAATTCAAGCAGCTTTCACCTCCGGATTAGCTTTTACCGTTGGTGGACTTTTACCTCTCTTAGTTACAATTTTTGCTTCTGTTCATAATATGGGGTATTTCCTTTATGGGTTTACCATAATATCTCTAATTATACTTGGTACAGTTTCAGCAAAAACTGGCGGTTCAAGTATCCCAAAAGCAATTATTAGAATAGTCGTTTGGGGGACAATTGCGATGGGATTGTCTGCTCTCGTCGGATATATCTTTGGCGTAAATGTCTAAAATAAACGAAGACAATTAAAAAACTTCGCCCAATACAGCGTATAGCTTTTGGCAGTTGAAATGATAAATTTAAGGGTTTCGGCTCATCGCCAAGTTCGTCTCGGGCGGACAGGAAAGTTTGCGGAAAACCGCCACAAGTCATATGCGCAAAACGTTGTACTTCATGCAAGAAAACCGTAACCTGAACAAAATTAAAAATAATGGCATAGAAAAATTTATTGAACAACAAAAAATTCGAATTGACATCTTGACTGATTTTCTTAAAAGTTTTGATGATGGACGCTCTAAAAGTTTCTTTTGCATTAGTTGAGCCTTATTACCGTTGGAGAAATTGTTAGAGATACATCAATTTATTAAAGAACAACCTTCAGTCATTGATTTAAAGGTAAAAAACAAACAGATTAGAAACCTTTTGACAACAACAACAGATACATTAAACACAAAACTCATGTTGAGAAACAAGTATTTATACGGAATACAATTATGAATAAAACAAGTATTGCATCATGTGGTGTAGTTTGTGATATCTGTCTGGGTTTTCAACGAAATAAAAACAAATGTGTCGGATGCAATAATATTGGCAATAAGCCATATCATTGTACAGTTTGCAGCATAAAATCATGCACCGAAAAGAAGGGTAATGAAAAATTACTTTGCTATGATTGTACTAAATTCCCATGTAGGCGAATTAAAGATTTGGATAAACGCTACACATTAAAATATGGCGTAAGTCCAATTCAGAACTTAAATAAAATAAAAGAAATTGGATTACCTCAATTTATTGACACCGTGGAAGATAAATGGAAATGCGGTAAGTGTGGTCAATTGTTATGTGTTCATAGAGAAGTTTGTTTGATTTGCGGTGATAAAAATGAGTACTTTCCACAGATTAAAGCTTAAGAAACTATAATTTAACAAAAATATAAATGCACGGACGCACGACACGCGGTATAAAAAATTGCCGGCTTGGTAAATTATTGGTAGTGTAAAAATGATTGTGTAAATGGTTACCCCGGGTGTATCGCGGAACG
>CAYJPN010000002.1:0-236975 GCA_964372115.1 uncultured Ignavibacteriaceae bacterium
TCCTATTTCAAATATATCTTGACAAAAAAAACAACAATTTTGTTGAGGATACTATGCTTTCGCAATGAAGTTTTAGTTTTACTCCGTTGTCAGTTCTTTTGTGTAACGTGACTCAGTAATTAAAATTAAAAATATTTGATGTCGTTATTTAACTCACTTTAAAAAATAATAGTGACGCCATTTGTAAAACAACTACAAACTGCGTTGTTCGTTTTTAATCACGTGTTGAACTCAAACTACAGAAATTTGTTACAAAGTAATATTAAGGAAGTTAGTCAGTAAAACAACCATTTCCCATTCCACTTTTTTTATTATTTTGCAACACTTATTTTGATAATTAATAGATTGCCGTATAATGAAAAAAACTGTTTCCTCAACCCGCAAGTACAGGTTGGAGATGAATGATAAAATATTGAGCTCCGGTTTTCGCGATTACAATAAGTTTTTTGCTCTCGACAATAAAGCTTATATAGACGGTGCACTGCCTGCTAAGACAAAAGAATTAATGGGTCTCACGGCTTCAATGGTGTTACGCTGTAACGACTGTATCTTTTATCATATTGACCGTGCAGTAACTGAAGGCGCTACACGTGAGGAATTGCAGGAAACGTTTAACATCGCTTTAATTGTCGGCGGTTCAATCGTAATCCCTCACCTTCGGTATGCTTTTGAAGTGATGGATGAAATTTTTAATGAAACAATGAATAATGCAGATGAATAGAACTCTAATAATTCCAAAGGAAATTATAACCGCCGATGGTAAAGGAACGATATTAAAAAATCACGCAATTGAAATTAGCGGGTCTGTAATAGAAAAAATATTTCCTGTTGATAAGGATGTAATTAAAAATTTTGCCGGAGAGGTTTTTTACGCTGAAAATCTTTCTGTGATACCAGGATTCGTGCAAACACATATTCATCTTTGCCAGACTTTGTTCCGCGGGCTTGCCGATGATTTGCTGCTGTTAGATTGGCTTCAGCAGCGTATCTTTCCGTTTGAGCAGGCGCATAATAAAAATTCTTTGCGTCTCTCGGCGAAGCTCGGCATAAACGAACTTTTTCTTGGCGGAACCACAACAATTCTTGATATGGGAACTATTAACCATCAGGAAGTAATTTTTGAAGAGTTAACAAACTCAGGCATAAAAGCATTTGCCGGTAAATGTATGATGGACGAGAATGATTTATTCCCGTCGTTCAAAGCGGACACAAAAGATGAATTAGAACAAACTTATCAACTTGCCAAGGCATTTCATAAAACTAATAATGGCAGAATAAATTACGGTTTTGCACCTCGTTTTGTACTTTCATGTTCCGAAAAACTTTTAATTGAAACAAACGAAATGATGAAAGAATTTCCTGATAGTATTTTTCACACTCATTCATCCGAAAACAAAGGTGAAATTGAAGCTGTGAGAAAGCTGCACGGAAAAGAGAATATTGAGTATTTAAATTCCATATCTACATTGCATGATCATACCGTTCTTGCTCACTGTATTTATTTAAATGATAATGAAGTTGAACTATTAAAACAGAAAAAAACTAGTGTTTCACACTGCCCGTCGTCAAATCTCAAACTTGGTTCCGGCGTTGCCGATATACCGCGTTATTTGAATGAAGGCATTTCTGTTTCGCTTGGTGCAGACGGCGCGCCCTGTAATAACAATTTAAACGCGTTTGTCGAAATGCGTCTCGCTTCCCTCATTCAAAAACCAATACATGGGCCTACGGCAATGGATGCAGAAACCACTTTCCGTCTTGCCACAATTGATGGAGCAAAAGCTCTTCATATTGAAAGTAAAACTGGAAGCATAGAGATTGGTAAAAAAGCCGACCTTGTATTTTTAAATCTTGAAAAATTCGACCAGCCATTGAATGAAGAAAATATTTATTCAAAAATTGTTTATTCAGCATCGAGAGAAAATGTTGAACATGTGATGTCGGAAGGGGAATGGGTTGTAAAAGCAGGAACCTCTTTACTCTACGATAACGATGAATTATATAGAACAGGTAAAGAGGAATTAAATAATTTATTAAAACGTGTTAAAAGTTGATGAAAATAATTTTTGCAACGAAAAATGATGGTAAGGTTAGGGAAGTAAAAAAAATATTTGACGATGATGATATTGAATTGATTTCGCTAAACGATTTCGATAACATACCCGACATTGATGAAACCGGAAATACATTTGAAGAAAATGCGAAGATAAAGGCTATAGAAATTTATCGAATGTTTAAAATACCTGTTATTGCCGATGATTCCGGTCTTTCTGTTGAACAGCTTGATGGTGCGCCCGGTGTTATTTCCGCAAGGTATGCCGGAGAAAATTCCAATTCAGTTGAAAATAATAAAAAACTTCTCAGGGAATTGGAAAACTTTGAAGAGCCGCACCGGGCAAAATTTGTTTGTGCCGCTGTTTATTTCGACGGTAAAAAATTTATAACTGCATCGGGTGAAATGTACGGCAGAATTATAAAAGAAGGACGAGGCAATAATGGTTTTGGTTATGATCCGCTTTTTATTCCGGATGGTTATAGTTTAACAAACGGAGAACTTGAACTTGACGAAAAAAATAAAATTAGTCACAGGGCAAAGGCATTTTACGGTTTGAAAAATAAGATAATTTAATTAAAGGAGTTAATATGATAAGAGTTATTAAAGGTTTGTTGTTGGTTGTGTTTGCGGCTTTGATGTTTGGCGCATGCGGTAGTGATGATTCGGGAACAAACCCGCTGCCCAGCGGTCCGAATTATTATCCAAATGGAGATGGAACAATTTATAAGTATGCCATCGAAACAACCGACTCGAATGGGACAGCCCAGACAGGAGTTCGCAGATCAAAATATCAAGGGACTCAAAATTTTGCCGGAGTTACTTACCAGGTTGAGTTTGATTCGACTACTATTGCTGGGCTGTCCACAACAAATAAATTTTATTTTAGAAAAACAGAAGCAGGGGTTTACTTTTTTGCCGATACCACAGGTCTCTCCGCTTCGGTACCCGATACACTTCTGCAATACGTAAGATTAGATTCAAATGAATTCGGTTTATTTTCTTTCCCATTTACCGATGGCAAAAAATGGACGGTTTTCAAATTAAGTATTGTTTTCGGAGTAATCACAATTCCGGTTGTTGATGTTGCCGGTGCTTATGCAGGCAAAGAAGATGTTGTGCTTAACCTGGCAAGCGGAACGGTTACAAAAAACGCGGTAAAAGTTAAGTTTATATTAACACTAACAATTCCAAATCCGGATAATGTTTTTCAGACTTACACAAAAAATTATGAAGCTTTTGCATGGTTAGTTGACGGAATCGGTGTTGTGCGCTGGCAGGGAAATGCTGCTATTTTAAATACATTCGGCGGAAGTGGAATTGATCTTGGCGACACAACAAGAGTAGTATCGCAAAGTCTCATAGACTACCTCACTACAAAGTAATTATTTTTCTGCAATAATTACCTGCACAATGCCGAAGGTTAAAAACTTTCGCTCTATTTTTTCAAAGCCCGAATTCTTCAAGAGTTCGGGCAGATTTGTTTTTTCATCAAATTCTTCCACCGAACGGGGAAGGTATTTATACGCTGCCTTATCGCCCGAAATAAGCCCTCCAACTAACGGCAGTACTTTTTTAAAATAAAACTTGTAAAGATTTTTAAACACAAAATTAGAGGGCATCTTAAATTCTATAATTGTTACTTTGCCGTTAGTTTTTAACACACGATAGAATGAGTTAAATCCTTCCTGAATATCATAAAAATTCCTGACGCCAAAAGCTACTGTAATGTTTGTAACTGCTTCATCCTTCAACGGCATTTTCTCGGCGACAAGCTGTACGTTACGTCCTCTTATCCAATCCGATTTTTTATTAAACAACGAAAGCATATTAAAGGAAAAATCTGCTCCGAAAATTTTTGTAACTCCCTGTCTGCGGGCTTCAATTGCAACATCGCCGGTTCCGCATGCAACATCAAGAAGTATAGAACTGCTATTTAGCCCCGATAATTTCAGCGCCTTTCGTCTCCAGTAGTGATCGATACCGAAACTTAAAAGGTGATTCAGCAAATCGTAACGAAATGCGATTGTATCAAAAATTCTTTTAACTTCTGTTTTTTTTTCTTTCATATCAAAATTTCGTCCTGTCATACACAAATTCTTCCAAACCAATTTTTCGGTGCCACCAGTTAAAAATATACTTGCCCGACCATACTGAAAATGCCATAAATAAAGCGCCGCCAATTAAATCAACAACATAATGATAACGTAAATAAACTGTTGCAAAGATGAGTAAGCCGCCAACAGGGAGGAAAAAATATTTGCTCCTGCTTTGCAGCTTTACGGAAAGATACATTACTATTAATGTTATCATCGTGTGTCCGCTCGGAAATACATCACGCTGTACAACGGAAGCCGGGTCTAAAGTACCTGTAGGAATTGATTCTCCGATATTAACATACTCGCGCAAAAATACTGTAAGCCACAAACCAGGTAGTTCGGAGTTTAACTGGGAAAAATTGTGCAGCGTAAAGCGCGGACCTATACCGGGGAGAGCAAAATATCCAAGATATGATAAATAGAATCCGTAGATTATCATAAAAACCGAAAAGTCCATTGCTACAAATCGTTTATTTTTTAACAAAAATAATCCGAGCAATATAGGCAACAGGTAAAACGAGGTATATATGATCTGCAAAATTTCGGTAAGCACCGGGTTTGCAATATGATAAAGCCACACAGTTGGATCGGCGCCGAACAGCCATCTATCGATTTGAATAAACAGATAATCATAATCGGTCACCCGTATCGGTTTTATCATCAAATAAAGTTCTTTAAAAGTTATAAGAATGATTGGCGCGATGTACCAAAAGTGGAGGGCGCGGAAAAAATTGTTTGAAAATCTTTCTTCAAGAAAAGAAATAAAAAAAGCAAAAAAGATTATACAGAGATTTATAAGAACAAGTGAATCCCAGTATTCCACTTTTTTGTGGAATATTAAATTCAAAATTGTAAGCATTACAAAAAACATAACTACAACAAGATCGAATGCTTTTAATTTTTTTATAAATGACTTTATTTTGTTCATTCTCGAAAGGTTGTTTATTTAATGGAATTGTTTTGCCGTCTGCCGGTTTCACTGTCGGCAAACCGGGATAGAGCTAAGAAATCGTTCAAACCAAGCTGCTCAGCGCGAAGTGATAAATCAATCCCGGATTTTTCAAAATTCAATTGTGCAAATATACTATTACCGAATGAATTTTTTATGGTTTTTCTTCTGTTGCCGAATGCAGCTTTTACGATAGAGATAAATGTTTTTTTTGAGGTACCGCTTAGGTCGACATTCTTTAACGTAAGATGAATTATCGCGGAGAATATTTTAGGTCTCGGGTAAAAAACATTCGGCGATACTTTAAAACAAAATTTTACATCACAAAAAAATTGTAACAGCACCGCCAATATTCCATATTCTTTTGTTCCCTTCTTTGCCGAAATCCGTTGCGCAACTTCAAGCTGCGTCATCAAAACAGCATCCTCAATAATATCATTATATTCAATAAGTTTGAATAAGATTGATGATGTTAGATAATATGGAATGTTGCCTGCAACTCTAAGTTTAGTTTCTCCCGCAACCGATCTCAAATCAACATCTAAAAAATCACTATTGATAAGATTTAATGAAGGAAAACGAAGCAGCAGGTTTTCGATAACCCGGTTATCTATTTCAACAGCGGTTAATTTGCCAGTTTTATCAATAAGCTTTTCGGTCAAAGCGCCGGTGCCCGGTCCAATTTCAATTATATGGTCGCCCGGCTGCGGATTAATCTCATCGGCAATTTTGTTCAGTATATTTTGATCGAGCAGGTAATTTTGCCCGAACTGTTTTAGCGGTCTTACTTTTTCCATTGAGCAAAGTTAGCTATTGAATGCTTATGTTCAAAAAAAAAAGTAAAAAAAGGTTTTCGCTTAACCGGCTTTGAAAATTATTTAATTATCCCTAATTTTTAACACCAACTCAAAAGTAATTCACTATACAGGCTAAGGATCAATTTTGGCAAAAAAATACATTATCAGTATTGATATGGGTGGCACAAAAATTTTGGGCGCCGCAATAAATTCAAAAGATGGAATAGCTGTACGTGTTAAACAACCAACAAAAGAAGGAGCTGCCCCGGGCGAGTATGTTTCTGCAATTGTTGAGGTTGTAAATAAATTGGTTTCGGAAGATAAAATAAAATCCCGGTCGGTTCAGGCTGTTTGCCTTGGAGTTCCGGGGTCAGTTAATCCGGATTCAGGTATAATCGGGTTAGCACCAAACCTTGGACTAAAAAATTTCTCAATAAAAGAAAAATTACAGGAGAAAATTGATTATCCGATATTAATTGAAAATGATGTAAATCTTGCCGCCCTTGGTATTAAAAACTTTGAGTTAGATGAAAAAGCAAAAAATATTCTAGTTGTATTTGTCGGTACCGGAATTGGTGGCGGATTAATTTTTAATGAAAAAATTTACCGCGGCAGCAGCTTTGTTGCCGGTGAAATTGGTCACCGTGTTGTAGAAAAAAACGGACCTATATGCGGATGCGGAAATAAAGGTTGTTTTGAAGCCTTAGCAAGCAGAACAGCAATCGTTAAAAATATAATTGATGATATTAATTCGGGAAAAAAAAGTTTTCTTAGCGAACGTGTAAAAAACGGGGAGAGAATAAAAAGCAAAATGCTTTTGGCTGCGGTAAAAGCTGATGATGTTATTGTAAAAAAGCATATTCAAAATGCGTGCGTGTATATTGGTCGTGTACTTGCAGATATAAATAACCTATTAAATTTAGATACCATCGTACTCGGCGGCGGCGTAATTGAAGCAGTGGGAAAATTTATGATTCCGGCAATTAAAGAGGCATTCGAAGAAAATGTGCTTCAAGATTCGGCAAAAATAACGAGACTAAAAATGACAAAATTAGGAGACGATGCTGCTCTATTCGGCGGGATTTCTTTAGTTGAAGAATTTTTGGATATTAAAATTTAATCGAATTGTTTTTCAATATCAGTTAGTTTTATTGAAAGCTGTTCCCACTCTTCCATTAAACGTGAGAGTGATTCTTTTACCTCGCTGTATTCGAGTGTTTTTGTTTTGGCTTTTACCGGGTTGCCGTATGTTGCAGGATCGGCAAGCAATGTTTCAAGTTCCTTCTCTTTTATTTCAGCCTCTTCAATCTTTTTCTCTAACCCGGCTACCTGTTTTATAATTTCCTTAGTTGCCTGATACCGTTTTTGCCTTTTTTCAGCTTCAATTCTTTTTTGATCTTTTTTTGTAAGGCTGCCGCTATCATTTTCTTTTTGTTTTATAACCTCTTCGCGCTCAAGAATTTCCTGCCGCTTGCTTAAATAATAATCCATCCCTCCAATAAAGGTTTGAATATGCCCTTTTCGTATTTCTACCACTTTATTAACGATCGGGTGTAAAAAATCGACATCGTGCGACACGAGAATTAACGAACCGTTAAAGTTAATAAGTGCATTCTGCAAAACTTCTTTTGATGACATATCAAGGTGGTTAGTCGGCTCATCAAGTATTATAAAATTCGATTTGGTTAATAAAATTTTTGCCAGCGCAATTCTGCTTTTTTCGCCGCCGGAAAGTACTCCGACTTTTTTGAAAACATCATCACCCGAAAATAAAAACGAACCGAGCAAAGAACGCAATTGACCGATTGATTTATCTTCGGCAAGTCCGTCCACGGTTTCAATAATATCATAATCAGGGTTTAGTTCATCGGCAACATCCTGTGCATAATATGATACGATTGTATTGTATCCTAAAGTTCTGTCTCCATCATCGTATCGTATTGCTCCGGCAATAATTTTTGCAAGAGTAGATTTGCCCGCGCCATTAGGTCCCACAAAAGCAATCTTTTCACCCCGCTCAACAATAAAATCAATGCCATCGAAAACAACGTTGCTGCCGTAAGCTTTTTTTATATTCTTTAATTCAACATTGGTTCTGCCGCTCGGGGGCGGGGCGGGAAAACGAATATTGATACTTGCTCTTCCTTCCGGCAGTTCAACGAGCTCAACTTTTTCAAGTTGCTTTACACGGCTTTGAACCTGTTTTGCTTTTGTGGCTTTATACCGGAAGCGCTCAATAAAATCCTGTGTTTCTTTTATTTTTTTTTGCTGAAGTTCATATTGATGTTCGAGAAGCACATCACGCTCTTCTTTGAATAGAATATAAGCATCATAATTTCCCCTGAATGAACTTATTTTTCCGGCAAAAATTTCAAGCGTACGATTTGTAACTTCATTTACAAATCTTTTATCGTGCGATACAATAAGCAAGGCGCCGTTAAAACTTTTTAAATAACTTATTAACCATTCGAGCGAATCTATATCGAGGTGGTTTGTCGGCTCATCCATCAGCAGCAAATCGTTTTGTGAGATGAGAATTTTTGCAAGCGCAATTCTCATCTGCCAGCCGCCCGAAAATTCATCGGTAAGTTTTTCAAACTCATCTTGAGCAAACCCCAAACCAAGCAGTATTTTTTTTACTCTCGCTTCCGCACTGTAACTGTCTAATTCTTCAAGGCGATGATGAACATTCCCCAGATGATTAACAAGATCTTCCCTTTCATCATCGGTTAATGATTCCGCTTCGAGTTGTTCGGTTATTTCTTTTTCTTTTTGTTGAAGTTTTATAATATCCGTTAGCGCCGATGATGCCTCATCAATTAAGGTTTTACCTGTGTGTGTAACATGGTCTTGAGGAAGATAACCGGTTTGCACATTTTTTTGTTTTAACACTTTTCCGGCTTCCGGTTGAAGTTCGCCGGTTATAATTTTTAATAACGATGATTTGCCTGTGCCGTTGGCGCCGACAAGCGAAATTTTATCCCCTGCATTTATTTTATAATTAACGCCATTAAAAAGAAATTTCCCCCCGAACTGGATGGAAATATTTGAAAGATCGACCATTTAAAATTTCTATTTTATAAATTATTGTCTAAGTATTGCAACCTTAGATGTTGTAATATTATTTCCCTCTTTATCGAAAGCAACAATGAAATAAATTCCGCTCGATACAAAATTCCCTGATTCATCCCGTCCGTTCCAGTGCGCAACTCGTCCTCCCGGTGAAGAAAACTCCTTTATAAGTTTTCCATTTATTGTCAACACCTTTATATCGGAGTCTTTAACCAAACCATCAATAGTAAGCAGCCCGGCGTTATTGTTTAGTTTAAATGGATTAGGATAAATAAAAAGTTCAGTAAATGCAGCAACCGGTTTTTGCGCAGTTGTTTCGAATACGGCAAGACCTTCGTCTGTACCGACAAAAATTTTGCCTGATGTTTCATCCACAGCAATACTTACAATTTTATCTGCCGGCAGCGGACTATTGCTTGACGTATAGGTTTCATTTATTTGTGTTCCATCCGCGTTTACAAGCAGCAGCCCCTGGTTAGTTCCAATCCATTTTCTGTTCAACGGGTCAACCGCAATACATGTAATTGCTTGCTGGCGAAGACTGTAAACCGGGCTAATGCGTATAGGCGGATTTTGTGTAGAGGATGATAAGATAGTACCTGTATTTGTAATGATGTTTACACCGGAATTGCTGCCTACCCAAACATCTCCGCGTTTATCAATAACAACCGAAGAAATTGAATTTGAAAGCAGTCCGTTTCCTTCATTTATGAAACCATATTTGTCATCCGCGGTATTATCGTATGTTTTATTTTCATTAAAATAATATAGCCCGGTGCGCCCGGTTGTAATACCGTTAAACCATTTTGTATCGTACTGATCTATAACAAGGTTTAGATACTCATCTGTTACTAAAGGTGCTGGAGTTGAGAGATGAGTAAAATGATACCAGCTGCTGTCAGGGGTAATCATGCTTAAATTTTTATGGTTGTTACTTGCGTAATTGAGTATCCATGTATTGTTTTTGCTATCTCTGCCAAAACCGGTTATAACAAGAAACTTGGGGCTTCCACTCAATCCCTCCATATCAGTATTATCATAATTGTATACCTCTATTGAGGTATCTTTAATTGATACAAAACCTGCGCCCCAGGTGCCTGCGTAAACTGTATTATCAGGGGCGGCATAAATTTTATAAAAATCGTTTTGGGTAAAGGGGGAATTGCTTGAATTATAAGTAGTCCATTCGTTGCCATCAAATTTATAAAAACCAACACCATGGGCATCTTTACCGCTTGCACTCCAAAAATTTCCATCCGGATCCACAGCAATTGAGGGGAACTGATTTGCAGCAGGCCCATTCGGGAAAAGCAGGGCGCCGGTTTCAATTAATAAAATTCCTTTACTGGATATACCCATCAAACCACGAGAACCATAAGCAAGTTTTTTTAGCGATATACTAAGAGGTTTTTTTATGCTCAACAAATTATTTACAAAAACTTTTATCGTATCACCCGTTAGAATAAATAGTGAATCGCCGAGGGGCAAAACATCTGAAATACTTTTTCCGGTCATTTGGGATAAAAATGGAGAGAGTACTGCGTTATCAAACTTTGCAAATCCTTTATCGGTAGCCACTATAACCTGGTTTTTATAATTGATAATCTTCAATACATTTTTGGAAGGCAGCCCATCGGAGGTCGAAAAAACATTCCACGATTCGGGGGCGGAAAGATTTGTCGCCCCGGGTTTTTGAACTGCAAGTCCGTTTTCGGTAGCCGCATAAAAAAGATTAAACATTGAGCTGCTTTTAACTTTGCTGTATGATTGAAACGAACCGAGTTTGAAAAATGTATCAAAGAATAAAAAGCTGCGAGAATCAATCAGGGATATTCCAAAATCAGTTGAGACAATTATTGTATCGCCTTTTACTTTTAACTCGTTTATCTGTTTTTGAGTTCGATCGGAGTAAAAAATATCGAATATGCTGCTCATCTTATTTGTTACCGGGTCGTAAACATCAATAATACCATTTTGGCTGCCGAACCAAATATTCCCATGTTTATCAATTACCGATGCTGTTAACAAAGTGCCGTTGAGTCCATCGTATTTATTTAGAGTTTTATAACTATTTGTTGATGGGGAATAAAAAAAAGCGCCGCCGCTGGAAGCCGCCCAGATGCCTGAAGAGCCCTCAATAGCATCGTAGCTATTTTTCATGTCCGAATATACTTTCCAGTTACTAGCTTCTTGAGCAGTAAGAAATGAGGAAAGCAAAAGTGTAAATAATATAACTAATCGATATCGCATAATATTCCCTTTAATTTGGAAATTTTTTAAAAGTAAAATTGTATTATTTACACCTCGTGTTTTAGGTAGATTTATTTGACGCACTAATTTATAATTTTTTCCGGTTTAGAAAAGTAGAAAATTATTTCCTACTTTGAAAAACTGTTACTGTTAGAGTTGTTTTAACAAATTAGCCATTTCAATAGCCGTGATTGCCGCGTCCCATCCTTTGTTGCCTGCTTTAGTTCCTGCGCGCTCAATTGCTTGTTCAATAGTATCGGTGGTTAAAATTCCGAATGCAACCGGGATAGAGTGTTTTAATGAAACCCGGGCTACACCCGAAGCCGCGTTTCCGGCAACAAAATCAAAGTGTGGTGTTGAGCCGCGAATAACTGCGCCAACAGTAACAACTGCGTCATATTTTTTTGATATTGCTGCTTTGTCTGCCGCAAGAGGTATTTCAAAGGCGCCGGGCACTTTAATAACATCGATATCATTCTCTTGGCAGCCATGTCTCAGCAAACAATCAATTGCACCGGCAAGAAGTTTTTCTCCAATCAGTTCATTAAAGCGTGATAAAATTACAGCAAACTTTAAATCTTTTGCCGAGAGATTACCTTCAATAGTATTCATTAATATTCCTTTTTAAGCTGAATTTTTAAGAAGACGGCGGCGCATCGCATCAACCTCCGAATTATCGACGGTAAATTTACCAAAATTTTTTTCATCTTCCCGCTTTCCGCCATGAAAATCTGAACCTCCGCTTTCAAGTAGAAAAAATTCGCTGGCAATTCCACGGTAATATTTTATTTGTTGTGGCGAGTGAGAAGGGTGAATTACTTCAATTCCATCAACACCTTCTTCAATTAATTCTTTTATCAAAATTTCTGGCATATAGCCGGGGTGAGCAATAAATGATAAACCGCCGGCATCGTTAATAATTTTAAAAGCGCTCTGAGGGGAAAGGTGTACTTTTTTTTCGTGGGCGGGGCACCCATTGCCTATATATTTATTGAATGCTTCGTAATAAGAGGAAATTAAGCCTTTTTGAAGCATGGCTTGAGCTATATGAGGACGACCGACAGCAGAAGTTTGAGCAACTGCCATAATATCATCAATTGAAATATCAAAACCGAGGTTTTTTAGTTTTTTAACAATTTGTATGGCGCGCTTGTATCGCTCTTCGCGAAAAAACTGTAAATATCTTTCTAATTCTTCATTATCAGGTTCTATAAAGTAAGCGAGTATATGCACCTCGCGGTCGCCAAGGTCAGAGCTTATTTCTAAACCTGGAATTACCTCGACACCTAATTTTTTCCCTTCCTCAAAGGCTGCCTTAAAACCGTTAAGACTGTCATGGTCAGTGATGCTGATTGTTTCTAAACCCTTGTCTTTTGCCAGCCGGACAATTTCCGCGGGAGAAAAAAAACCATCCGAGTGTGAAGTGTGCATATGTAAATCTACTGTCCCGCTCATAAAAAAAATCGAATTAAATTAAAAAAGATTAGCTGTATTGTTCTTTGAATTTTTCGTAATTCAAAATGCGCAATTTTGAGCCGTCTAACTCTACCAGACCCTTTTTAGCAAAAGAATGCAGTGTGCGCGAAATTGTTTCGCGTGAAGTGCCTGCCATATTAGCAAGGTCGTGCTGGAATGGTAATTTTTCAATCTCAACGGTTCCTTGTTTTATTTTACCGATATCATCGGCAAGTTGGAGAATTACTGTGGCAACTTTTCCTTCAGCATCTTTAAGCGATAATGATTTTATTTTCATGTCTGCCGCACGCAGGCGCTGTGTAAGTTCCTGCAAAAGCGCAATAGAAACTTCAGGATGAGAGTGAAGTAACTCAATAAAATCTTTACGTTGAATAATAAATAATTCAGCGTCATCCATAGCGGTAACATTTGCAGACCTTGTTAATCCGTCGAGAATTGCCATTTCCCCAAAAAAATCGGAATCGCCGAGAATAGTAAGAATAACTTCTTTACCGTCATCGCTCACTCGCGAAACTTTAACTTTTCCACTGACGATGACAAAAAGTGCAGAACCGGTTTCATGTTCGAAAAGAATTACCGATTCTTTTTCAAAACTTCGTTTTGTCCCAAGTTTTGAGATTCGTTCTAAAGTGGAATCATCTAATTCAGAAAAAATCGGGACATACTTAAGAAAATCGTTCGGGTTATCTTGCATACTATTCCTCTAAATAAATTATGATAAATAAATATATTGCGGTATTGACTGAAAGTCAACCAAAAGAATAGCCTAAAAAATTATTAATCAAAATTTTTGCAGCCCAATATGGATGAGCCGGTGTTATTAAAAAGATGTGCACAAACCAAAAATGAGGGTTTTAATGGGGCAGTTTGCATTAAATGAATCTTCAATAATAAATATACGTTGCTTTTTTAGGTGTATGTGTCTATTTTTATCATTCTAATTTTTGTCACATTATCTGGAGAGTGGTAAATTATGGCTATGATGGCCAAGATGAGAAGTTTAGCCCCGGCATTTATTATAACTGTTGGTGCGTTGTTTGTCCTTTTTATGGTTATTTCCGATTCGAATGTTTTACAGGCTTTGGGCGGAAGAACTAATTCAATAGGTTCCGTTAACGGTGAAGAAATAACCTATAACGAGTATGCTGAACTTCTTAATCAGCAAATAGAATCGCAAAAAAAACAAACCGGTAAAGAAATGGACGAAGAGCAGATGGAACAGCTCCGCGAGCAGGTTTGGGATGCAATCGTTACACAAAAACTTATCGCAAAAAAAATGAAAATGTATGATATCTCGGTAAGCGATGAAGAAATAAAAGATGTTATACTTGGTGAAAATCCTCCTCAATTTTTAAAACAAAATTTTATCGATTCCACAGGCAATTTTAACCGCCAGATGTACGAATCTGCATTATTTGATTCAAAAAATAAGGAAGCGTTGGTTCAAGCTGAAGATTATGTTCGTCAGACAAGGCTCAGCGAAAAACTTCAAAGTATGCTTCTTGCTTCAGTAACCTTAAGCGAACAGGAAATAAAAAATAAGTTTATCGATCAGAATACAACAATTAATGCAAATTTTGCGCTTGTTGATGTCAATCAATATCCCGATTCGTTGTTTAATGTAACGGATGAAGATTTGAAAAACTATTACAACGAAAATTTGGATAAATATAAAGTTGAAGGTCAGCGCAAATTGAAGTTTGTTCTTTTTAATACTCTACCTTCAGAAGAAGACAGCTTGACAGCAAAAAGAATGATTGACAATATAACAGAAAGCTTTAAAAATGATACACTAAGTTTTAAAGCTACTGTTGAAATTCATTCTTCAGTTCCATATTCAAAAGATACGCTCGCAATAAATGCTTTTCCGGAATCAGCAGCAAATAAGATTACCAGCGCTCAAAAAGGTCAGCTCTTAGATCCAATAGCTGCACCCGAAGGATACATTCTTTATAATGTCGCAGATATTATAACTTCAAAAGACCCAGTTGTTAAAGCTTCTCATATTTTGATAAATCAATTCGGAAACGATGAAAAAAATCTTGAGGAAGCTAACAAAATTTATCAGCAGCTTGTTAGCGGCGCCGATTTTGCAACACTCGCAATGCAGTTTTCGCAAGACCCTGGCAGCGGCAAAAAGGGAGGCGATCTTGGCTGGTTCAGTAAAGGTGCAATGGTTCCTGAATTTGAAAAAGCTTGCTTTAATGGAAAAGTTGGCGAAGTTCAAAAGCCCATTAAGACGAACTATGGTTATCACATTATAAAAGTGGTTGCCCGCACAGACAAAAAATATGTTGTTGAAAAAATTGTTGTTCCAATCGAAGCATCCGCAACTACGAAAGATTTTGTGCAGAATAACGCAAATGATTTTACTTATCTTGCAAATAAAAACAGCTTTGAAAAAGAAGCTGATCTTATGAAATATACTGTTAAAGAAACAATGCCGTTTAATGACAAGGCATATTCGATCCCAAATCTTGGTGTAAACAAACGATTAGTAGCATGGGCTTTTGATAATGACCTGAATGATGTTAGTCCTGTTTTTAGAATTCCAAGCGGTTTTGTTGTCGCAATAATTAGTGAAGTAACAAAAGAGGGCGCCAGAGCCTTTGATGAAGTTAAAGCACAAATTAAGCCGACAGTAATAAGAGAGAAAAAATTTGAAAAAGCTCTTAAAGCAGCCGCCGATTTACGCGCAAAAATAAAAGGTGATTTGAACAAAGTTTCTTTAATTGATCCGAAAATTAAAGTACAATCTACCGGTAATTTTACACCGGGCGGCTCGGTTCCTACTGTTGGTCGCGATTATGCTTTTATAGAAACAGCTCTTAATATCAAAAAGAACACTGTATCCGAGCCTGTTAAAGGTTTCCGCGGCTATTATCTTATTGATGTAACTGAGAGATCTAACTTTGATTCTTCAGCGTACGCAATTCAAAGAAATACTTTGAGGGACCAGTTGATGCAGGAAAAAAGGAGTGCTTATTTCAGCCAATGGCTTGCTAAATTAAAAGAAGAAGCTACAATAAATGATAATCGTAAATTCGATTAAACTCGATTAAGTTTACGAAAACCCCCGGAGATTAAAGCATCTCAGGGGGTTTTTCATTTTAAATATGTTTGATTCTTTTTTAGATGGCGGGATTGCTTAGCGTTGTTTCAAATTTATACGGCTCATTTCTAATCTGCCTAAATTGTGGCGTAAACAATTTAACAACTAACTCGCAAACAGCCTAACCTGGACGAGCCAGAACCAAATTATTTGGGATGAGCGATTGAATGGTTGAATGAAAAACATCCACCCGTTAGCTAACGTATCATTCATTCATGCTTTTTGTTTGCAAATATTCTACCATACATTAAAAGAATATTCCTTTTAAGGTAATAAAAGTTTCATCCCCGCAATAAGTAAAAGATACCGATTTCAATTTTAGCCGGAGTTATATAATACTACTCAATTCTTTTTCTGAAACGCAAAGAGCTAAGCAGTAAAATTACCGCTCCCATAATCATAAGAATTAAACCCTGCCCCCACAGTTCAGTAAAACCGGTTCCCTTTAGTATTACACCCCGTATAATTGTAATAAAATATCGAAGCGGTATAAAGTAACTTATGTACTGAATTACTTGCGGCATGTTTTCAATTGGAAAAGCAAAACCTGACAAATAAACCATCGGCATCATAATTCCGAAAATGGCAATCATCATTGCCTGCTGCTGTGTTTTGGAAATTGTGGAAACAAACAACCCTAATCCGAGAGTTGATAAAATGTAAAAGAACGATGAACCAAACAGAAAAAGGATACTGCCCCTTACCGGGATGTTAAATATTACCCGCATAGCCGTAAGAACAATAATTACCGATAAAAATCCTAAAACCATAAATGGCACTAACTTTCCGATAATCAACTGGTAAGGTTTTATCGGTGTAACAATTAATTGCTCGAAAGTACCGATTTCTTTTTCTTTAACTACAGCAAGCGAAGTTAAGATTAGTGTAATTATACTTAAGAGCAACCCGACGATTGCCGGCACCATAAAATACCTCGTCATCATCAATGGATTGTACCATACTCTTATTTCCGGCACTATTTGTCCTGCCGGTTTTATTTTTATTCCCGATTTTGCGAGGTAATCAACTATTAAGTTTTTCCCATAGTCCGAAGTAATTCGCGCAATATAACCGGCGGCAATTGAGGCTGTATTTCCATCGGAGCCGTCAAATATAGTTTGTATACTTGCGGTTTGATGACGGCGAATATTCTTTTCAAAGTCTTTAGGAATAACAACCGCAACCAGAGATTGGGCATTATCCAAACGGCTTTGAACGTCGGCATAATTATCGGCATAATAATTAAGTTCGAAAAACCCGGAACTTTCGAAATTGCGTATGAAATTTCTACTTTCAACGGTTTTATCCATATCGTAAACAATAGTATGTACTACATTAACATCAAGAGTTGCGGCGTATCCAAGAAAAATTAGCTGCATAATCGGGGCAATTAAAATCATCCCGAACATTTTCGGATCGCGCTTAAACTGTAAAAATTCTTTTTTGATTATGTGTATTATCGTTTTCATAAAATTCCTTTAAGCGCTTTTTTCTTTTTTCGCAAAAATCAGATCGGCGGCAGTAAGAAATGCAAATGCATAAATTAACAAGTAAACAACTTGTTGCCAAAAAGCTGTAATGCCGACCCCTCTGAGAATAATTGCTCTTAATATTACTATAAAAAATTTAGCAGGTGTTAAGTTTGTCATAACCTGAACCGCTACCGGCATACTTTCTATCGGGAAGATAAACCCGGATAATATTACAGAAGGCAGCAAGGATAAAAACGTTGCAATAGTAAAAGCAATCTGTTGCGAATCAGCAACCGCCGATACAAAAATGCCCATGCTCGTTGCCGAAAAAATAAAAAGCAGCGTCATTAAAAAGAGCATTATCAAGCTGCCTTTAACAACAACATCAAATAAAATGTAACCGACAAGCAATATTAAAAAGGCATTTGCCAAACTCATTACAATGTAAGGGAGAGTTTTGCCAATTAACAATTCGGATGTTTTTATCGGCGAAACATTTATTTGTTCAATCGTTCCTTTTTCTTTTTCTTTTACAAGCGAAAGCGAAACGCTTACCACCGCGGTTATTACTAAAATCATAGCAATTAAGCCCGGCAGAAGAAAGCGCGTAGTTTGTAAATCGGGGTTGAACCAGAACTGCGGCTCCAAATCGATAGGAGTATATTTATTCATTCCCGCACGCTCAAGCAACTGTATGGTCAACTTTTCATTAAAAGCGCTTACCGCTGCGTTTGAATAATTTTGAATTATTGAAGCCGTATTGCCGTCAACTCCATCAACTAAAAATTGCATTGCCACGGTTTGCTTCGAAAAATACTTTCGCGATAAATCGTTCGGGATAACAAGAACACATTGTGCAATTTTTTCATCAAGAATAGTTTTTATTTCATCGGCGCTTTTTATATAACCAATAAGTTTAAAGTATTCGGAACTTATTAGTTGGTCAACAAATTCGCGGCTTAGCTCGGAGCGTTCGTTATCGTATACTGCAATTTTTATATGCTTAACATCAAAGTTTACAGCATAACCGAATATTACAAGCAGAAACGCGGGAAATAACAATAGTATAGCCATCATTCTAACATCTCGAAAAAGATGTTTGAATTCTTTTTTAGCAATTGCCCTTACTCTTTGCAAACTCATTTTGTTTTATCCTTTTCGAGCAAATGAATAAATACATCCTCAAGTGTGGGGATAATTTTTTCAATTTTTATTACTTTAATATTTTCCGCCTCAAGGTAATTATTTATTCTATTTGCATCATTAAAATTTTTCTTCATAATAGTGTGAATATTATTTCCGAAGATCGAAGTTTCTTCAACAAAGTCAGCTTTGTCTAATATTTCAAGAGCCTCAATTACATTCGAACACTGAATCTCGTAAATGGGATTTGTAAGATATTTTGTTTTAAGCTCTTTTGAATTTCCTTCGGCTATTAGTTTGCCGGCATTTATTAAAATTATATTTCCACAATATTCAGCCTCTTCAAGGTAATGGGTTGTTACAAGTATAGTTGTTCCTTCTGCCGAAAGTTCGTTTATCAAATCCCAAAATGATCTTCTTGAAATCGGGTCAACACCGCTTGTCGGCTCATCTAAAAATACAATTTGCGGTTTGTGTATTACGGCGGTACCGAGCGCAAGCCGTTGTTTTATTCCGCCCGGCAGCGATTCGGTTAATGTTTTTTCTTCACCTTGCAAATTAGAAATTTTTAGTACCCACTCTTTTCTATCTTTTAATTCCTTCCCTTCAAGTCCGTAAACACCGCCGAAAAATTCTATGTTTTCTTCAACTGTTAAATCGTTGTAAAGAGAAAAACGCTGCGACATATACCCGATATTTTTCTTAACAAGATCGGGCTGGGTTTTTATACTGTAGCCGCCAACCAATGCATCACCACCGCTTGGTTCAAGCATTCCGCAAAGCATTTTTATGGTTGTCGATTTACCTGCGCCGTTTGCACCGAGAAAACCAAACACTTCTCCCTTTTTTACTTTGAAGGAAATTTCATCAACTGCTTTAAATCTTCCAAAAATTTTTGAAAGATTATTTACTTCTATAGAATACACATCAACCTCTTTCAATAAATTTGTCTTCCAACAGACTTATTAAGCTGCGCTTTGCTTAATTCATACTCAACAAGCGCATTAACCGCATCGGTTTTATTTTGAAGAAGCATTGCCTCGGCGTCAAGCAAGTCGGTTGATGTTGCGAGCTGAACATTAAATTTTTCTTTTGTTGTCCGGTAGTTTTCTTCAGCCTGTATTAAGCTTTTTTCGGTCAAATCAATTTTTTGTTTTGATGAAATAAGTTTCAAGTAATTATTATAAACTTCAATTTCCAAACCGTCTTCGAATTTTTCGCGTGTAAGTTTTAACTGGGTTACATTTTGTTCCGCCTGTTCTGTTTGCGCCGAAGTAGCACCCCAGTTCCAAACCTCCCAGCTTAAAGTTACGCCGACATCCCATGTATTATCAAACTGATCGCGGGATGGCATTATCCGCTGGTTAGGGCGGTTATAATAATAGTTTGAAAATAAAAATACAGAAGGGAACCAGCCGGCGCGCGCCGCAGTTACGCTCGCCTCTCCTGCTTCAATCCGCAAATCAACAGATTTCAGATCATTCCTTTTTTCTTTTGCTTCAGAAATTAAGGTATTAAAATCAGTTTCACTTTCACCGGTTTTTAGATTGTTAACGACTAAATTTACTGTTTCATCAATCGGCAGAGCAATTGCTTTGTTGAACATTGCCGCAGCCATTTTTAATGAATTGTCAACATCTAACTTTTTTAAACGAAGGCTGTAAACTTGAACTTCGATTTTTAGGTAATCGTTATTTGTTACAAGTCCGTTATCGAGAAAATTTTTTGTGTCTGCAAGATGAGCTTCGAGAGCAGTTAATGTTTCATCAACCGCATTTTTCATCTGTTGCAATTTATAAAAATTATAAAACGCATTTATGATGGTAAGCGCCTCATTATTTTTATCGAAAGAATAATCTTCTTCGAAGGCTTTTTTATTAAGCTTTGCAGCGGAGTTTAACGAAAGCAAACGAAAGCCCGTAAACAGAGGCTGCTGAAGCGAAAGTTTTAGCTGGTAGTTATTAAGTATCGGTTCCGAAATTACAATCGGTTTTGGTGAAAAGGGAACTGTAACTTCAAACGGCGGAATATCACTTAAGCGTGCGTACGATGCTGTAAAGTTTACTTTAGGCAGCAGAGTTGAAAAAACTTCGGATGACCTGGCGTCAGCGCTTTTTAATTTCGAATCGGCAATTTTTAAACTTTTACTTTTTTCCAAAGCAAGCCACAAACTTTCTTCGAGTGTTAAAGTTCTTACTTGTGCCGCGGCTAAGCTGCTTAATGATATTAATAAAATCAAAATCTTTTTCATACAAAATCCTATTCGGTTTTTTTTGATTCGTTTTCTTTTACGAGGTAAATAAATACGTTTTCTAATGATGGGACGATAGTCCTGCTGTCCAAAATATTAATTGAATTTTCCGCGAGCAGCAATGATATTTTTTTAAGTTCACTGTTTGCGGCTTTTACAACAATGTGTATACGGTCGCCGAACAACTGCGCATCGTAACCAAATTTCCCGGTTATTAACTTGTGCGTTATGCGAATATCATCGGTTACTATTTCGAGCACTTCGCGGTTAATTGATGATTTTATAGCTGCCGGTGTATCCATACTAATCAAGATACCTTTGTGCATCATTGCCACCCGATTACAGCGTTCAGCTTCATCGAGATAAGGAGTTGACATAAAAATTGTAATACCATCTTTTTGCAGACCGCTGAGTATTTTCCAGAAATCGCGTCTCGAAACAGGATCAACACCGGTAGTAGGCTCATCGAGAAATAAAACTTGTGGTCGATGAATTAGACTGCAAGCCAGCGCAAGTTTTTGTTTCATTCCGCCGGAAAGTCTTTCAGCCTGGCGTTTGCGGAAATCGATCAGGCGTGTAAAGCGAAGCAGCTCATCGCGGCGTTCCTTATAATCTTTAACTCCATGGATGTCTGCAAAAAATTCGATGTTTTCATCAACCGAAAGATCTCCGTAAAGACTAAATTTTTGAGAAAGATAACCTATCCGGTTTTGAATTTCTTTTTTGTTTTTATCAATGTCCATTCCGAATAGCTCTACTGATCCTTCATCAACCGAATGTAAACCGCAAAGCGCTCTAATGGTTGTGGTTTTACCTGCGCCATCCGGGCCCACGAGTCCGAACATTTCACCTTTTTTTATCGCAAGAGAAACACCTTGAACAGCTTTTACATCGCCATAGCGTTTGTGCATATTTTCTATGTTGATGATATTTTCCATATTACTTTGCATCGGTTAAATTTATGACCGCATCGGCGGGCATGCCCGATTTTAATTCAAAATTAGGATTCGGAATTTCAATTTTTACTTTATAAACTAATTTCGTTCGCTCGTCTTTTGTTTGAATGTTTTTTGGCGTGAACTCAGCTTCGGGTGAGATATAAATAACTTTCCCCTTATAAGGTTTTTCCTTAAAACTGTCGGTGTAAACATCGGCGTTTTGACCAAGTTTAACCTTTCCAAGTTCTTCTTCCGTTACATAGATATATAAATTAACCTTTGAGAGATCGGAGATATTTACAAGTGAAGACATCGGTGAAACACTTTCACCTTTTTCAAAATATTTTTTTACAATTATGCCGTTTATCGGAGAGGTAATATAACTATCTCTAAAACTTTTCTTTATCAGGTCTTCAGTTGCAACCATCTGGTTCAATTTTGCTTCAGCCTGTCTTAATTCTTCCGGGCGCGCAAAGTTTTTTACTTTGTCATAATTTTCTTTTGACGCATTATATTGTGCCTGTGTAATATCAAGTCTTGTCTGCGCATCCTCAAACTGTTTTTTTGTAACCGATTTTGAAGTATAAAGGTTTTGCATTCTGTCAAAATCGTTTTTTGCCTGTTTTAATGAAGCGTCTGCTTGCAGTAACATCATCTCCGCCTGCTTTTTATCTTCAATTCGCGCACCTTTTTTTAGAAGCCCAAACTGCGCTTCGGCGACAACCCTTCCGGCTTCTGCTTGTTTTAATTGAAGCATAATACTTTCGTTATCGATAAAGAAGATTGTGTCGCCGACACTTACTTTATCGCCTTCGTCATATTTTATCTTTTTTATTTCTCCGGCGGTTTTTGAACTAATTGTAACATTTACTGTTTCAATATTTCCCGTTGCTTCAATTTTACTCTTGTCATTGCCGTTACTGCATCCAATTAGAGTTAGTACCGAAATAGTAAGAATGAGTTGGTTTAACATTTTCATAATGATTGATTACTCCTAAGTTTATTAAATATCTCTCCCCCTTCCGGGGTCATAATTCCTCTTAGTACAACTTCAATTGTTTTTTGAATAGCGAATTTTAAATTAAAATTATTATTAATTAAAAAAGTTCCATTCGTTATTCCGCGCACAGAACTTATAAGCATGTTTACAACAATTACAGAGGGAATATCGATTATCATTCCTTCTTTTTTTCCCTGTTCAAAAATTTTAGTGATGTTTTTCGTCATCAGCTTCGCTCTAAACTCGTCTATCTGACTCCAGATTTCGGGTGTGTATGTAAGCATATCTGAAATAAACTTGTCGCTTATCTGAAGTGTGAACTCACCAATAGAAGTAAAGAGCTTATAAAATTTTTCTATTGAAGTTATTTCGGACGAAATTATTTTTTCGATCCTGTTTTTCTGCTGTCCGAAATAATTAAACGAACCTTCTTTAAGCAATTCTTCTTTTGATGAAAAATGTTTATAGATGGTTTTTTTACTGATGTGCAATTTGCACGCAAGTGCATCCATTGTGGTTTTATAAAAGCCTTCACGGAAAAAATGCTCCTGCGCCAATACTAATATTTTTTCTTTTTCGTCCATATACTCTAAAAACTATTTTTGTTTTCTCGGTTTCCAAAATAATAAACGGAAACTATTTTGTCAAGAATAGTTTCCGAAAATTTTTACAATAATTTTAGAAAAAACAAATCTTTGAAGAATAGCGGGTGTTTAATAATAGCAAAAAAACCATTAAGCTGATGTATTAAAAGATGTTGTGGGACGACGCAGTGGGAAATAAGACAGGGTGCGCCTGAAAAAGCACACCCCTTAAAAAATTATTTAGTTATTTGTACAACCCAATCTCTAATAATTTCCAATGCCTTTGGCGAAAATGTTTCTTCAATTTTACCATATTCCGAAGGGGTTCCGAGTTCGGCAGTTTGGAATAAATGATTTAATCCATCTAATTTTTCAATTTTGTAGTTTGTATTTCCGGCTGATTTTAATGCCGATTCAATACCAGCTAAATTCGCATCCGGAGGTACCTGCAAATCTTTACTGCCGTTGAGAGCAAGCACAGGAATTTTTAGCTTACCTAATGCTGGTATAGGATCGTAAGAAATAAAATAACGGAACCATGGGCTTAGAATCATCGGGATTTGTTTTTTTGTACTTGGCAAATCCATACCCATTTCAGATTTTTCTTTATCAGATAACCCGGCATAAAAATCATCGTAAAGTGCAGAGATTTTTTCTGCCGCAATGCTGTCATCCGGCTCTGACTTTACTATCGAATATAATTTCGGCAATAAAATATCTTGTTTTTCGAGGTAACTATCGCTAACGCCGGCGGCTTTTAGTATTAAACGAGACTGATCAATCAGAATTTGTTCGCCGGTTGTTCCGGGCCCTGCAAGTAAAACAATAAAGCCTATTTTATTGCACTCCTGTGCTGCCATTGGTGCAATCATGCCACCTTCGCTATGACCGATTAAACCGATCTTCACGGAGTCAATATCTTTTCTGCTTGATAAATAAAACACCGCCGAAATTGCGTCGGTTGCAAAATCGGGCGAAATAGCTTTTGAGAAATCCCCTTCAGATTTTCCAACGCCCCTATCATCAAAGCGGAGGACAGCAATATTGCCCCGGGTCAGATAATCCGCAATAACCTTGAACAATTTGTGGTCGAAGATATTTTCATCCCTATCCTGCGGACCTGACCCGGTAACCATAACAACCGCAGCAAATGGTCCATCACCTTCAGGAATTGTAAGTGTACCCGCGAGCGTTATTCCTGCTTTCTCGTTTTTAAATGTTACTTCCTCTTCCTTGTAAGGGTATGGAGGTTTCGGTTCTTGCGGACGGTTAATAACAATTTCTTTTTCTGTTTTTTCAAGATTCAATTCGAGGTTTGATGGTCCTTGATACCAGGTTCCATTAAGATGTGTTTCATCAGAAAAATTTCCTTCGTACCAACCGTTTACGGCTGCAAAAGAAAATTTAACCGAATCTGCGTTAAAATAGTCAACCGCACCGGCAATATTTTTTGCGCCCTGATCCGGGCTGTCAAGATGCACTTGCAGCTTTCCATCAACTTCATACAACTTAAACACAAGCCGCAGTTCCATACCAGAAATTTCTAACGAACCCTGCCAGAGACTTTTATATGCAAGTTCAACTTTCGGTTTTTCATTAAATCCGGCTTTCGTCAGCTCAAGTGGAAAACTATTACCGCCTTGTGTAAAAGTACCTGTAATACTTTTCCCATCATCGGAAAGGTCTCCCTCAAACTTAGCGCCTATCGATTCAACTCCAAGTTTCAGTTTGTTCCCTTCAGCGGATGCCTCCGTTACTTTTATGTCATATGCATTTTGATCGGGGCTGTCCAACGTCGCCAATAATTTTCCATCAGAAGTTTTTATGTGAACAATAACCGGAAGCTCAACTCCAACATTTAGTTTGCCGTTCCAGGTGCCATCAAATTCATTAGTTTGAGAATATACTGTGTTGGGAAGCAAAAAAGTCAGAGTAAAAAAAACAAAAATAATTCTGTAAAATCGTTTCATAAAATTCCTTTTAAAATAAAGTTTATTTAAGACTGATACCCCTGTTCAGTACATTTATTCAAAAATATTTTTATTGTTTAGTTAGCTGTCTCAAAAGTCATTTGCCCCGCGCACTGAGTTTGTTGAAATGCGGTTTTCGAATCAAAGTGTTAACTTCGACATTTCGAAAAACTCAGTGCAGTGCGGGCTCAGTTAGCGTATAAATTTATTTTTGAGACAGCCGTCATAATAAATCAAATTATTCGTTAATATTTAACAAGTTTAAGAAAAACGCGTATTGAAGCGCTACTTCTTTTATCCTTTTAAATCTTCCGGATGCGCCGCCGTGCCCGGACTCCATATTTATTTTAAGAAGCAGTAAGTTATTATCCGTTTTTAAGTAACGCAATTTTGCTGCCCACTTTGCCGGTTCCCAATATTGAACCTGTGAATCGTGAAGGCCGGTTGTGATGAGTAAATTGGGATAATTTTTTGCTTCCACATTATCATACGGGGAATACGATAGCATATAATTATAATAATCTTCATGATTTGGATTTCCCCATTCATCATACTCGCCGGTTGTGAGGGGAATCGATTCATCAAGCATAGTTGTAACAACATCAACAAAAGGAACCGCTGCTACAACACCTTTAAACAAATCGGGACGCATATTTATTACCGCACCCATTAATAAACCGCCGGCGCTGCCACCGAATGCAAAAATTTTATCTTTATTTGTAAATCCGGCACTTATTAACTTTTCACCGCACGCGATAAAATCAGTAAAAGTATTTTTCTTTTTGAAAAACTTGCCATCTTCGTACCATGAACGACCCATTTCCTGTCCGCCGCGTATATGGGCAATTGCATAAACAAATCCGCGGTCGAGCAGGCTTAATCGAACTGAACTGAACGACGCATCTGTGCTGATTCCGTATGAGCCGTAACCGTAAAGCAGCAATGGGTTAGTTCCATCTTTTTTTATTCCTTTGCGGTAAACTATTGATATCGGAACTTCAACGCCATCGGTTGTTGCGTAAATTCTTTCGGATTGATAGTGGTCGGGATTAAACCCGCCCAAAACTTCATCACGTTTAAGAAGAGTTTTTTCTTTTGTTTTCATGTTGAAATCATAAGTGGATGACGGTGTAGTTAAAGACGAATAACCATAACGAAGATCTTGTGAATCAAAATCTCTGTTTATTGATATGTACGCTGAATAAGTTTGCTCGCCAAAGTCAACATAATACTCATCGTTATTTGCCCAGTTAATTATTCTTAACTGCGTTAATCCTTTTTTTCTCTCTTCGATGACGAGATAATTTTTGAATATTTCAAAACCCTCAATCAAAATATCTTTGCGGTGGGGTATTACTTCTTCCCAGTTTTCTTTCGAAGTTTTGTTTACATCAGTCTTCATTAGTTTGAAGTTTAGCGCGTCCAGATTTGTTCGGATGTAAAAATTACTTTCAAAATGGTCGATGTAATATTCCAATCCACGTTCGCGAGGATAAAATATAGTAAACTCGCCATCCGGGTTATCGCTTTTTAGAAAACGGTACTCGGTGGTAAGTGTAGTCGTTGAACCGATAAATATATAGTTATTAGATTTTGACCTGTACACAAAAGTATTATAAGTATCATCTGCTTCGTGGAATATTAATTTATCTTCCTCCGAGTTTGAACCAAGAGAGTGCCGGAAATTTTTGAAAGGGCGCAGCGCATCATCTTTTGTTGTATAGAAAAATGTTTTATTGTCATCAGCCCACGCGGCGCTTCCGGTTGTGTTCGGTATAATATCAGAGAGAATTTTGTTTGTTCGCAAGTCTTTTACCATTAAATTATATTTACGTCGGCTCAAAGTATCCACACCGAATGCGAGAAAATTATTATCGGGGCTAACCGATAAACCTGACACCTGGTAATAAGCATGACCCTCAGCCATTTCATTTACATTCAGCATAATCTCTTCAGGCGCATCAAGTAATTCTTTTTTTCTGCAATATATAGGGTATTCTTTTCCTTCTTCGTAACGGCTGTAGTAATAGTAACCGTTATCTTTATACGGCACCGATTGATCATCTTGTTTTATACGGGCAATCATCTCATCGTATAATTTTTCTTGCAGTTTTTCGGTATGTGACAGAATTGTTTTTGTGTAAGCATTTTCTTCCTCAAGGTAAGATATTACTTCCGGATCCTCCCGCTGATTAAGCCAAAAGTAATTATCTATTCGTGTATCGTTATGAATTGTCAATTTTTTTTCAATTCGTTTTGCCATCGGGGGTTTCATCATTTTTTCCTTTTTCTGGCTAAAAATATCAACCGTACCGGATACTATCACCACAATTGATAACATAATTTTAAATAATAATATAGCACGATAGGACATTTTATTTTTCCTTTGTTAATATACTGTATTAAAAATAAATTTTCTGGCGACATAATACAAGTAGGATTTGATAAGATGAGTTTAAGTATTAAAGTACTCGGAAAACCGGGAAAAGACAACGCGATGTTTGCAGCGGTTGATTCAGGGACTAATATGACAAAAATGTTGTTCGATTGCGGTGAAAATATTTTTAAGGCACTTAAGCAGCGAGAAGTTAAAAGTATCAAACACCTATTTTTTTCACATTTTCATTTCGACCATGCTGCCGGGTTTGATTATTTTTTTAGACGAAATTATCAAAGAGAAGAACCGGTTAATGTTTGGGGTACTACCGGGACATCCAAATTTATTTTCAACAAATTGAACAGCTATACATGGAACCTGGTAGAGGACTTAAAAGGTCGCTGGAATATTTATGAGTTTGATGACAACATAATGAAGCACTCACACATTTTTGCAGCGGATGGTTTTGCAAAACTCCATAATGACTGCAAATTTAAAAAAGAAAATGTTCTCTACGAAAATGATGACATTACTATTATTTCAGCTCTTCTCGATCATCGAATTCCCTCGGCTGCATACCGAATTACAGAAAAACAAAAATTTAATATTGATAAAGAAAAACTTGTCAGACTTGAATTCACAACGGGAGCCTGGTTGGAAAAAGTCAGAAATAATTTTTCCGAAGGTGAAGTAATTATTGATGGGAAACCATTCAGCATTACAGCGCTCCGGAGAGAATTGTTAATACCGAAGAGGGTGGAGTCAATAGCGTATTTAACCGACTTTATTTATAATGAAGAAAATATTGAAAAATGTCTTGAGCTTATTTCCGGATGTGATGTGGTTGTTTGTGAAAGTCAGTATCTTGAAAAAGATGCCGATCTCGCAAAACGAAATTTCCATTTAACCGCAAAGCAGGCTGCCGCAATAGGCAGGGATGCAGGGTGTAAAAAGTTAGTATTGTTTCATATCTCCGACAGGTACAACAATTCAGAAAAGAAACAAATATTGAGTGAAGCCAGGGAAGTATTTGATAAAACATATTTTCCTGAAGAATGGATTACAGAATGATTTTTATTACGTTTTAATTCAAGAATAATATTTTTTATAATTTTTATGAATGTAGTTAAAACCTTAAAAGAACTGCCGAGAGATATGTGGATAATTGCAGTTTCCACATTTATCAATCGGGCAGGAACAATGGTGATACCATTTCTTGCACTTTATCTAACTTCTCAGTTAAAACTCAGTGCATCGCACGCAGGGTTTATTATTACAGCTTACGGATTTGGAGCCCTCATTACAGCGCCATTTATAGGCAAACTTGCAGATAAGATTGGCGCTTTTAAAGTTATTAAACTCTCTCTGCTTTTTTCAGGGGGGATGCTTATTCTATATCCTCATTTTACAAATTATTATATAATTCTTGGTGTTACTTTTGTGTGGGCTATTATTGGTGAAGCATACAGACCTGCAAGTCTCTCGCTTATTACGGAACTTGTAAAACCGGAACAGAGAAAAACTGCGATTGCGTTAAACAGACTTATGATAAATGCCGGCATGAGTATCGGTCCGGTTGCGGCTGGTTTTTTAACGATGATAAGTTATTCAATTATATTTTATGTTGATGCCGCAACATCTGTGCTTGCCGCAGTATTTTTAATTTTTTATCCGATTGTTTTGAAAAATGAAATCGAAGATGAAAGAGAAGAAACGTTTTCGAGCAAAATTTTTATCCTCAAAGACACACCTTTCTTAATTTTCCTATTTTCTCTTCTGCCAGCATCTATGGTAATGTTTCAGCACATCGGTGCACTGCCGCTATACATAGTAAACGGTTTGGGTTATACCCCCGCAGTTTTTGGTTTAATCGCAATGGTGAACACTGTATTAATAATTCTGATAGAAGTACCTTTAAATGCATCGATGAGCGAATGGGCAGACAAAAAATCGCTTGCTCTCGGTGCGCTGCTAATTGCCGTTGGATTTGGTGCAATGGCAGTTTCGGGTAATATTGTCTGGTTAATTTTTACAATTGTTATCTGGACATTTGGCGAGATGATATATTTTCCGGCAAGTGCGGCAATGGCAGCAGAACTGGCGCCTCCAAAACGACGCGGAGAATATATGGGTTATTTTCAAATGATATTCAGCGGGTCATTCGCATTGGGACCATGGCTCGGAACAATTGTTTACCAGAATTATGGCGCGGTTATTTTGTGGATAGGTTGTTTGGGTGCAGCATTAATTTCTTCAATAATGGTTCTCAAAGTTCCGCACAAAAAAAACTGAACATGATATAATGAACCCGCGTAGTTTTCGATTGCATAAACATACGAATTGGGTCTTGGAAATCTCATCATAAATAACCGTACGCCTGCCGACGAGTAAAATGTTTTACAATAATACAATATGTAATTAAAATAATATTTGCTATCTTTTATTGAAATTTTATTCATTACTCAATATCCACCAGATAAAAAATCTTGTTTATTTAGTATTTAATAATTTTTCTGTAGAATTAAAAAACAATCTATCATTTTAAAATGGCAGAGCTTGAAATCTATTTTTATTAAAATCAAAATAATTTTATTATTAGTAAGCGTTCACTTGGTATTTACCGAAACGGTATTTCCCCAGTCTCCGTTAGACAGCCTTGAAATCTATAATCCGTTCACAGATGGGGGGGCGATAAGGCGAATAGTAAAAACACGCCTATCAATTTTGAGCGGTGAAAATAGATCTTTAATAAACAACTACGCCAAACAAATTGAGGAAGCTCAAAAAACTAACTCATTAAATATAGAAACTACCGCGTTAATCAAATCCGGGGATATATTTTTCAAATCTGCTTTATACAACATTGCACTAAATTACTATATGCGCGCACTGGAAATATTTGAAGATGCCGATGAATCCACAAAGGCGGCATTTGTTGAAATAAAAATCGGGCGCACATATTATTTTTCTGATTTAGTGCCGTATGCAAAAGAGTATATAAATAAAGCGCATAAAACTTTAATCAGTTCCGATGACGAAGAGCTAAACGCATATGCGCATTATGCTATCGGTACTGTAGAGAAAAATAGTAATCGAGCTATGCGCCATTTCAAAAAGGCGCTCGAAATTCAAAAAAGAATAATTAAGAAAAATTCTGACGACTATAGCACCAATGAAAATTTGGCAAAATATTACAACGCAACCGGTGATTATGAAAAGGCACTTAAAATTGCAGAAAAGATTGATGACAAATGGTTAACAGTGCTTTACTTAAATAATATCGGGTATGATAAAATGAATGAAGGGAAGTACATTGAAGCAATTAATATATTTAATCGATCCTTAAAAATTAGTAAAGCGGCTAAGTTGAAAGGTTTGCTGAAAAATACTTATGTTAATATTTCAAATACATATGGATTGATGGGGGATTGGCAAAAAGCGGCAAAGTACAAAGACATTGCAGCATTTATTGTTGAAAGTCTTTACGCGGAAGAATTTACAATTCAAACTTCCGAAATGGAAGTTAAATATAATACAAAACGAAAGGAACTTGAAAATGAACTGCTGAAAAAAGAGCAGATTATTTTAGCCGATAAGATTAATGATAAAGTCTTGATGAATTATATTTTGTTTATTTCAATCATCGGCACATCCCTTTTTTCATTTTACTTTTATTTCAGCAGAAAAAAAATCAGAGTTGCAAATATATTGCTCGATAATCAAAAAAATGAAATACGTGAACAAAAAGAGAAATTAGAACTTTTGAATGAAGCTCTGCAAAAAAGTGAGGAAGATTTAAATTTTGCCCAGGCAGCCGCTCACCTTGCAAATTGGGAATGGAATCTAATGAACGATAACATAAGTTTTTCAAAAGAACTGCCTATTATTTATGGTGTGGATGAAAAAAAATTAAAATCGAATTTTATGGATGTTATTTTTGATAAAATACATCCCGAGGATAGACAGGAATTTCACGAATATTTTTATGAGGATGTAAATAAAATTAAAAATGAAGTGGCGGAGTACAGGATTATAATTAACAACAAATTCAAATGGATTCGAGCAAAACGCTTTGCGATAAGAGATGAAAACAAAAATGTTACAAAAATATTCGGCACAGTTCAGGATATAACTGAAAGTAAAAAAACCGAACAAGCGAAAATTAAGATGGCATCACAGCAGTCCTTTGCTAAACAATTAATACAAAATCAAGAAGACGAGCGCGAAAGAATTGCCGGGGAACTGCATGATAGCCTTGGGCAGGAAATCCTTTTAATAAAAACCCTGGCTCAGATTGGTTTGCAGGGAGAAAACCTGGATCCATTTACCGCTGAGCAGTTGGAGCAAATTACATCTTCAAGTTCGGAAATAATTAACCGCGTGCGCGAAATTGCTTTTAACCTGAGGCCCGCACATCTCGAAAGATTTGGGCTCACTGAAACAGTAATTTCTTTGATTGACAGAGTATCGGCAACGACGCAAATAAACTTTAAACGCGAAATAGATAATATAGATAAACTGCTGCCGGTGAATGCTGAAATTAATTTTTTTAGAATAATACAGGAAAGCATCAGTAATATTGTTAAACATTCCGGTTCAGCGAGCGCCGAAATAAATATTCACAAAATGGATCAATATTTATTTGTTGAAATTGAAGATGACGGGAAAGGGTTCAAATTAAAAACCGAAATAGAATCTTTAAGCGGATTTGGATTAAATAATATCTTAAACCGCGTGGCGCTGTTAAACGGAAAACTGGATTTGGATGCGGGAAGTTCAAATAGTTCAAAAATAATTATAAAAATACCGTACAATTAATATGAATAAAAAATTAAAAATTGTTGTAGCTGATGATCATCCCTTATTAAGACAAGGGTTGGTTTTTATACTTAATAAAAATGAAAATTTTGAAATTGTTGGTCAGGCAGCAGACGGAGCCGAGGCATTAAGCATGATAAAAAATACACGCCCGGATATTACAATTCTTGATGTTCGTATGCCAATACTTGATGGCTATGAAGTTGCCAAACTGATTATTCAGGAAAAAATACCTACCAAAATTATTTTTCTTACCATGTTTAAAGATGAAGAATTTATAAAAAAAGTGATCGATCTCGGGATAAAGGGGTATGTATTAAAAGAAAACGCCGTTACCGATATTGTAAATTGTATATTCAGTGTTGCTCAAGATAAATTTTTCATAAGCCCGCAGGTTTCTGATATTCTGTTTAGCTTAAAAACAAAAAAGAAAAAAACTGCCGATGAGCTGCTTACTCCATCCGAAGAAAAAATATTAAACCTTATTGCAAAAGATAAAAGCAGTAAGGAAATAGCCGATGAATTATATGTGAGTGTTAAAACAGTTGAAAATCATAGGAGTAATATCTGTAAAAAACTTGGAATTACAGGAAATTCAGCGTTGCTGAAATATGCTTTGAAAAACTTTAACCAATAATGAGACTATTTTCCCCGGTCTAATAGGTGCCAGCCCCTATTGCGCATAAATTTTGATGCCTAGCCCCTATTTCTCTCCCGCACAAATTGCGTTACATTAGTCATTAAATATCGGGACAACTTTACGGCGAAATTTTTAAGCGCCGAAGTTAAACCCGAAAAAAAATCATTAATAAATTTTTTGGAGTTTCTATGAAAAAACAGTTTTTATTCATTTTTGCCGCTTTAATTATCTTTGGTTCGATGAGTGTTTTTGCTCAGGAAGAGGGCGCTATGCAGGATTTTACGCTTATTAATCAAACCGGCGTAGTAATACATCATGTTTATTTAAGCCCTCATTCTGAAGATACATGGGGTGAGGACGTTTTAGGTACAAATGTTTTTATGAGCGATTCCGAGACAGATATTTCATTCGCTTCCGTTGAAGATGTTTGTCTTTGGGATCTAAAAATAGACGACTCCGAAGGTAACGCAATAACCTGGGGCAGCATCGATTTATGTAAATGGTACACTGTAACTCTCCACTGGGATGGTAAAACAGCTACCGCTACCTTTGAATAAACAAACCGGATAAGTATTTATCCATTAATTTTATTACGATAAGGCTTGGGTAGCTAACCAACAATGAAAAAATTTGCAGAGATATTATTCAAAGCTAATTACTTCAAAATATTTTTTGTGAAGAAACGAAGTGAGTTGATATATGAATCATGTGAATAGATTAGCAGAAAGAGTCGTTTCTCGTTGATTTTTAGTTCTCTCATGCCCTATCGTAATTTTTGTAAAATAGTTTTAGTTATGAGCAATTGTAAGAATGTGATAAAT
This sequence comes from uncultured Ignavibacteriaceae bacterium, assembly GCA_964372115.1. Lineage (GTDB taxonomy): Bacteria > Bacteroidota > Ignavibacteria > Ignavibacteriales > Ignavibacteriaceae > CG2-30-36-16. The sequence continues at coordinate 33,823 of CAYJPN010000002.1, forward strand.
AAATAATGAAAAGGATGTCAATTGTTTTACTTATTGTCGTCAATCATTTCTTCTTTGCAGACGCTGTATTAGGTCAGGCTAACCAAAGTTTTTTGTTAGTAAATAGAACGGGTGTAACAATGTGCAGACTATTTGTCGCCCCGGTTACCGATTCGGAAAACTGGAGTTCGAATTTATTTGCATATGACTCTCTGAAAAATGGGGACACAATAAAAATATTGATCGATAAAAGTAAATTCCCGGCGGATTGTATTTGGGATATTAAGATTTTTGATAGTAATAATAATCCTTATGCATGGTTCGATATTGAACTTTGCGGGCACAGTAAAATTATATTATACTGGAATTCTCAGGATAATAAAGGATATGTGGAAACTAAGTAGAAGGCGGGTGTAATAATTATGCTTGTAATACTTAATTTTTTTTGTGAATACATTTTATGCGGTTAAGAATTTGTAAAAATCGGCATCGGCATAAATCATATCCTTAACTTTTGCCCTCACTACTTTTCGAACAAATAAACATAGAAAATTTTTAACCGAATCCTGATTTAGTAATAATATAATAATTATAAGCGAGTATAAAATGAAATCACATGAAATTGATTATGAAATTCTCGGAGATGACCTTCAACTTGTTGAAGTTGAACTTGATCCCGGCGAAACTATCATTGCCGAAGCCGGAGCAATGTGTTACATGGAAGACAACATTTCTTTTGAAGCAAAATTCGGAGATGGTTCTTCACAGGATAAAGGTTTTTTTGGCAAAGTATTAGATGCAGGTAAGCGTGCTCTCGCGGGTCAATCGATTTTTTTAACTCATTTTTCAAATTTTGGTGGAGTGAAGAGAAAAATTTCCTTTTCTGCACCCTTCCCCGGTAAAATTATTCCGATAGATCTGAATCAATACGGTAATGAAATTCTCTGTCAGCAAGAATCTTTTTTATGCGCTGCTCTCGGCACAAGCATTAGCATAGCTTTTACAAAAAAATTAGGCACCGGATTTTTCGGTGGTGAAGGATTTATTCTTGAAAAACTAAACGGAAACGGACTTGCATTCCTGCATGTCGGTGGAACCGTGGTAAAGAAGGAACTTAAAGGTGAAACTTTAAGAGTAGATACAGGCTGCCTTGTGGCGTTTACAACGGGTATCGATTACGACATTGAGCGTGCCGGAAATTTGAAAACGATGTTTCTCGGCGGTGAAGGTTTATTTCTTGCTACTTTGAAAGGCACCGGTACAGTTTATTTACAGAGCCTTCCTTTCTCAAGATTAGCTGAAAGAATTATTGCAATGGTTCCGAAAAGTTCGTCGGGGACTTCCAGTTCGGGCTTTTCTTTCGGTGATTCAAATTAATATTTGGAAATCCTGGATATGAAAAAAACAAGCGTCTATTTGTTTTTGTTTTCACTCGTTTTTCTTTTGTCGGCATGCACAAAATCGGCGGGTGAAAAACCACCCGGTTTTGAAGGAAATATTTCAAGCGGTACCGGTTCGGTTAATAAAAAACTTACTACTCACATTTGGAGTGTGGTTTACAAAGGGCAGGCTTACGGTACAATCATGTTCCATTCCGATGGTAAATGTATGAAGTCTGCTGATGTTGGGGCAATGGAAATTAATGGAACCTGGAAATTAGATGGCGACACACTTACTTTAAATTTTCCCGAAGAAGGTGAACCTTTTAGTGGCTCCGTAAGTGAGAATGGAGAAAATCTAATCGTCAAATTTATGAATGGCGCCATAACTTATACTTATACCCCGGTAAAGTAATTATGAAATTCGTTTCGATTTTAATAATACTGTTAAACAAAACCTTAATATAATTTGGTAGAAGATATGCGGTTAATAATTGGCGCGACTCCTTTCTTTTTTCATAATTCAGGAGAAATTTAAATGAAGCTGACTACTTTACTTATTTTTTTATCCGCTTTTTTTTCAGTTGGCTTTACACAGGAAGCAGAATATAAACACCCGATAGATGTTGCTTTTGAAAAATGCCTTCAAGATGAAAACAATTACACAACCACCGGAATGGTAAATTGCACTCAGGAAGCTTATGATGCATGGGATACAGAATTAAATTCTGTTTATAAAAAACTGATGATGAAGCTCCCGAAAAATGAAAAAGCAGCGTTAAAAAAAGCGCAGGTTGAATGGATAAAATTCCGGAATTTAGAATTCGAAAATATAGATTCGATATATAACTTACTTTCTGGCACAATGTACATTCCTATGAGACTAAATGAAAAAATGGATTTGGTAAAAAGAAGAGCATTGCAACTCGGTGGTTATCTTCTTCTTATGGATTACTAATAATCAGATAAAAATGACTAAGCCCGAACGATTACTATTTTACATTCATATAGGTTAAAAAAAAATGGAAAGAAGTTTTATGAAATTAAACCGAATGATTTTTTTCTACTTTATATTTTTATTTATTTCAACATTATGTTTAGCGCAAGATGAGTATGGTCCGGAAGTATCCTTTAGTGGCAAGATTATTTCCGCTGAGGACACTGGCTTGGGACCTTTTTATGGAGTAGTGGTTAAAGATGAAACAGACGGTCAGAGTCAATACTTTATGGTTGATGTTGGTACTCTTTATGAAAAAGCGCCGGACGGAAACTGGGTAGGGAAATCTGTACGTGTAAAATATAGAGAGCATTATAGTAAACTTATCAACAACCTGATGCTGCAAAGCGAATTCGATATTTCCGCTTCGCAGGCTCATTGTTACATTGCCGGTAAATATCTTTGGGGTGAAATAGGCGACATGGGTTCGTATATAACAATTGCTGGTTACGATGGGCTAGAAAACAATTATAAAGGTACATTTGAAGTCGACGCTGATAATTCTGAAAAGTATAACGGACAGCAGGTTATTATGTATTACCAGGACGACTTCGAAAATGAGGTTATTGATTTGGATTTTGTAAGTGATGAACTAAACTCAATCCGCGGAAAAGTTATAAATGTTACTTTGGGGGAAACAGAGAGGACATTTATTCTAACAATAGAAAACGATAACGAGACTGTAGATGTAATTTCTTCAGAAGACTTGATCGGCGGGCCGAATGGATTTAGGACAATTTTAGGTTTATCCGTTGATATGGAATATGCATCCGAAATGCAAAAAGTTTTAATATCTTATTCAATTGAATCCGCTTCACTAAATGAGTATAAAACATCGGATGAAGCAATTACTAAATTCGCAATCCTCGAAAAGTTTTCTGATGAAGGAAGATATGTAAATAACAAAATTGAAAACGGAAAAGTTTATTTGGAAATTGAAACAGCCGGTGGACCAATATTTGAAAATGTTCTTGTCTACCCCCGGCTTGGCCTGGAGGATGGGCATAAGTATCAGGATATAGAATTATTATTTACTTATGTTAACGAATACAAAAATACCGGGACAAAATTAACTGTTTTGGATTAATAATATGGAAAATATAAACACTAACTTCTCTCTCATTGGAAAATTCCACTTCATGCTCATTCTTGTAGTCTGCTTATTTACAATAAATATTAACAGCTCACCGGCAAAAACAAAAATAATTGCCGTGTTGATAATTGTAGATAATTATGAAGATGAAAGCGCCAATAATATTGCCACCTCGGTAAGGAACGATTACAGTACCATTTCACAATTTTTAACGCTGCTCGAAAATCGAAATTTGTATTCGGTGGAGAAGATTACACTTAAAGGTAGAAATACAAAAATTGCGGATGTTACAAAAGCTTTACAAAATATTAACAGCACAAAAGACGATATACTGATTGTGTATTTTAGCGGTCATGGTGGAATGGATGGCGACGGTACCTTTTTAGTCTGCTCCGATGGCGAGTCTCTTTATCGTAAACAAGCGGAATCGATTATCTCAAAAAAACCAAACAGGTTTTGTATGCTTATTACCGATGCATGCAGCAACGATGTTGAAGGTGTGGCGGTTATGAGGAGTTTTGTAAAATCGAAGGATGCCAAGGATGGTAAAAATGATGCCGCGTATAAAAAACTATTTGATAACTATTCAGGATTCATGAGCATCTCGGCATCCTCTGAGGGGGAGTATGCCTGGTCGGATGATAATCTTGGGGGATTTTTTACTCATTATTTTTTCAAAGAAGCTTTGATAAAAAAGCCTTCGGAAAACTGGATGGACAATTTTGAATTTTCGAAAAAGAAAGTTGTTCAAATGTTTAACAGCATGTCCGCTCAGCAAAGGTCGCAATTATTGGAAGAAGGTATAAAAAGTCAAACGCCCAAAATGTATTCGCTTCCGGTGTCAAAAACGGGCAATAACAATACTACTCCTCTGGTTATAAATAATACCCCGGTAACAGCGGTTATAAATATTTTAAATAAAACAGAAAAACCAATTTCGGTTTTTATTGATTACAACACCGATGAAGTAAACTGGACAGAGGAGAAGACCGCCGAGCAAAATATACAACCGAGCGGTTCCGCGAAAATTGATAAGTTATGTACCGTTTATTTTGAAAGCGGCAAAGAAGAGATCGGGTACGAATTAACCGCAGGTAATTATGAATTTGCAAAAGTGAACTCAAAGGAAATTGACCTTTTCGAGGAAGGCGATTCCGGCGCCAGGGTTGAAGAAGCTGGAGATGAATTCAGTAATCTTATCATCGGCTATTGGGAAATGGATGACGGAGAATATATTTCTGAAATTTCGTTTGAAGAAAATGGAACTTACTCCATTATGGAAGAAGGAGAAGTTGTTGAATCGGGTGAGTGGACATTAGAAGAAGACTCAGAGGGTTATATTAATCTCTTCCTTTCATCAAGTGGTGATGAAGATGAATTGGAATTTGAAGTTTATTCATCGGATGATTTTTCAATGGAACTTGCTCCTATTGTAGATGGTAAACCGATCGACTTAACATACTTTTTAACGAAGCTTAAATATTGATAATATGAGTTCACTCTTAAAAGGTCAGAAATTCCAACGTTGGCTAACGGATTGTTAATGAAGTATAAACCATTAAAACAGTTCGCGGTTTCCTTAATGGTAATAAATAGCGAATCGCTTAACGGTTTTAACAGTTCCCATCCTTTTTATAGTAGGCTCATAATGTTATTAGCGAATTTGTCATCAAAATATTTTGGGAGAGTGATTTTTATTTTTTAGAAATTCTGCGTTCATTTTCTCTGTTACATTCCATATAAGTGGCAATTCTTTTATATTTCTGCGCGTTTAAAATTCTTTTAATACGATTACTAAATAAAACCCAAAATAATTTTCGGCGGGTATACCCGAATAATTTTTTTACCGACCGGAATAAACAATATAGTATTAAATACAACTACTAACGCGACTGTTATCGACAGAAAACTTACTCTTTAAAGAGTGAGAAAAAAACAAATAAGAAATAAGAAATAGTATGCGGATAGAAAAAATTGAACTGCGGCATGTAAAGCTTGAATTAGTTTCCCCGTTCGTTACTTCAATGGGTGTTGAGTACGATGAAGAACATGTAATCGTAAAAGTTGACTCAGAAGGAATAACAGGGTGGGGAGAGTCTGTAGCTGAAGGTACGCCGTTTTATTCTTATGAAACAGTACAAACCGCTTGGCATGTTCTTCGCGATTTTCTAATTCCTGAAATTATCGGCAAACAGATAAACTCGATTGATGAATTCATCTCGCTCAGTGCACGTGTACGAGGGCACCGGATGGCTAAAGCAGGATTGGAAGCGGCGCTCTGGGATGTCCTGGCAAAACAAAAAGGCGTTTCACTTTCAAACGCTCTCGGCGGCACGAGAAAACGAATTGATGTCGGTGTTAGCATTGGCATTCAATTATCTTCGGCGGCGTTATTAAAAAAAACAGAAGCATATCTAAAAGAAGGATACAAACGTATCAAAATAAAAATTGCCCCGGGTAACGATTTGCAGTTTATCTCGGCTTTGCGAAAAGAATTCCCCGATATTCTTCTGCAAGTTGACGCAAACTCAGCTTACACACTTGATGATGTTGATCTTTTCCGCTCGATAGATAATTACAATTTACTTCTCATCGAACAGCCGCTTGGTTATGATGATATTTACGATCACTCAAAACTTCAGCGCGAAATAAAAACTCCTCTCTGCCTTGACGAAAGCATTCATTCTTTAGCTGATGCGCGGGCGGCAATTGAACTTGGAAGCTGCAAAATTATAAACATAAAACCCGGGCGCGTGGGCGGTTTTACCGAATCAAAATTAATACACGATTACTGCGCATCTAAAAATATCCCGGTATGGCACGGCGGCATGCTCGAGTCGGGAATAGGACGCGCCGGTAATATTGCCCTGGCATCTTTAACAAATTTTACTTTGCCCGGTGATATTTCCGCCAGTAAAAGATATTACAAAGAAGATATTGTTGCCCCTGAGTTTGAAGTTGCGCCCGATGGTACTATGGAAGTTCCGACTAAACCAGGTATTGGCGTTGATGTTGTAATGGATAGATTGGGGAAGGTGACGGTTTTTAAGGAAGAGTTTCGGTAGGGTTTGTTGTTTTAGTAGAAAAATATAATTTGGAAATCAGAAGAGAGAATCCGGTGGCGAAATGCGAAGAGAAAATAAGTAGATGATTTATCTTCTAAGGATTTGCTCGGTATCAGTCAAGGATTAATAAACATCCCGTCGATAGGGGTTAAAAAAAATCGGTTATGTTTACTAAATTGGTTTTCAGAATATAGATTACATAAAAATTTTTTGAGTATAAATATTTTAATGGAGAGGTTCCCGTGAAAAATAAAGCCATTCTAATTTTTTTGTTACTACTTACCTTTTCATATTTTGCATTTTCACAATCAATAACCGAACGATACAAAAATCTCGGTGAAATGTTTATCCCCCAATTTTCTTCGGCTCCTTTTCCGGCAGTTGAGCGGATGAATGGGCATGTTTATAATAATCAGAGGTTTTCTTATGAAGCACATTACGCCGACAGCAGTGTTGCTATTTTTATACCCAACGGTTTTAAACCGGGTGAGGTTACAAATTTTATTGTCTATGTCCACGGCTGGTACAACAACATCGACAGTGCTTGTGCGCAGTTTAAACTGATCGAACAGTTTTCTGAAAGTAATAAAAATGCAATCTTCATTTTCCCCGAGGGACCAAAAAACTCCCCCGATTCTTACTGCGGCAGGTTAGAAAAAAAGGATGGATTAAAAAATTTAATTAATGATGCAACAAAGTTTTTATCAGAAAAAGGAAAATTAAATACGGCTAAGGTCGGGAATATTATTCTCGCCGGACACAGCGGCGCATACCGCGCAATTTCGTTTTGCTTGATGCGCGGCGGTTTAACGGAAAACATATCAGATGTTATTTTGTTTGATGCGCTCTACGGAGAGACCGAAAAATACGCACACTGGATTAAAAACTATAATGGACGGTTCATAAATATTTATACAGATAACGGCGGAACAAAAAACGAAACCGAAAACCTTATGGATGATTTAGACGGGTGGGGAATATCATATTTTAAATCTGAAGAAAATGAACTAAGTCCGGATGATTTATCAAACAACAGATTAATATTCATTCATACGGATTTAACACACAATCAAGTGATAGCTGTGAGAAATCAATTTTTAAATTATTTAAAGACAAGCAAATTAAAGGCAATTAAATAATTTTTTGTGTTTGTAGCAGATTGACCGATGTGCCTATTGGTAACCGGACTGAACGTTTTCAAAATTTATAAAAACAGCTCCGTTATCATTAAATTTAATAAATAATTTTTGAGTAAAAAGACAGTGTTTAATTTCGGGATGAGATCGTTTTTGTTTTCATCTTGTTGTTCTCTATTATCATTCTATTATCTACCCCAACTTTTCTTAACTATTCTATAACTATTTTCTTTAATATTCCTGCCGGAAATATTATAGCTGCAGCAGGATTGACTGCCGGCGGGATGTTTGTCCTTTTGCTTTCCGGCAAATCTTCATTCGAAAACGGTTAAAACAAATAATTGCTTCGCTTGCTGCAATCTGGCTTCCGGTTTCAATTATTATTTCAGGTAAAGTAAAATTTAGTTTTTCTGACGGGGCTTTAATCGAGTTTTATATTTGGCTTATACACGTAACACTAATACCCTTGTTATTATTACTACTTTTTTCCGGCAGATATTTTTGTCGATTAAAAAATTAACTGCAAACATGTATTCGATACGCGCGAAGTTGTAAAATTAAAACCTTGTTGAAAGATCGAACAAAATTCTTCCGTAAGTTCTTTCTTTTTCAAATGTACCTTCATAACCTGCGTTTAAGAAAATTTTGTCGATTATTCTTGTTGAAAAATCGAAGTTGATACTGTTTTGTTCAAGTTTATTTGATGTGTAGGAAAAATGATAAACAGTTTTTCTAAAGCCCAATGATAAACTTATTCCACCGGTTGAAATATACTTTGTTAAGTTGATACCGTATATGTCCCCGTCAATATAACTGCTTAAAATTTTATTATATGCAATTGTGGAGGATGTTTCTATTAAAGGTAACTGTGTATAACTCAAATAACCCGAGAAATTTTTTGACGGTTTAACATCGGATTTGCTTGAGCGGTAACCGGCGCTTAAACCCACCATTACATTATCAAAGGGACGTATATTTGTTCTCACTCTAAAACCCTGACGTGTTTCGTTTTCTATAAGTGAGTCTGTAAAACTTTTAAATGTTTCGTAATAAATAACATTTTTACGCGCATCGTAGGAAACCGAAAGCGAAAAAACTCTTGCGGGAGAATAACGCGCCGAGAGGAAAATACCGGTAAATGAAAAATCATTTTTGCCAATCCCCTTTAATCTTTTATATAAATCAACCTCGCTGGTAAAGAACATGTTTATATTTGGTAAAATATCATTTGTATGCTGGAAATAAATAAAACGCCTGTCGGTTTTGTAATTATTTGTTTGCTGAACGGCTGCAAGAGTATTTTCCATAACACTGCCGTTTATCGAATCAGTTTTTCCCACATAAGCGCCATATTCGAAAAGTTTTAAGTTAAAACCGAGATTTGAAAAATCGGGGCGCGAACCGATAAGGGCGCCTGTGTAAACAGTGCCGAAATATTTTTCAAATTGTAAACCATCAACTGAACCGATGTTTGAAATTTTTCTGTTAAGATAACGCCCAAACCGGAGCGTGGTAGTTTCATCAAAATTATATTTAACAGCAAGATCGTATATTCGAAGCGAACTCCCGATGTTATTTTTTAACTTTCCCCAATCATTGGCTTTATAAGCAAAACTCATATAATTAGATATAGAAAAACCCGATTCGCTTATATTCTCAGCATTCAGGGAAAAAGTATAACGCCACCGCTGATTGTCTACACTTCTGTTTAGGTTACTCAAATTACTATATGACTGAACCGAAATTTTCCCCTTAAACGCTTCGGTTTTGACAGGCACTTTTGGTTTTGTAACATCCGGCGTAATTAATTTTTGCTGAACATCATCACTGAGAATAATCTTCGTGGTGTCCTTAACTTCAACTATCGGCACTTCTTCAATACGGGCAAAACCAATAACCGCATCACCGACTTCAAATTTAATTCCGTTTATAGTTCCACCGGCTGCCGAATGGGATGAAATAAAACTTACAACAATTGCCCCGGTAAGTTTGTTGTTTTCTTTGATGAACAATGTATCGCCAGCAACAATACCTTTCGTATCATCAAATTTTACATAAACATTTTGGGATGATAAATATGTAACAGTTCCTTTTCGCTCCACTTTTTCGGTTTGAGCAAAAACAACAACGTTAAAAAACAGAAGTAGCGCGATAAACTTAATCATCTCAACCTCCTGCTTTTTTTCTGACTTAAATTATCATCATCCCAGTCTGAGGTGCTATGGCAATCCCAGCAATTTGTGGGATCCCCCGCATTATGTTCATCGTTAAAATCATCCAGATGGCAGCTCATACATTGCGGTTGGTAATTAGATTGAGAATGACACTCATTACACGAAACATTATTATGTTTATTTGATATCGGGTAAAAATTATGATTAAACGTAGCCGGAGTCCAACCATTCATATTATGGCATGTTAAGCACTCATACGAAAGATTCTGTGAACTGTGAGGCGGATTTGTTGTGCCATTATAATCAGTCTGATGACAACCGATACAAGTTTCTGGTGTAGAATTATAATTACCGTTATGGCAAGATACACACTGACTGCTTATTGTTAAATGAGCGCCGATTAACTGGAAGTAATTGTTGTGAATAGAAAATGACGCTGGCTGCCAGTTCGGGTTTGTAGTATGACAGTTTTGGCAATCAGTAGACAAACTAAGACTCGAATGGTTCGGGTTTGTTGATTGATTATAATTCGTTTGATGACAACTAACACAGGCTGTCGGTGTGCCTGTAAATCCTGCTGAATGACAAGAACCGCACAAAGTGTTAACGTGTGCGCCGGTTAATGGGAAGTTTGTATTTGCATGGTCAAAAGTTGCCTGGTTCCATGCTGTGGAGTTATGACACAACTCGCAAGTAACCGGATAATTTAGCGAAGAATGATTTGGTGCAGCATTAAAATCATCCTGATGACAACTTATACATTGCTGGTTTAAACCGGTGGTTGTTCCCTGATGGCATGAAGAACATTGAATACTAAGATGATGCCCGAGCAGTTCGAAACCGGTAGTAGTATGATTAAAAGAAGACGGTATCCATGCGGTACTATTGTGGCATGTTTGGCATTCAGTTGAAATACCGGCGGCAGTATGATTCGGATTTTGAGAAGAATTAAAATCGTTTTGGTGACAACCTGTGCATGTATTAGGAGTGCTTGTATAATTACCGGCATGGCATTGAACACAGTTCGTCGCTATCTCAGAATGCCTTCCGAGCAACGGAAAATATTGATCGTGTATCGGGAACCCAGCCGGCTGCCAGTTAGGATTTGTAGTGTGGCAAGTCTGGCATTCAGTAGAAATTGCTAATGTTTGATGATTTGGATTAGAAGTATTATTATAATTTGACTGGTGGCAGCTAACACAAGCCGATGACGTATTCAAATATCCATTTGTGTGGCACTGACCGCAATCTACTCCAACGTGTGCCCCGGTAAGAGGGAAGTTAGAATTTATATGGTTAAACGCGCCTTCTTTGCTGCCGGTTGGATGGCATGCATAACAAGCACTGCTTAAATACACATAACCTGCCACGCCGTTGTGGTCATTGTCCATATCGGTTTTATTGTGCTCGTGACAATCTATGCAAGAGAAAACAGAATAATTTGAAGAATTTGTATGACAATCATTACATGTGTTCCACTCCCCGGCATGTTCACCTGAATATATAGGAAAGTACTGCCCATCATGATTAAAGTTTGCGGGAGTCCATGCATTTTGGCTGTGGCATGTTTCGCAATCGGTTCCAAAGCCGGAGCTTCCGTGTGGCGGATTGGTTGTATTGTTATAATTATTTTGGTGGCAGCCAAAACATGTATTCGGTGTTAATGTATAATTTCCACTATGGCAGTTTGCACACTGACTTGCTATAGCAGAATGAGCGCCTTGCAAAATATAAAAATCATTGTGCTGCGGGAACAGCGCTGGCTGCCATCCCGGATTGGTAGTGTGGCAAGATTTACAATCTGTCGGCAGAACAAGAGCAGTATGACTTGGATTAGCCGTAGAATTATAATTTGCACTATGACAATTGTAACAATCAATCGATGTGTTTGCGTAACCGGTAGAATGGCATTGAATACAATCAACACTTATATGCGCCCCGGTTAACGGAAAGCTTGATGTACCATGATTAAACGCCCCTTGTTTACTTCCTGTCGGGTGGCATGCAAAACATTCATTACTTGCATAAACATAACCTGTAATACCGCTGTGGTCATTGTCCATATCGGTTTTATTGTGCTCGTGACAATCTATGCAAGAGAAAACAGAATAATTTGAAGAATTTGTATGACAATCATTACATGTGTTCCACTCCCCGGCATGTTCACCTGAATATATAGGAAAGTACTGCCCATCATGATTAAAGTTTGCGGGAGTCCATGCATTTTGGCTGTGGCATGTTTCGCAATCGGTTCCAAAGCCGGAGCTTCCGTGTGGCGGATTGGTTGTATTGTTATAATTATTTTGGTGGCAGCCAAAACATGTATTCGGTGTTAATGTATAATTTCCACTATGGCAGTTTGCACACTGACTTGCTATAGCAGAATGAGCGCCTTGCAAAATATAAAAATCATTGTGCTGCGGGAACAGCGCTGGCTGCCATCCCGGATTGGTAGTGTGGCAAGATTTACAATCTGTCGGCAGAACAAGAGCAGTATGACTTGGATTAGCCGTAGAATTATAATTTGCACTATGACAATTGTAACAATCAATCGATGTGTTTGCGTAACCGGTAGAATGGCATTGAATACAATCAACACTTATATGCGCCCCGGTTAACGGAAAGCTTGATGTACCATGATTAAATGCCCCTTGTTCACTCCCGGTTGGGTGGCATGCAAAACATTCATTACTTGCATAAACATAACCTGCAATACCGCTGTGGTCATTGTCCATATCGGTTTTATTATGTTCGTGACAATTTATGCAGGAGAAGACAGAATAATTTGAAGAATTTGTATGACAATCGCTGCAAGCATTCCACTCCCCGGCATGTTCACCGGAATATATTGGAAAGTACTGACCATCATGATCAAACTGAGCCGGTTTCCAGTTGTTGGTACTGTGGCAGTCGGCGCATGTTGTCGGGAATGAAGCCGCAGAATGATTTGGGTTTGCTGAATTATCGTAATCGGTTTTATGACAGCTATAACACTCCGTGGAAGTGTTGGCATAACCTGCTGAGTGGCACTGATTACAATCAGCCGTTGAGTGTTTCCCGGTTAACGGGAATGTAGTTAGATTATGGTTAAAAGTAACTTCTCCCCAACTGTTTGTGGAATGACAATCGGTACAGTTAGTTGAAAAATTATTTGCAATATGGTTTGGATCAGTAACGCTGTCATAATTTTGTTTATGGCACGAATAACAATCTGATGGTGTCCCGCTAAAACCCGCCGAGTGGCAGTTCTGGCAATTTACATTAATATGCGCTCCGGTTAAAGGAAACTGACTTTGATTGTGATCAAAATATGCCGGACTCCATGCATTTATATCATGGCATGTCGAACAATCTGTTGAAAAATTGCCAGTAACATGGTTAGGATTTGTTACCGTTTCATAATCGCTTCGGTGGCATGAATAACAATCGCCATCAAGTCCTTTAAAATTACTTCCTTGCTGATGACACTTAAAACAATCGGAAATTTTATGTCCGCCAATCAAAGGGAAAAAATCGTGTGCAAAATTATCGGCTCCCCATTGAACTGTGATTAAGGAATGACACTCTTCGCAATCAGTTGAAAAATTGGCAAGAATATGGTTGGGGGATGCTGCTGAGTTATAGTTGGATGCATGACAATCAAAACATCTTACCCCAATTGGCTGAAAATTTAGAGCAGCAAATTGAGAATGACACTGAGCGCAATCGGCAGTTTGATGCGCTCCAAGAAGCGGAAACCTGCTTTGTTGATGAATTAGGTTTATGTTTTTTACAATCCATGTCTCGGGCGAGTGGCAGTTCTGGCAGTCTAAACCAACGCTGTTTTGATGAACATCTTTATGGCAGGATAAACATTCAGGTTTTGCATTTTCAAATATTAATGATGTGTGACATGAGCGGCAATCAATAACATTATGCTGCCCGGCCAAATCAAAATCAGTTTGTGTGTGATTAAATTCCATTTTGTCTTTATCAATCTTCCAGCTATCGGACTGATGACAGAATGAACAATCGAGATTTAATTTATCGCCATGCGGCGACTGCGAAAACAAAAATCCCGCAGATAATAAAAAAATAGTTATGAATGACAGGCTGCGCATTTAAAATCTTTTAATTTATATTTCACAAAAATAGTTCCACCCTCTCTAACGGTTTTATGGCACAGCGAACAATTTAACTTTTTATGTGCCCCGTCAAGTAGAAATTTTGTTTTGTTATGATCAAACTTTACTGGTTTCCAATCGTTAAATGAATGACATGCAAGACATTTGTCTTCTTCCTGATTAAACTGACCAAAATGTTCGTCTTTGTGGCATGTTACACAATCTTTACCGAGCGATACAAATTTATACCCTATTACTTCCTTTGTATTCTCCTTGTAATGGCACGTTTTACAGGATACATCAACATGTTTGCCGAGTAGTTTAAACGCGGTTTTTTCATGGTCAAATGTTACGGTATTCCATCGTTCGGTGGAGTGACACAAAGTGCAATCATTATTGGGTAAAAACTTTTCTGTTAGTTCGCTGCCGTGCACGTTCTTGTGGCAATCGATACATCTTGTTTCCGCAAGTTTAAAACTCCAAGTCTCAGATTTTAGATGGCAGCCCTGGCAGGGAACCGCAAGATGACTGCCTGTCAATTGAAATTTATTATTATGTTTTTCAATTGTATAAAGCGATGGTTTAAAACCGGATTCGTTATGACATGATAAACAATCCTCTATTTTTTCTTCGTGTATAAATTGTCCATTATGAAAATCGGAATGGCAGTCAACGCATAGTTCATGTTTTATTTTAGCGGTAATACTTTCTTTATGGCATTGGTCGCATTGCACAATCTGATGTTTGCCGATAAGTGAAAAATTTGTTTTACTGTGGTCGAATGACTGCCGGTTTATATTTTTAAAAGAACTGATGGAGTGACAGGTTTCGCAGTTCTTTCCAAATTTGCCTTGATGAGCATCCTTATGACAGGAGACGCAGCTGGCAAACTCCAATGGTTTAAAAACTTGAAAATCTTTGCCGGCTCTTTTTTCAACTTTATGGCAGCCGTTACATTCAACCTTTACATGAGCGCCGGTTAGTTTGAAAGCTGACTGACTGTGGTTAAACTTTTTCGCCGGATTAAAAGCCTCAGTATTGTGGCACGAATTGCAATCATTCCCGAGTGTGCCGCGGTGATTATCTTCATGACATGAAGCGCATTTATTACTCAATCCGACAAAAGTATTTGGCCTTTTTTTGAATTTTTCATCTTTAATAAATTTACTTTGATGGCAATCCCGGCATTTTGTTTTTTCATGTTTCCCGGTTAGAATAAAAGTAGTTTTTGAATGGTCAAATTTATCGGGATTAAAATTAATTATTCTAAAATTGCGTCCATGGTGTTCACTGTGGCAGCTCCAGCAGTTTTTCCCTTTTACATCTGATTTGGAATGATATCCACTGCCACTATTTATCATCTGGCTAATTTCTTTATGGCAGTCGAGACATTTGGAATTATAAACTTGCTCACCCAGCACGTGGCATTTTGTACAGTTGCTTATACCTTCCAGATCAGCATGAGCCTTTGTTAAATCTCCCGGAGATATCTGGGCATATCCTAAACCGGAAAATACCCTTAACACAAAAACGATAAAAAAAAAGTTCGTGGAAAATTTAAACACTTAAATTTTTTTCCTAAGTTGATAGATAATTGTTAGAATTAAATAATTTTTGATTTTTTTGATTTTTTCTAATCGAAGATAAATATTGATTTATTAAAGTTCAACATACCGTTAATGATTATTTTTTTGAATATTATATCAAAAAAAAAAAATCCATAGAATGATTAATAACCAAAAGCAGTAAAAACCCGAATTTCAATCCTAAATTACGATCTATTATAGCTTAAGGCAACAATTATAGCACAAAAAGAGATATGATTGGAAGATAAAGCCAACCTCATCACAGTAAAAGATTAGTGCTTCCTAATTTTTATCAGGATGACTCGCTTTGTGACGGGCAAATTTTATACTGGAAATAAAGGTGCTGGACTAACAAAAATTAAAAAGTTAGGAAAAAAAAGTAAAACCGCTTTTATTAAAGAATTTGTGTTGTATTTTTGTATAAAACAAATTGATAAATGATTAACGTCATACAGAGATTCTATTTGATTGAATTCTGTTCGGGATTAAATTAAATTGACTGCATGAGTAAAATTAATTTTAGCAAGATGAGCGGCGCCGGCAATGATTTTATAGTAATCGACGCTGATGCAGAAAAATTATTCGAGGCAAACCCTGAATTAATACGTAAGTTATGCCATAGGCGTAACGGCATTGGCGCCGATGGGTTGATTACAGTAAAAAAGAACATCGATGTTGATTTTGAGATGAATTATTATAACTCGGATGGCTCTACAGGTTCTTTGTGTGGTAATGGTGCGAGATGCGCAATCAAATTTGCCGGATTGATGGGCAAATTTAATAACACCACGACGCAGTTTGCTTCGCTCGGCGAACAATTTGCCGGAGAGCTGATTGACGAAAATACAGTCAAATTTTTTCTGAATTCGCCAAAAACTTTTATTTTTAATATTAAAATAAAAGTAGCCGGTCAGTTAATAAATGCTTCTTTTGTTGATACGGGAACACCGCATCTTATTATTAAAAGTTCGGAGATACTCAAAGATCTATCAAATCCAAACTCTTTTTCTAATATTGATGAATTGCCGGTCGCGGAATTAGGCAGACTGATAAGATATCATAATGATTTCAAACCGGATGGTGTAAATGTAAATTTTGTCGAGTTAAAAAATCACAAAATATTTATTCGCACTTACGAAAGAGGTGTGGAGGATGAAACTCTTGCATGCGGCACAGGTTCAACTGCCGCGGCAATCATTTTATCTATAACAGATAACGTAAAACCGCCTATAAAATTAATTACAAGAGGCGGCGAAACTTTAACGATAAATTTTGAAACAAAAGATAACGACTTTTATAATTTATCATTAACCGGACCGGCGAAGGTTACCTTTTCCGGTAATTTTTCACTTAACAATTATATATAAATTTTCCGGAGAGAAAATGTCCAAAGTAGTATTTACAATACAATATGAAGTTAATTCAGCAAAAAGGAATGAATACATAAACGTTATAAAAGAACTAAAAACTCTACTCGTTGCCGAAGGGCTAGAAAGTTATAATGTATATGAATTTAAAGGAAAAGAAAATAATTTTCAGGAAGTGTACCAGTTCGTATCCGAAGAAGCATATGAAGCTTTTGATGATGACCAGAATGAGCGCATAAACATTTTAATAAGTAAATTAAATGATATGACTTCCGGTACAAAATACACAACCTTGCACGAGTTACAACTTTTATAGGTAACCGGGCATCTCAAAATTAATATTTGTGCTGCATATAGCTGTAAAGAACATGACCAAATGAGAAATGAAGATGGCATTTCGTCAAACTTAATAAAGCACATCTGAAAAAATAAAACATTTCGACAGGCTTTGTATTATAGGCTGATTCTTTTTGAGATGTACTGTTGGTTACTAATTGTGGGCAAAAGAATACAATTCAGCGTATTCTATAAATCAATTCGAGTAAAAAATGAACAAAACACTACACAAATTTTATATAGCAACATTTTTTGTAGTTGGCATTTCCGTAGCGGTACTGCTTACCATTTATGGATATAACTACTACTCAACGCCGGTAGAAGAAAGATTCTTTAATGCATCTCATAAACTGCTAAAGCCAAGCGGTGTGTGGGCGCATGGTCTTGGGATACTCGGTACGATTATGATGATTATAGGTGTAGCCGTTTATATGATTCGTAAGCGTTTTCGTACATTTTTTAATCTTGGTTATTTAAAGCACTGGCTCGAATTTCATATCTTTTTATGTACAGTTGGTCCTTTGTTGGTTCTTTTTCATACCGCGTTTAAATTCGGCGGCATTGTTGCCGTAAGTTTTTGGAGTATGGTACTTGTGGTATTAAGCGGCGTTGCAGGGAGGTTTATTTATATTCAAATACCCAGAACAATACAAGGGCAGGAGTTATCCATAAAAGATTTGAATAAACTTAACGATGATATTCAATTCAAACTGCTAAACGATTATAAATTAGATGCATCACTACTTGCGGAGTTTGACCACATAAAAATGATAGGCAAATATAAAGCAGCACGCACTTTTGCCGCATTCATATATATAATAAAAGATTATTTTGAAATTAAAGTACTTCTCAAAAAGTTCAAGAAAGAAATAAGCAAACTGCAATTACCTCCGTCTCAAAAAAAAGAGGCTGTAAAAACCGTTAAACAAAAATTAATTTTAAGCCGCCGTATAGGGCTTTTACGTACAATGCAAAAATTATTTAAGTACTGGCACGTTGCTCATCTACCTTTTGCTCTTATTATGATTATTATAATGATTATTCATGTTGCGGTTACAATAGCATTTGGTTATAAATGGATTTTTTAAGGAGATTGTTATGAAATTTAAACCGATTTATATTTATTTATTATTAGTATTAACAGCCGTGGCGGTATTTATATTTGTCCCCAAAGATAGTGCTTCAAAAAAAACAGCGGATATAACAAATAAAGAAATGCCCCAGGACGATGTTCATAAAGGTTTGGGCGGTGAAGAGGGCCCTCCGAATAAGGATAATGTTACCGGTAACATAAAACATCAAATGGAGATGATGAAAAAAGCTGTTGAGGACAATCCCAACGATACTCTAATTGTTAGGCAATATGCTGATTTTCTTGCCGCTGCCCATCGAAAAGATGAAGCTATCCCTTTATATGAAAGGATTCTAAAAATTGATCCGAAACGAAGCGATATATTATTTAATCTTTCGTTTATTTATTACGGCGCGCAGCAGTTTGATAAAGCAAAAGAGACAACCGAACGGATTTTAAAATTTCTCCCCGATGAGCTTCGCGCACGTTATAACCTCGGCGCAATTGAGCAGGCAAAGGGTAATACCGCCGGGGCAAAAAAAATATGGACAGAAATTGCGGACAAATATCCGGCGACCGAAACCGGCAAACTTGCAAAAGAGTCAATTAAAAAATTGAATCCTTAATGGAAGTATTAATTGAAAATATTGTAACCTATCTTGTCGTGCTTATGATAGCAGGCAGTATCTTGTTTTTTTATCTACTTAAACACAAAAAGGTGACAAAAGTTACAAACCGAAAAATTGAAAAAGCAAAAGAAATGGGTTTTCACGAACCGGTTTCTCTGCATCCTGTTGTTAATCATGATATTTGTCTCGGCAGCGGTGCCTGTATAAACGCATGCCCCGAAAAAGATATTCTCGGTTTTGTAAACGGGCAGGCGCATACGATTAACGCCAGCAGATGTGTAGGACACGGCGCTTGTTATCATGCGTGTCCTGTAGAGGCTATTTCACTTTTTATCGGTACCGAAAAACGTGGCGTTGAACTTCCGCACGTAAGCCAGGAGTTTGAAACAAATATAAAAGGTTTATTTATTGCCGGCGAACTCGGTGGAATGGGGCTTATAAAAAATGCGGTTGAACAGGGGAAACAGGCTACACAAAACATAATAAAAGACTTAAATAAAAATATTAAAGCCGAATATGATATTCTGATTGTGGGCGCTGGTCCGGCTGGTATTTCCGCTACTCTTGAATCGGCAAAACAAAAATTAAAATTTGTTACTTTAGAGCAGGACAGTTTGGGCGGAACAGTATATAGTTTTCCGAGAGCAAAAGTGGTAATGACATCACCAATGGATTTGCCGCTCCGTGGAAAAGTAAAACTCGGCGAATCATCAAAAGCAGAGTTGATTGGATTATGGGTGGAAATTTTAGAAAAATATAACATCCCTATCAATGTGCAGGAAAAAGTAGAATCAATTGAAAAGCAGGACGATACATTTATTGTTAAGACAAATAAAAATCATTATACCTCGCGTTCAGTGCTGCTTGCCATCGGCAGAAGGGGAACGCCGCGTAAACTCGGCGTGCCGGGTGAGGAGAAGGAAAAAGTTTATTACCGTTTGCTCGAACCGGAATTAATTCATAATCAGAATATTCTAATTGTAGGCGGCGGCGATTCGGCAATAGAGTCAGCGTTGCTGCTTGCAGAGGAAAATAATAAGGTTACAATTTCGTACCGCAGCGATTCATTTTCGCGATTGAAGCCAAAAAATCTTGAAAAAATCAATAACGCAAAAAAGAGCGGTGAAATAAGTGTAATTTTTAATTCCAGTGTTGTTGAAATTCGGGATAACGAAGTTTTGCTTTCAATACAAAATTCAGAGGAAATTACTATTGCCAACCACCTTGTTTACGTTTTTGCCGGGGGTGAACTTCCGACCCAGTTTTTGGAAAAAATAGGAATTAAAATTACCAAAAGATTTGGAGATGCAATACTTAAAGGGCGATGACAAGCGAATCCGGCAAAATTTTTACCTTCCGATCATTGCCACTCACTTTTTCACTCGGTTTAGTACCTTGATAGATTATGCCAAATCTATATATATTATGTCTGCTAATAATAAGATTTTTGTGTAATGACAAGAGAAATGTTTAAAAGTAAAATTCACCGTGCTGTTGTTACGATGGCTGAGCTTTATTACGAAGGCAGTATAACAATAGATAAAGATCTTCTGGACGCGGCTGAAATTTTGCAGTATGAAAAAGTACAGGTTGTAAATGTAAATAACGGAAGCCGGTTCGAAACTTACACTTTGGAAGGACCCGCCGGCAGCGGAATGATTTGTTTGAACGGTCCGGCTGCACGGTTAGGCACGGTTGGAGATGAAGTAATAATTATAACTTACACTCATTTGGAAGAAGAAGCGGCAAAACAGCATAAACCCAAAATTATCCTGGTAGATAAAAACAACAAGATTAAAAAAGAACTATAATGTTTTTAATAATTAACTGAATGATATCATCATTGCTTTTATTCTGTTATTTGGTTAATATTTGTTCGAACATTGAGGCTGAAAATGAAAAAAATATTTGTAATATTAGTTGCCCTTTTTACGGTAACAGGTTTTGCGCAATTTAAAGATCCGGGGTTTCCTACAAGCAACGTTAAGGATGGAATAATTACGCAGCCGTCAAACTCTTTATTCGGTTTTCTGAATAGCGAAAACTTCAGCATGCATCATTCTTACTCGTTAAGTTATTCTTCATTCGGTAGCAACGGGCTGGCGCTTGGAGTTTATACAAACAGTATGAATTTCAACTTTGCAAATAATTTAAATCTGCAGGTTGATGCCAGCCTGGTTCATTCCCCGTATTCAACTTTCGGTAAAGATGTACAGAACAGCATAAACGGAATTTATCTTTCGCGTGCGGCATTAAATTACAGACCATGGGATGATGTTTATATTTCGGTTCAATACAGGCAGCTGCCCGCTTACGCTTCTCCATTTAGAGGACATTACGGAGGATATAATATGTTTGATTCCTTCAGCGGCGGCGGCGGTGATTGGTTCGAAAGATAATTATTACTTATGAGCGAGAATAAGTGAAGGATAAAACAAAGACCGATAAACTTCCGAATGATGTAAACTTAAAAACCTCATCAGCAAACCTATTTTTAAACACAGTAATTATCCTGCTGCTGGTTCTTATCAGCTTTTTGTCTTATTCCCTTTACTCCAAAATAAGCGAAAGTTATACAACCGTAGAGAGTATTAGTAAAAAAACAGCAGCCGATATTGTACAGATGGAAGTATTGAATGGATGCGGCGCCGGAGGTGTTGCAGATAATTTTACATCCTACTTACGCAGTAAAAATTTTGATGTAGTTCATACAGGCAACTATATTTCTTTCGATGTTGATAACTCGCTTGTTATTGACAGAACCGGGAATAAAGCAAATGCCGAAAAAGTTGCTGAGGCGCTTGGCGTGGAGAAACAAAACATTATTCAACAAATAAATAACGATTATTTCCTTGACGTTACTTTTGTTATCGGTAGAGATTTTAATCAACTAAAACTTAATAAACAATAGGATTCAATTGGATTCAAAAGAGTTAATAGACCAAATAGCAGAACACATTTTTTCTAAAAAGGGATTTGATGTTCACCTTCTTGATATGCGCAATCTTACAGCCATAGCCGATTATTTTATAATATGCAGCGCCGACTCCGACACACAGGTAAAAGCAATCTCGGATGAAATTGATAAAAATTTAAGAGACATGGGAATAAAATGCTGGCATAAAGAAGGTTATAAAGCTCTCACATGGGTGCTTCTTGATTATGTTGATGTAATAGTTCATGTATTTAAAAAAGAGTCGCGCGAGTTTTACAACCTCGAAAAACTTTGGGGCGATGCGGTTATTACAGAACTTGAAGACCCGGTTCTAAAAAAAGCTGTAAAGAAAAAAACCACTCGTACAAAAAAAGCAACCACAGAAAAATAAGCGGCAAAAATTTGAAAAATTATTTACTCTCTCTTTTTAAAGATACTTCTGCTTCACTCGAATATTTAAATGAAGTGGATATTTTTTTCGACGTGCCAAAACAGGAAACACATGGCGACCTTTCGACAAACGCCGCTATGCTGCTTACGAAAAAACTGCGTAAAAACCCGCGCCAAATTGCCGAAGAGATAATAAATAATCTTAAAATTGATGTGACTGTAATTTCGAAAGTTGAAATTGCCGGACCCGGTTTTATAAATTTCTTTTTTACCCCAGCTTTTACCGCGCAGATAATAAAAAATATTATTGCGGAGGATAAAGATTTCGGCAAATCAAAAAAATATGCAGGCAAAAAAGCAAACGTTGAGTTTGTTTCCGCTAATCCTACCGGTCCGCTTACAGTAGGACACGGGCGGAACGCAGTTGTTGGTGATACCGTCGCTAATCTTCTTGAATGGGTTGGATACACTGTTGACCGCGAATATTATTTTAACAATGCCGGCAGACAAATGCGTGTACTCGGCGATTCTGTTAAGTTAAGATATTTGCAAATACTCGGTAAAGATGTTGAATTCCCTGCTGACTATTACCAGGGCGAATATATAAAAGAAATTGCACAGCAGTTATTAGATGAATTCGGCGATAAATTAATTGATGAACCTGTTGAAGGAGTATTTAAACAGCGCGCCGAGAGTGTAATTTTTGATGATATAAAACAGAGTCTTGCACGGCTGCTCATAAATCACAAAATATTTTTTAATGAAAACAGTTTATACGAAGACGGCAAAATTGATGAGCTTTTAAAAATCTTTAAAGAGCGCGGTCTTTCTTACGAAAAAGACGGCGCAGTGTGGATGAAGTTTTTAGAACTTGGAAGCGAACAGGATAAAGTTATTGTAAAATCATCCGGCGAGCCAACATACCGCTTACCCGATATTGCATACCACAGAGAAAAACTTGAGCGCGGTTACGATCTTCTTGTCGATCTTTTTGGTTCGGATCATATTTCAACTTACCCTGATGTACTTGCCGGTGTAAAAGCTCTTGGCTTTGAGCCCGAAAAAATAAAAGTGCTTATTCATCAGTTTGTAACAATATTGGATCAAGGGGAAGTCGTAAAAATGTCGACCCGTAAAGCTAACTTTATTACACTCGACCAGCTTGTGGACGAAGCCGGAGCGGATGTTGTTCGTTATTTCTTTAACATGCGTAACATAAACACGCATATGAATTTTGATCTTTCGCTTGCAAAAAAACAATCGGATGAAAACCCGGTGTTTTACCTTCAGTACGCTCACGCACGTATCTGCTCAATATTAAAAATGATTGAAAAAGAAGAACTTACTGCTTCCACAGAAAACCTTTACTTGCTTACTTCTGATGAAGAGCAGCAGCTTCTTAGAAAAATTCATCTCTTCAAAGATGAAGTATTGTACAGCGCTGAAAATTTTGAAACACACCGCATCTGTTTTTATCTTGAAGATATTGCGGCTTCGTTTCACAAGTTTTATACTTTCTGCCGCATTCTCGGGACTGATAAGCCACTCGCAGAAGCTCGTGTTGCACTTGCGAGCGCGACAAAAATAGTTTTGCGCAACGGGCTTAGCATACTCGGCGTAAGCGCGCCCGAAAGAATGTAAGAACAAAGCCAAAACGTGGAAAATTTTCTTGCTATAATCATATATTTAATAATTGGTTATATCTTAAAAAAAATTCCGCAGTTTAACCGCGAAACGGGTAATGTGCTTAACATGTTTGTTATTTATGTTTCGCTTCCCGCGCTCGGCCTGCTAAAAATCGCGGATTTAGAATTTTCAATAAATCTAATTTTGCCCGTAATAACAGCTTATGTAATGCTTGTGCTATCGGCTGTTGTTGTTTTATTCCTTTCAAAAATTTTCAAATGGAGCAGGCAGATCACCGGAAGTCTGCTGCTTCTTGTGCCGCTTGGCAACACATCCTTTCTCGGACTCCCTATGGTGCAAGTTTTTTTCGGAAATTCAGCTATGCTGTATGCAGTGCTTTACGATCAGGTTGGTTCATTTCTTTCACTTGCTGTTTACGGCACAATAATACTCGCGGTTTATTCCAATGGAAATGACAAACCGGATGCCAAAATTATTTTAAAAAAAATAATCACATTTCCGCCGTTTCTGGCAATTGCCGCCGCGTTAATTTTGCGTCCGTTTGAATATCCCGCAATTATAGTTGGAATGTTAAAAGTTTTAGAAGCAACACTTATCCCACTTGTAATGATTGCTGTTGGTTTTCAGCTAAGTTTTAAAATAGAAAAAGAATTTGCCGCGCCATTAACAATTGGTATTATTTTAAAACTTATTATTATGCCCGCTGCCGCAGTTTTGCTAAGTTTACTTTTTGGTTTGAGTGGTGAAGTATTACAGGTTTCAATATTCGAAGCCGCAATGCCGCCGATGGTTGCCGCTGGCGCGCTTGCAATTATCGGCGGACTCGCTCCACGGTTGAGTGCCGCTCTTGTCGGCTTCGGGTTAATTTTAAGTTTTTTGACCCTTCCCATCATACACTCTTTGTTAAAAACACTTTTCTGATTATTGGTTTTGCTTCTCTTCCGTTACTTTAACACAACCTCTCAACTGCCGGGATCTTTCACCTTTTGTTATTCGCCGCGGGGGTTTTCTCAGCAAGCGGTTTTATTCAATAACTATTTTTAACTTAGAACAAATAAAAATAAAATTTTATGGCACAACGATTAAAAGATATTTACCTTACACCCCAAACTATAAACACCTTTGCAGAAAATCTTGCAAACGTTTCAAAAAAGTATGACAAAAATAAGTTCTTAAATCTTACACTAGATGAAAGCTGGGAAGAACGGGAATTAAAAGAGAGAATGAGGCACACTTCAATATGCCTTCACCAAACTTTACCAGGCAATTATAAAAACCGAATAAAACTTCTGATGAAAGTCGCCCCGAAAGTAAATGGTTTTGAAGGAATGATACTGCCCGATTATGTCGAAGTTTATGGACTTGACGATTGGGAAACTTCGCTGCAAGCGCTTGGTTATTTTACAAAGTATGCTTCATCAGAATTTGCAATACGTCCCTTTCTAGATAAAGACCCGGAAATAGGTATGAAGTATGTGCTGCGGCTTGCTGATGATGAGAATGAAAACGTTAGGCGGTTTGCAAGCGAAGGATGCCGCCCCCGACTTCCCTGGGCAATGGCGCTGCCGAAATTCAAAACCGATCCGTCTTTAATAATTCCGATATTAGAAAAACTTAAAGATGACGACTCGGAATTTGTGAGGAAAAGCGTGGCGAACAATTTAAACGACATCTCGAAAGATAACCCGGATATTGTGCTCGCTTTTTCCGAAAGGTGGTACGGCAAATCGTTAAAAACAGATTGGATAATTAAACACGCTCTGCGCACCCTTCTAAAAACCGGTAATAAAAGAGCGATGAATTTGTTTGGTTATAAAAAGGAGAACGGGGCGGCAATTAAAAATTTTAAATTAAAAAATAAAACAATAAAAATTGGCGGGTATCTCGAATATTCGTTTATTCTCGTTGTTAAAAAAGAAAGTAAAATACGTCTTGAGTACGGTCTCGATTATTTAAAGGCGAACGGCAAACATTCGCGAAAAATTTTTCAAATTGCCGAAAAAAAATTTAAACCCGGCTACCAGAGGTTTGTGCGAAAACAACATTTTAAAGAATTAACAACACGGAAGCATTACTCCGGCGGGCACATTATAACACTAATATTAAACGGCGAGGAAAGAGACTCTTTAAAGTTTAATGTTATAAAATAAAAATTATAACAAAAATACATCGATAACCTTGTATAGTAATCATCATCTCGTGTGTGTGATTAGTCCAATGTTGGTAAAATTTTTAACCTTACTTAATGTGAGTGTCCAAACGTTTTTTCACCGGCGGTAATCTTTAAATGAAGATTATTTTGTTTCGGCGGAATAGGACATGTCGCGTATTTTGAGAACGCGCACGGCGGGTTGTAGGTTTTGTTAAAATCCAAAACTACTGTTCCGGTTGAGTCGGGTTTGTCTGTGGATAAAAATCTTCCGGCGCCGTAAGTTTCTTCGCCGCTTGTTTCATCAGCAAAAATTAAAAACAACTTTTCACCGCCGTCAATTGCGTCGAGTGTAAACTGCTTGTCGTCTTTAGCAAATTTTATGTAACCCGGTGAAATTTCAGGTTCAATTGTTCCGAGAACATTCGGCACCGCAATAATTTTTGGCGGAAGGTAAGGAACAAATTGTGCGGTCAGTTTCCAATCCTCATTTACTGGAAATGATTCGATACCAGAAAAATTTTTTACAAGTTCGGCATCCAAATCGCGCAGCCGTATTCCAAATTTGTCACCCCGTTTTATAACAAACCATTTGTAACGTCCGAGCGACATAACATCCGCACTGCCGGTTAAATCGGTTTTCAAAATCGTACTGTCTAAAATTACATCGTTTACTTTTACACTGTGATTACTAAATTTAACCGAGACGCTTCCGCCGGTTAGATAAAAGATGCCGATATTTTGCGGTGCCGCTTCCGGGAAAATGATAAAATTGTTTTTCCCGCTTCCGAAAGTATTTTCGCCGGGCTTTAGCCAGAATAGTCCGGCAAGATTTAACCATCCGTTTTCTTTTTTAAGATTTTCTACGCGCTTATTCTGCCAATCTGTTATTTCCTTTTTATATTCGGGCGAAGCTTTTTCTTCAAGAGATTTTTGGCAGCCTTGAGAAAAAAGAAAAAAAAGAACATATACGGTTCCAATCGTTAAAATTTTCATTTTTTACACCAAATTTTGTTTAAGGGCGGCATCAATATTTTAAAAAATACCAATTAAATTTTGTTTGTTAAAGCAGGTAATTATAATTTTATATTAATTAATTTAAGTTTTATTTACCGCAATAAAAACCTGTTTAAGGATGAATAAAAATGTTTTTAAGCAAATTGTTACCAAAAGAAGAAAAGTACTTCGAAAATTTTAAGGAAATGATTGTAGATATTTCTGAGATGGCAGAGGAAATTCATAAACTTTTTTCAGCCGATGTGCCCGACAAAAATATTATGATCAAAATTAAACCTATTGAAACAAGGTGCGATGAAATATCTGCCAAAATAATAAAAAGACTTAATAAAACTTTTATAACTCCGTTTGATAGGGAGGATGTATTCGGTCTTGTTAAAAGATTGGACGACATTGCCGATATGTTACTCGGCGCAGCGGTTAGAATTGAGACTTTTAACATAACAAAAAAAATTAAATACGCCGATAAACTTTCCTTCATAATAAAACAACAAATTGCAGAACTTGATAAGGCTATACAACATCTAAAAGTAAAAAGCGTAAATGAAATGAAAGCGGTAAAAACGCTTGAAGTAGAAGCGGATAAAATATACCAGCAGGCGCTAAAGGAATTGTTCGAAAATCCGACCGATGTATTAAATATTATAAAAGAAAAAGAAATTCTCGATATTCTTGAAAATACTTCGGATAAGTGTCAATCAACAGCAAATGTAATTTTAGCAATATTCATTAAAAACGCATAACCCGTATGACCTTTGCAATCATCATTATTGTTCTTGCTTTAGTTTTCGACTTTTACAACGGTATGAACGACGCGGCAAACTCAATTGCCACAATCGTCTCCACGCGGGTATTAAACCCATTACAAGCTGTTGTATGGGCGGCAACTTTTAATTTTTTAGCGGCGTTTATTTTTGGAGTTAGTGTTGCAACCACAATAGGTAAAGGTTTGGTTGATGTTTCTGTTGTAAACAACCTTGTTATCTTTGCCGGTTTAGCCGGCGCGGTTTTATTTACCGCAGCATCAACTCACTTCGGGCTGCCCATCAGCGTTTCGCATTCAATAATTGGAGGTTATGGAGGCGCGGCAATTGCAAAAGCCGGATTTGCCGCTATAATTGTTTCCGGTTACTCGAAGGTTTTAATTTTTATTTTTCTCGCTCCAATTCTTGGATTTGCAATAGCGCTATTCTTTTCTATTGTTACTTTATGGATTGTTAAAAACCGCTCACCTTACAAGGTAGATAAATATTTCCGTATTCTTCAACTTGTATCCTCCGGATTTTTTAGTTTAAGCCACGGTTCAAACGATGCGCAAAAAACTATCGGTATAATAACCATTGTTTTGTTTACAAATAAATTCTTGGGCGATACTTTTTATGTACCGTATTGGGTAATAATTTTAAGTTATTCGTTTATCGCTCTCGGAACCTTAATAGGCGGGTGGAAGGTAATAAAGACCCTTGGAATGCGTATTACAAAACTTACCCCTTTCGGCGGGTTCAGCGCCGAAACCTCGGCAGGATTAACCGTAATGGGAGCCACGCTTATGGGAATTCCGGTTAGCACCACGCACACAATTACAGGCGCCATTATAGGCGTTGGAACAACAAAAGGATTTTCGGCGGTAAGATGGGGCGTTGCCAAAAATATTTTGTAGGCGTGGGTTTTAACAATACCACTATCGGCGTTGTTTTCGGTTGCTGTATATTTTCTCTCAACTTATGTGGCGGCATTTTTTAAATAATTTGTCCGAATCTGATTCTACATTTTGGAAATGACTGAAAACCGGCAATAAATTAAATGAGGTTTTTACCGCTTTTTTATGCAGCCGAATTACTCACCCGGGAATAAGCGTTTACATTCAACCGCTGTAATAATTCATCAAAGTTAATGTTCGTTGCAATGCCATCTTCTGACCAATGTTTTTTGCATCCGCATTCATCAAGTAAAACGCATTGAGCAGGTATATTCAATCCTTTTAGTTCGTAACCGCCGCCAACAAGGTTTAATGCGCAGGCAACACCAACAACTCCGGGCTTTCCAGCTTTACCCCGCATATTTATCCACTTCGAAAAATTTGCCGAATGAGGAATAATGAATACTTCGAATCCTTCGTTTAAACCAATTTTTCTTAGAAGGTTTATATTACAATTTTTTTTGCAGCCTGTACAGGTCAAATCAATTTCATTTTGTTTTGCTTTGCAGCCTATGCCGTTATTCGGGCGCATGCAGCCGGGCAGAAGCACTGCTTTTTTCTCAGTGGTTAAAAATTCTTCTCTGTATGCATAGTTCATTACACTTGCGCCAACAAGGTTCAAAAAGTATTCTTCGTTTTTTCTCGCGGTAAAAATATAGTCTTCTCGTCCGAAATAAAGAGGCTGTTTTTCTTCCATGAATTTTTTAATGCCGGAAGTATATTTGCTTAACTTAATTTCACTTTTTAATGCGAACCATTCGGCAAAAACTTTTGATGTAAGGATAAACTCGTCAACACTCAAACTATGGTTTTGATTAAAATATTTGAGCCAGCCGGTTAGCCTGATTGCTTCTTGCTTAAATTCACCTGTTGCAAACAACCAGTCTATTAAAATTTTAAAATTCTCAATATTTGTTTTTATGCGGTTGTTTGGATTTCTGGCGGTTAAATATGCTGAAGATAAAAACCCGCGTAATTTGTCGATTTTTGGTTTTAGAGATTTATTTTTATTTCTAACCGCAGCTAATACTTTTAGGATGGCAACGACCGGCGCAGAAGAATTAACCGCATTATGTGTGTACAAATTCCAGAATGTACCGAACATTAAAATCTCAAATAAATATTCTTCCTCGGTGCGTATTATTTCGTAGTTGGTTTGAACAATAAAATCTTCATAAGCTTCAACAAAATGTTTGAAGTGATGTTTTGCTTCATGAATTATTTCGTATGAATAAGCCTCAATTTCTTGATAGTAATTGTCTGAGTTTTCCTCGTATCCTTTTAGTGAATATGTTATCGGTTCCATTTTATTCTCAATAATTTCTTCTTTTATGTAATAACAGGTTAATATTAAAATTTAAAAACTGCTTAAGATTGTTTGGAGTAGCTGAGTTTTTTGCTGCAATTAATTTTTTTGTGCTTCAAAAATAATAATGAACAGCAGGGCTGCATAAAACTTTTAAACAAACGGCGAGGGTTTATAAAATAAATTGAATATTGAAAGATTAGATAGGGATTTTGTTGAAAAACCGATGATGAACGGATTGGGAAAATTGTAAATATAAGAGGTCGAATGATGATTTAACAGTGGGTTATAAGCAACTTTTCAGCCCGAATTGAAAATTAATATAGTGCTTTTAGCCGGGGTTATTCTTAATTCGCAATAAACGGAATAATAAGCTCAAATAATTGCCCTTCCAATTCGGTACCCCTGCAGGCTGTTATTCTTGACTTTCAGGGCGTATATCTCTATTTTTTTGCCCTATTTATTCATCAACAAAGACAAAATAAGATTTATGGCAGATACCTCAGATTTAAGAAATGGATTAATAATCAAATTTAAAAATGATTTATATACGGTTGTAGAATTTCAGCATGTTAAACCGGGTAAAGGCGGCGCATTTGTAAGAACGATGTTAAAAAATCTAAAAAGCGGAAGAGTTCTTGATAATACTTTCCGTTCCGGCGAAGGAATTGACATTGTTAGGGTAGAACGACGCAAATATCAGTATCTTTACCGCGACGCCGACTTTTTAGTGTGTATGGATAACGATACATACGAACAAATAAATGTTTCGGCACAGCTATTCGGCGATGGCGTTTATTACTTAAAAGAAAGTGAACAAGTTGAAATTTTATTCAACGGCGAAGAAATTATAAACGTAGAAATTCCTGTTTTTGTTTCTCTAAAAGTTAAAGCTACCGAACCCGGTTTTAGAGGCGATACCGCAACAGGTGCCCAAAAACCCGCCACACTTGAAACCGGAGCAACAGTAAACGTTCCTCTGTTTATTGAAGAAGGCGATTTTCTAAAAATAGATACCCGTACCGGCGGTTATGTAGAAAGATTAAAATCTTAAGTAAGGAAATTTGATGGATATAAATCTTATAAAAAAACTCGTTAAACTTGTTGACGACAGCGGCGTGACTGATCTTGAGATTGAACAGGAAGGTATCCGGATAAAAATAGCGAAAAAAATCCGTACCGTTCAGGCAAACACTGGTTCTCATTTTGTTCCGCCGACATCGGTTTCTTTTCAACCGTCTGCTGAAAAACTTTCCGCGGGCGAAAAAGCTGAAGCAACTGAAGAGAAACAGGAAAATCTTCACGAAATTCGCTCACCGATTGTCGGTACATTTTATAGAGCCCCGGCTCCGGATGCTGATTCATATGTTCAGGTCGGCGATTCTATTTCGGAAGGTTCGGTGCTTTGTATTGTTGAAGCGATGAAACTAATGAACGAAATTGAAAGTGATGTGAGCGGTAAGATTGTAAAAATACTTGTCGATAATGGAAAACCGGTTGAATACAATCAACCATTGTTTCTCGTAAAAACAAGTTAAAATTAATTTGAGGAATGATTGTTTAAAAAGATATTAATAGCCAATCGGGGCGAAATTGCATTAAGAATTATAAGAAGCTGCAAAGAGCTTGGGATAAAAACGGTGGCAGTTTATTCCGAAGCTGATAAAAACTCTTTGCATGTAACATTTGCTGACGAAGCAGTTTGTATTGGTCCCGCGTACGGTAAAGACAGTTACTTAAAAATTCCCTCAATAATTTCTGCCGCACAAATTACTGGTGCAGATGCAATTCATCCCGGTTATGGATTCCTCGCAGAAAATGCCTCCTTCTCTGAAATTTGTAACGAATCGAATATTAAGTTTATCGGGCCATCGCCACAGATGATTAACGCGATGGGTAACAAAGCTTTTGCAAAAGAAACTATGCGTAACAACGGCGTGCCGGTTATACCCGGAAGCGATGGAGTTGTAAACGATATTGATGAGGGGAAAAAAATTTCAAATGAGATGGGTTACCCTGTAATTGTTAAAGCTTCTGCCGGCGGCGGCGGTAAAGGTATGCGTATTGTTTGGGAAGAAAAAGAATTTACAAAAGCATTTCAAACAGCACGCGCCGAGGCTGAGTCAGGTTTCGGCAATCCCGATGTCTATATCGAAAAGTTTATTGAAAACCCGCGGCATATAGAAATACAAATAATCGGTGATACTTTCGGCAATGCTTTTCACTATGGCGAAAGGGATTGTTCGGTACAACGCCGTCATCAAAAACTTATTGAAGAATCGCCATCCCCCGCAATTGACGAAGAGACTCGTAATAAAATGGGAGAAGCCGCCGTAAAAGGAGCTTTGTCTGTTAATTATGAAGGCGCGGGTACAATTGAGTTTCTACTCGATAAAAACAAAAATTTTTATTTTTTGGAAATGAACACGCGTATTCAAGTTGAACATCCTGTTACTGAGCTTGTTTACGGTGTCGATTTGATCCGTCAGCAAATTTTAGTGGCATACGGCAACAAAGTTGAAACCCTGCCGTCAAAACCAAACGGGCATGCAATAGAATTTAGAATAAATGCAGAAGACCCGGATCATGGCTTCAGACCATCACCCGGCAAAATTGAGTCGCTCCACTTTCCGGGTGGTTACGGTGTTCGTATTGATTCCCATATTTATCAATCATATTCAATTCCCCCCTACTACGATTCGCTTATTGCAAAGCTTATAGTTTGGGGAAAAAACCGCGAACACGCACTGGCGCGTGGGAGACGGGCGTTAGAGGAATTTACAATTGAAGGTATAAAAACTACCATTCCTTTCCATTTAAAAGTATTGGAAGACGAAAGATTTTTAACCGGTAATTTTGATACCGGATTTTTAGAAAATTTCAAATATTAGTTTAGGATTATCATCCTGTAAAAATTAAATTAACACTGAGGTAAAAATGAACGTTCCTGAAAACTTAAAATACACAAAAGACCACGAATGGATTTCTATCAATGGAAACGTTGGAACCATCGGCATAACCGAATACGCTCAAGGCGAACTTGGGGATGTTGTATTTGTTGATGTTGACTCCGGCTTAAGCGAAATAAAAAAGGGGGAGTCATTCGGTACAATAGAAGCGGTAAAAACCGTTAGCGATTTGTATGCCCCGTGCACCGGAAAAGTAGTTGAAGTAAATGTTAAACTTGGCGACACTCCTGAAACTATCAACTCCGACCCCTACGGTGAAGGCTGGATAGTTAAAGCTGAAATAAATGATATGAGCGAGTTAAACGATTTACTTGATGCCGCAGCTTACAAAGAATTAATCGGCGCTTAATAAAAGCCATTCATTCTGTTTTTTTTGAAGGGTAAAATTTTTCACCCAAAATATTTAAAACAAAATCCCTTTTAGGGGATTTTGTTTTTATTTTAAAGGGGCAAATCATAATTTTTATTAAACATAAATACTGTTTAATCCGATGAGAAGAGAAACCATATTAATCATTGACTTTGGTTCGCAATACACGCAGTTAATAACACGCAGAGTAAGGGAAGCCAATGTATATTCTGAAATCCATTCGAATAAAATTACATTAAAAGAGATAAAAAAATTAAAACCATCCGGCATTATACTTTCCGGCGGACCAATGAGCGTATATGATGAAGACGCTCCTGCCATCGATAATGATATTCTCAAATTAAATGTGCCGATACTTGGTATATGTTACGGACTTCAATATATCTGCTTAACTGCCGGTGGCAAGGTTGAAAAAGCTAAAGACCGGGAGTATGGTAAAGCCGCTCTACGCGCAATAAATAATTCCGATTTGTTTGCCGGTCTAAAGGGTGAGTCGACTGTTTGGATGAGCCACGGCGATTTATTAACACGTTTACCAAAAGGATTTGATATAATTGGTCAATCGGATCACTCTCCCATATGCGCTATTGCCGATGAAGAAAAAAAAATATACGGGGTGCAGTTTCATCCCGAAGTGA
This sequence comes from uncultured Ignavibacteriaceae bacterium, assembly GCA_964372115.1. GTDB lineage: Bacteria > Bacteroidota > Ignavibacteria > Ignavibacteriales > Ignavibacteriaceae > CG2-30-36-16. The sequence continues at coordinate 67,859 of CAYJPN010000002.1, forward strand.
TGCACACTGAAGAAGGGAAGAAAATAATAAACAATTTTCTATTTAAAATCTGCGGATGCAAAGGTGATTGGACGCCGTTCAATTTTGTTGAAGCGAGTATAAAAAATATAAAAGAAAAAGTCGGCGGAGCAAAAGTGATTTGCGCATTAAGCGGCGGTGTGGACTCCACTGTGGCAGCCGTTCTTGTTAAAGAGGCAATTAATAAAAATTTAATATGTATCCATATTGATACCGGGTTAATGCGTAAAAACGAAAGTGCGCAGATCGGTAAACTGTTTGAAGAGAAGCTAAATCTCAATCATATTCATGTTGATGCGTCGGATCTTTTCCTGAAAAATTTAGCCGGTGTTTCTGATCCGGAGAAAAAAAGAAAAATTATAGGCAGCACCTTTATTGATGTATTTGAATCGGAAGCAAAAAAATACGGTGATGCCGAGTATCTTGTTCAAGGCACATTATATCCGGATGTAATTGAATCGACCTCAGTAAAGGGTGTTTCGGTTACAATTAAATCTCATCATAATGTCGGCGGTTTGCCCGAAAAAATGAAGTTAAAACTTATCGAACCATTCAGGGAACTATTTAAAGATGAAGTACGGAATGTGGGGAGGGAGCTTGGCATATTCGAGGAGTTTATTGAACGGCACCCTTTCCCTGGTCCCGGGTTGGCGGTAAGAATTATCGGGGAAATTACGCAGGAAAAACTTGATATCTTAAGAGAAGCAGATGACATTTTTATAAATGAAATTATAAAAGCCGGGTTGTACAATAAAATATGGCAGGCGTTTTGTGTATTGCTTTCGGTACAGTCGGTTGGAGTTATGGGCGATTCCCGAACATACGAAAACGTTCTCGCACTGAGGGCGGTAACATCGGTAGATGGAATGACAGCTGACTGGTACAGGTTTGAATCACAATTTCTTGCTGATGTTTCAAATTTAATAAGTAACAAAGTCCGGGGTATAAATAGGGTGGTTTACGATATTAGTTCCAAACCACCATCAACGATAGAGTGGGAATAATATTGATGGATAAATATCAAATTGAATTTAAAATGAAAACCGCGCGGGAGCATGAAGCGCAAGGGAGGTTTTTACATGCGTTACAACTTTATCGCTCAATAATTGAAGAGGCTCCCGAGTGGTCGGATGCATATTTTAATTTGGCGGATATTTATGAACATCTGTCAAATATAGATGCCGGGGTAGAAATGCTCGAGCAGTTTTTGGAGATTGATCCGGCTGATAAAGAAAGAAGGCTGTTTCTCGGACAATATCTTTTGCGAAATTCATTATGGAATAATGCAATTGAGGTGCTCAGTTATTTTTCGCCCGAGGAAGAACCTCTTGCCGCTTTTTTCCTCGGTTATTCTTATTTTATGTTAAACGATTACGAAATTGCAAAAATAAATTTTTTAACATTTATAGGCAGCAAGCACGAATCCGATTTAAGATATGAAGCCTTTTTGTATCTCGTAAAAATTGAAGTTGAACAGGAGAATTACGATATTGCCCTCGACTTTGCAAAAAGAGCAGAACCGGTTTATTTTGATTTTTGGGAATTTAATTATCTTGTTGCAAAAATATATTACAAATTAGGAATGATTGAACACTCGATAAAACCGATAGAAAAATCTATTCAGCAAAATAAAAAGCAGGCAGAACTGTTTGAACTTGCCGGTAAAATATATCTTAAAGCCGGTGATTATATAAAAGCCGAAAAAAAATACTTAAAGTTTATAGAAATATCTACTGAAACAACTCCTGAAGTATATATAGAACTTGCTCAGGTTTGTCTTAAAGCAGATAAAGCTCGCGATGCATTAAAATATTTTGAAATTGCGATACTATTGGATCCCAAAAACAGATATGCATTGCAGGGTAAAAAAAATGCCAAATCAATATTAAATAATAACGCGGTTAATGATGGTTAAATTTAAAAAGTCTCTCCTTGTTTTCTTGTTGCTTTCTCTTTTTTCCACAGTATTATTTTCCCAAAATGCCGAGAATATAAACACCGAGTTTAAACTCGGGGTAAACCTCTACGATGCTCTTCAGTACAATGACGCGTTAAAAATATTTGATCGTATTACTTCTTACGAAAGTAAAAATTCAAAAACAACCGCGGCATATTTATTCAAAGCAAAAACACTCCTAAAGTTAGAGCGAATGTCTGAGGCGAAAGAAACTATAAACCAATTAATTTCTTATTACCCGTCATCAAAGTATTTAGATGAAGCGAGGTTAACTCTTGCTGAAATTTATTTTGAACAGAAAGAATATTACGAAGCTTTAAAACCGCTTATTAGTATTGTCGATGAGACACAGTCAACCGAATATCTTAATTATGCAAAGGTTACAGGAGAAAAAATAGCATACAATTTTCTTCCAACATCTTTAGTTAGAGTTTTAAACACTCTCTATTCCGGCGAAAAAGTATCACCTTATATTCTGTTTTTATTAGGACGGGTTTATAAAAAAGAAGCCGACCTTCAATCATCAAAACAGACTTTTGAAGAACTCATTAGAAAATACCCTAACTCACCCGAAAGAGCTCGTGCGGTTGAATTAATAACCGGCAGTTCGAACATAAGCGCGCCCGGTATAGGTATTTCAACACCTTTAATTGGTGCAATGCTTCCATTAAGCGGTTCAGCGGTTAACAGCGAGCAAGCAGCCGCGGCAAAAGAAATTTTAGAAGGAATCCGTTATTCTATCTTTGAGTATAATCAGGAACATCAAGAAAAAATTGGTTTGGTAACAAAGGACACAGAACTTTCTAAAGAAAAAATTGATGAGATAAAACAATATTTTACAGATCAGCAAAATGTGAAAGCTGTAATTGGTCCAATCTTTAGTACCGAAGTTAGAACAACATTGCAGGAATTTAGCGGAAACAATTTACCGATCATCTCACCGACAGCTACCGATAATGATCTTACAGAAATGTACAATAATTTTTTTCAGGCAAATCCATCTTTTACTTTACGCGGCAAATTAATGGCGCAGTATGTGTATTATGTAGAAAACAAACGAAGGATGGCTATACTAAATGCTATCGAAGGATATTCTCCGCTTTTAGGAGGTGAATTTCAGCAAGAGTTTGAAAAACTTGGCGGAAGAATTGTAGTAAAGGAAACATACAGCAGTAATACATTCGATCTTTCAAGCCAGGTTGGCAGCATCGCAAAATTACGCGGTGAAATTGAAGGAATTTATATTCCATTGGCAAGCAAAGTTGATGTGCCTTCAATACTGTCCGAGATGGTGCGTAATAACCTAAATGTTGCGGTGTATGGAAATCAGGACTGGTTGCTGGCATCCGGTTTTGAAACCTCAACCGAAATAAGCAATAAAATTACTTTTACATCCGATTATTTTATCGATTTTAATAATCCGGGGTATTTAGCTTTCAGCAAAAAATTTAATGCAATAACAGGTTTAGACCCAAACCGTAATATTTGTTATGGTTACGATACCGGTAAATATCTTCTTACGGTACTGCGAAATATTAATACCGATAGAGAAAGTATAAAAATGAAAATGGAATCGGGAGTGATAAGTTCCGGTTTTCATAATAATATATCGTTTGATGACGAGAGGGTAAACAAGTTTTTAAATATTGTCCGCTACAAAGACGGTAAGTTTGAATTAATAGATAAATTTAAATCCGGAAAATAAAAACAAAAAAATAGGTTAAAGATGTTAGCCGTAAAGGATCTTCCTCTGGATGACCGCCCGCGTGAAAAACTTGCAATGCGCGGCGCTCAAAGTTTAACCGATGCAGAACTAATCGCAATTCTTCTCCGTACCGGGAAAAAAGGAAAGTCGGTTATCGAAATATCGCAGGAACTTATTTCCGGGTTAGGCAATCTTGCTGTGCTTTCAACAAAGTCTATCAACGAATTGACAAAGGTTGGAGGTATCGGTAATGATAAAGCAGTTACCTTACTGGCTGCTTTCGAAATTAGCCGGCGTATATTGTATCAGTCCCGCTGGGTTTCTGATAAAAAAATTACAGCCCCCGCAATTGCCGCCGAAATGTTTATCCCTCTTTTTAGTCACCTTGACAAAGAGAATTTTGTTGTTATCTGTCTTAACAGCGCAAATAAAATTATTAAGCACGAAATAATTTCCGTAGGCAATTTAAATTCAAGTATTGTACACGCGCGTGAAATATTTAAATCGGCAATTGAAAATAAAAGCGCGAGTATTATTTTACTACATAATCATCCGAGCGGCAACCCTGAACCAAGCAATGAAGACATAGCAATTACAAAAAAATTGGTAGAGGCTGGAAAACTTTTGGACATACCGGTGTTCGATCATATAATAATTGCGGGTAATAGATACACAAGTTTTGTGGAAAAAAGACTAATATAATGCTAAGATCATATAAATCGGATGTTTATATAAATAATTACTTGAATTTCTTAAGGGAATTATATATATATATAGTCACCGGTTTTAGACCTTTTGTGATAAAACTAAATACGGATAATTTTATCCCTCAAAAAAGTTTAGTGTGAACGCACTGATCATAAAATAATCAATTATGGAGGTTCTTATATGAAAATCATTCAGGTAGTAAGAAATACAGCCTTTATCGCTACCTTAGCTGTTTCTGCAGCCATGGTAAGCGGATGCGGCGGTGTAAGCGAAGCCCAGATGCAGGAACTAAAAAATCTTAGAGCAGAAGTTAGCTCTCTTGAAAAAGAAGCTAATCAGTTAAAAGATGAACGTTCGGCTCTCGAAAGAGAAATTGCAGAGAAGAATGCAAAGCTCCAGCAATGCCAAAAGGACAAAGAGCAAACCCAAGCCAACTTGGACAAGCTTCCTAAATAAATTTTGAAAAATTAAAATTTCGGAGGAAATTATATGAAATTAAATAAATATCTATTCGGAATCCTTGCTCTTCTTCTCATCTTCTCTGCCAATATTATTGCGCAAGAAAAAGAGATGACCGAAGAAGAATGGCAGGGAGAGATGAACCGCCTAAAAGAGAAAAAAGCCATGCTGACGCAGGAAATTCAGTCTCTTCAGGAAGATCTCAATAACTTAAAATCTACACAGATTCAAGATTACGAAGACTGCATGCAGGAACTATACGCAATGGTTGGCGCTACTAAAGCCGATGTTGATAACTTCAGAAAAGCAGTTGCAGAACTTAATGGCAAAATAAACAGAAAAGAAGGTCCAAAAGCCGACAGACAAAAAGACCTTGACGCTCTGAAATCAAATAAAATTTCTGCTTTGCCGGAATTTTATGACAAGGTACATATTCAGATGCAGAAGTCTTTAGCCAACTGGGTTGAAGAACCTACAGAAATTAACTATACTGTTGTTAAAGGCGATCACCTCTGGGGTATTGCTAAAAAACCTCAGCATTACGGAAACGGTTTTGCTTGGCCTGTAATTTACAAAGCTAACCGCGACAAAATTAAAAACCCTGATTTGATTTATCCTAATCAGACATTCACTATCCCGAAATTGACTGAAGAAGAAAAATCGAAATACGAAAAATTAAGAACAAATTATAAACCGGCTCCGGTTCAATAAACTGTCTTGTTTTTTGTTAATAGAAGTTTTAAGCCCTTGTCATCCTTATGATAAGGGCTTTTTATATTTAAATTAGATTTATATGACTGCGATAGAAAAAAGATTAACCCTAGAAAATGTAGATATGTTATCCCTATTAGGGACAAACGACACCAACTTAAAACTTGTTGAAGACAGGTTTAACTCAACAATTATTGTGCGCGGTGAAGATGTAATAATAAAAGGTGTACCCGAGGAAACAGAATTTATAGACCGTGTTTTTAAGGAGATGGTTTATGTTTTAAACACAAATGGAGCCCTTAAAACATCGGATGTAGAAACGATTCTTGAGCTGACTGTACAGGGGAAAGAAATTATAGGCGATGAAGAATTTGACTCTATTGTACTCTACACAAAAAATGATGTTGTAAAAGCAAGAACTCCCGGGCAAACGCGCTACCTGCAGGCTGTGGGTAAAAACGACATCTGTTTTGCTATTGGACCTGCCGGCACCGGGAAAACATATCTTGCGGTTGCTTTTGCTGTTTCCGCGTTGAAGAGAGGAATTGTAAATAAAATTGTTCTTGCGCGTCCGGCGGTTGAAGCGGGAGAAAGTCTTGGCTTTTTACCCGGAGATTTTCGTGAGAAGATCGATCCTTATCTGCGTCCGCTTTATGATTCGCTTGATGATATGATGCCATCTGAAAAACTAAAAAGTTATATTGAAAAACGTGTAATTGAAATTGTACCGCTTGCCTACATGCGCGGGCGAACTCTAAATAATGCGTTTGTAATACTTGATGAAGCTCAAAATGCGACCGATATGCAGATGAAAATGTTTTTAACCCGTTTGGGTGCAAACTCAAAAGCTATTATAACAGGCGATATAACACAGATTGATTTACCTGCAAAAACCGCGAGCGGTCTTGTGCAGGCAAAAAACATACTTCAGGGAATTCAAGGTGTTGGATTTATTTATTTCGATAAATCGGATGTTGTACGCCACCGTCTTGTTAAAGATATTATAGATGCCTACGAAAAATTTAACAAGGAAAAAGAATAGTCTACTTAAAGATTTTTTTGCTTTCATTCCAATAAACATCCATCTCTTCAAGATTGGATTCGTTTATTTTTCTACCGGTTTCTTTTATCTTTTTTTCAACATAACCAAACCGGTTTATAAATTTTTTGTTCGTCCGCCTAAGCGCATACTCCGGCTGAATACCAAGAAAGCGGGCATAATTTACGAGCGCGAAAAAAACATCTCCGAATTCACTCTCAAGTTCTTCCATGTTCCCGATTCTCTCGGATTCGTGCATTTCTTCTATTTCTTCAATAACTTTTTTCCAGACGTCTTCTTTTTTCTCCCAATCAAACCCAACTTTCGCGGCTTTTTCTTGCAGGCGGGCAGCGCGCTGAAGCGCGGGGAGAGTTTCAGGCACGCCGTCTAATAAATTTTCTCTTCCTTCAGAAAGCTTAATCTGTTCCCAATTCTTTTTCACATTATCCGCACCGGTAACCACAACATCCCCAAAAACATGCGGATGCCTTCTTATCATCTTTGCTTTCATTTCGTCAATTACTTCATCAAGATTAAACTTATTTTCACCTTCGGCAATAACCGAATGAAAAACAACATGCAGCAATAAGTCGCCGAGTTCCTTTTTGAGTTCATTATAATCTTTATTATCAATAGCTTCAACAACTTCATAAGCTTCTTCTATGGTAGCCGATTTTATCGACTCATTTGTTTGCTCTTTGTCCCATGGGCATTCTACTCTGAGTTTTTTCACAATATCAACAAATTCTTTAAAATTATCTTCAATCATTTATCGGAAATCCTTAAACTTGTAATGGTAATAATCAGTTAATAAACGGTATGTAAGATAATAAATAAGATTATGAAAAGGAGTTAAGAATGATTGAAGAAAAAATTAAACAGCTCGGTTACGAACTACCCGAAGCCCCCAAACCGCTTGCAGCTTATGTTCCCGCATTAAAAATAAATGATTTAGTATTCACGGCGGGTCAGGTTCCGATGGTTAAAGGAGAAATAAAATACACCGGTAAACTTGGCAGGGATCTGACAGAAGAAGAAGGGAAAAAAGGCGCGATAATTTGCGCATTAAATTGTTTGAGTGTTGTAAAAGCAGCAGCCGGCAGTTTGGAAAACGTAGAACAGATTGTAAAACTTACAGTATTTGTAAACGGCGCCGATGACTTTACAAAACAACCCTTTGTTGCAAACGGAGCATCAGAGTTAATGGTAGAATTGTTTGGCGATAAAGGAAAACACGCACGCAGTGCCGTTGGTGTAAACGGTTTACCTATGAATGCCGCGGTTGAAATTGAAATGATTGTAAAAGTTAAATAGCAAAAACATTGCACCCGTTGTTGCCCAGCGGGTGCATTAGATTGATGCAGCTCTTTGATGCGCAAAATTAGTCCTCGTCTTACGCAGAACTTGATTTCTGATGTAACGGTTAACAATATTTTTATTAAAACCCGGCATAATTGAATGGCTGTATGAAGATAATTAAAGTGTTAAATAAATTGCATTTAAGCCATTCATCCATGCAGGCATTCGGTCATGCTTTCGCAATCAAGTTTTAGTTTTACTTCGTTGTCAATTCTTTTGCTTAAAGTAACTTAGTATATAAGTGTGGCGGACTTTAAGTTTTTAACAAGTAACAGCGTATTAGAAAATTTATTATCGTCATTCATCAAGGATTTAATTACAGCGCTTCCCACAATAACTCCGCTGCAATATGGAATAAAGTTTTTTATATCTTCTGGCGTTGAAATACCAAAACCCACAAGCAGCGGGTTTTCTTTTACTGCTTTTGCTGTCTCTTTCAGTGGTCTGATGATAGTTTCATCGAAATTTAATTTGCCGCCGGTTGTTCCTGTTATACTTACGTAATATAAAAAGCCGCGGCTCTTTTTATCAATAAAAGAAATTCTTTCCGGATTGGTTGTCGGTGTTGTTAAAAGAATAGTATCAAGGTAGTCAAATTCTTTTGTAAAAAAATCGTCATATTCATCAAACGGAACATCGGGAATAATCACTCCGCTTACACCTGCACTATGTGAATGTTCGATAAAATTAGTTTTTCCATAACTCAAAACAGTGTTGGCATATCCCATCAGCACAATTGGTTTTTCAGTCTGTTTTTTTATCATCTTTGTTTGCTCAAAAACATAATTCAAATTCACACCGTTTTTTAGAGCCTCGTTTGATGAATATTGAATTACCGGTCCATCGGCAAGTGGATCGCTGAACGGAAACCCGAGTTCAACAATGTCAGCCCCGGCGTCGAAAATTCTTAAAACCAAATCGCTAAAATTTTCTTTAATAGGGAAGCCGGCAGTTAAAAAAACCGATAATACTTTTTCACCGGATTCATTTTTTTCATTTATATATTTTTTTAGTAGAGACATTAATTCAGCTCTTTAATTTTTTCTTTTAGTGTGTTTAAATCCTTATCGCCGCGTCCGCTAATATTTACGACAACTATCTCATCTTTTTTTGTTTGCGGCATCAGCTTGTTTAAGTATGCAATTGCGTGTGCAGTTTCGAGTGCAGGAATTATTCCTTCCAACCGCGATAAAAGTTTGGTGGCTTCAATTGCTTCACTATCATCAATTGAAAAATACTCCACAAGCGCTGCGTCCTTAAAGTGGGAATGCTCCGGTCCAACCCCTGGATAATCGAGCCCGGCTGATATCGAATGAACATCAGCAATATTACCTTCGCTTGTTTGTAAAAGGTATGTTTTCATTCCCTGAAAAATTCCCTCTCTGCCAAGCGTTAAAGTAGCGCAATGTTTTGTTGTATTTATTCCGCAACCACCGGCTTCAACACCAATCAATTTTGCTTTTGTGCCGATGAACGGGAAAAATATTCCAACTGCATTACTACCGCCTCCTACACAAGCAACAACGTAGGCCGGCAGTTTATTAGCTGCTTCCAAAATTTGTTGTTGGGTTTCAGTTCCAATTACAGATTGAAAATCTCTAACAATCATTGGGTAGGGGTGCGGTCCTACAACCGAGCCGATTATATAGTGGGTATCTTTTACATTCGTTACCCAATCCCTTATTGCTTCATTTGTGGCGTCCTTTAATGTTTTACTTCCCGAAGTAACCGGTATTACTTCCGCACCAAGTAGTTTCATTCTAAAGACATTTAAACTCTGCCGTCTAATATCTTCTTCCCCCATATAAACAACGCACTGCAAACCGAATTTAGCACAGACAGTTGCAGTAGCAACGCCGTGCTGTCCGGCGCCGGTTTCAGCTATTATTCTTTTTTTGCCGAGATGTTTTGCAAGAAGAATTTGTCCGAGCGCATTATTAATTTTGTGCGCCCCGGTATGACAAAGATCTTCACGCTTCAGAAATATTTTCCCACCGCCAAAGTGTTCCGTAAGTCTTTCAGAATAAGTAAGGGGTGTTGGTCGTCCCGTATAATTTTTATTTAGTAAATAAAGAGCCTCTTTAAAATCCGGGTCGGTTTTTAATTTAAAGTAAACTTCTTCAAGTTCTTTTAACGGATTGATAAGTGTTTCCGGTACAAACTTGCCTCCGTACTTACCGTAGCGCCCATTTTTATCGGGCAGATTATATTCAAACATAATTTAATTAACCTTTTTGTTTACTATCGGTGCAAGCTGATTTAGTTTATCCAACATTATTTTAAATGTTTTCGGTGTAAGAGATTGAAATCCATCCGACAATGCCTCATCGGGATGATTGTGCACTTCTACGATCAATCCATCGGCACCGGCGGCGGCGGCGGCTAATGCCATTGGCGGCACCTTATCCCAAATGCCAATGCCATGTGACGGATCGACAAAAATAGGGAGATGTGAATGCTTTTTAATAACTGGTACGGCGTTTAAGTCGAGAGTATTGCGTGTGTGTGTTTCGAACGTTCTGATACCCCGCTCGCATAAAATTACATTATAGTTGCCTTGCGATAAAATATACTCGGCACTCATCAACAAATCCTCAACAGTTGCCGCCATACCCCTTTTGAGAAGAATAGGTTTTCCGGTTTTTCCTGCTTCTTCAAGAAGTGAAAAATTTTGCATATTACGAGCGCCTATTTGAATTATATCGGCAGTTTCCAGAACTGATGCAAGCGAGTTTGAGTCTTTTGCTTCCGTAACAATCTTCATCCCCAGTTCTTTTTTTACATCGTTTAAATATTCAACTCCTTTTTCTTTGAGACCTTGAAATGCGTATGGACTTGACCTAGGTTTATAAGCCCCCGCTCTCAAAAATTGAATTCCCATTTCTTTTAATTCGCCCGCTATATCAAAAATCTGCTGGCGGTTTTCTACCGAACAAGGACCCGCGATAACTGTTAAGTTATTACCTCCGATTACAGCGCCTTCAAAATTTATTAGTGTGTCCTCATTTTTCATTTCGCGGCTAACAAGTTTGTACGGTTTTGAAACGCGAACAACTTCATCGACTGAGTCCAACATCATAAAATCTTCAACCGACAATTTTGAACTCTGACCGGTGACCCCAATTGCTAGTTTTACTGCCCCGGGAATTTCGTGCGGTGTACAACCCTGACTTATAATTTTACTTTTTACCCTTTCTACATCAGCACGCGGCGCTTGAAGATTAAGCATTATTAACATTATTGGCTCCTGAATTTATAAAACTCGTTAAAAAATTCTCTCATTTTAATTTCATCTTTTTTCCCGGGAAACAATTCAATAGCAGATGATAAATCTATGGCGGCGGGATTAATTTTTATTGCCTCATTTAAATTGCCAGTGCCGATTCCCCCGGCAAGAATTATTTTACTCCGGAGATGATGTGGAATTGAATCCCAGTTAAACCTAATGCCGGTGCCGCCATATTTATTTCCAGAAAGTGTATCAAACAGATAACCGGCGCACTCAAAATTTTCGACACTCTTAAAATCAAAATATTCATTAACTCTAAATGCTTTTACAACCGGAAGATTTATTTCTTTTATTATTTCAGGTTTTTCATCACCGTGAAGCTGGATTAAATTTAACTTTGCTTCAGCGGCAATTTTATTTATTTCATCCACCGGCGAATTTACAAACACTCCAACCTTTAGAGTAAAAGGGGAGAGACGAGCTATAATTTCAGCCGCTTTTTCGGGCTGAATGTAGCGTTTGCTTTTTTTGTAAAATATAAAACCAAGCGCGTCGGCGCCAAGCTCTTCCGCAAGTAGAGCATCTTCTAAATTTGTAATGCCGCATATTTTAACTTTCACATCGCGCATAAATTCGCCTTGTCTTTCAGTTTTTTCTTTATCTAAGCCGCATATTCTAACTCTCATACGAGCACCATTTTTTTAATTCTACCAAACGTTCTTTTATATTTTCGCTTTTCATTAAATATTCCCCGACAAGAATTGCATTAGTATTTTGTTTCTTCAAATAATCAATATCATCTTTTGATTGTATGCCGCTTTCGGATACAACAAATACATCATCGGGCAGGTATTTTTTTATTTCTTTTGTTGATGACAAATCAACCTTAAAAGATGTTAAATCACGGTTATTTATGCCGATCAATCTGTTAACGGAAAAATCAATTTTATCAATTTGTTTAATACAGTGGAGTTCAAGCAATACTTCAAGCCCGATTTCATTTGCGGCTGCACTTAACTCCTTTATTTGAGATTGTTCGAGTATTTCACAGATCAGCAAGATTAAATCGGCGCCGTTTGCTTTTGCTTCAAGCACCTGGTACTCATCAATTATAAAATCTTTACGAATAAGCGGCGCCGTTTTTATTGCCGCAATATCTTTAAGGAAATTTACAGAGCCCATAAAAAAGTTTTTATCCGTCAGAACCGAAACCGCGTCAGTGCCGGCATTAAAATAATCATTCGCAATATTCAGATGATTAAAATTTTCTCTAATTATTCCCTTAGATGGGCTTGCTTTTTTTATTTCCGAGATAACCGCGATATTTTTCGATACTCTGAGTTTATCGATAAAACTATTTAACGGGGTGAAAAAAAACTCTCTCGATTCAAAATCGCGGCGACCGAATATCTTTCGAAGGTATTTAACTTCTTCTTTTTTTACTTCAACTATTTCATCAAGAATGTTCATGCCGCCTTAAAATCTTTTAACTCGTTTAACTTTGTTAACGCCGCCCCGCTGATTATTGATTCTTCCGCCGCGTATTTGCATTTACTTAAATTATCTGAATAACCTGCCGTATAAAGAGCAAGCGCAGTATTTGCCGCAACTGTATGAAAAGCGCCGTTTGTTGTTTTGTTCTCAAAAACATCCAAAATAATTTTTGCGTTCACTTCCGGAGAGCCGCCCTTTATTTGTATTTGCGAAACTTCGGGATAAAAAAAAGACTCATTTGTAAGCTCGTAATATTTTAATTCTTCACCTTCGTTATACTCGTGCACACCCGTTATACCGCCGAGATAAATTTCATCATATCTGTCTTCGCTGCATAAAAAACAAACGCGCTGATGATCCAAATATTTTGCAGCTTCTGCAAGTATTTTTGCAGCGGCTTTGCTATACACCCCAATAATTTGTTTCCGGACACCGGCAGGATTTGTAAGCGGGCCGAGCAAGTTAAAAACTGTTTTAACGGCTAATTCTTTTCTTACCGGCGCAGCGTATTTCATTGCCGGGTGATACAAAGGCGCGAATAAAAAAGCCACCCCTATTTTGTTCAAAGCTTCTTCAGACTCTTCCCTTGAAAGATTAATGTTGATTCCAAGATGCTGAAGAACATCGGCGCTGCCGCTGATGCTCGATACCGAACGATTCCCATGCTTGGCTACTTTAACACCCGCGCCCGCTGCGACAAAAGCAACCGCAGTAGAAATATTAAAGCTGCCTGAGTTATCTCCTCCGGTTCCGCAAACATCAATTGCATTTTCATCATCACATTTTATTTTTATACTGTTTGCGCGCATAGCCGAAGCAAAACCCGCAATTTCCTCCGAAGTTTCTCCTTTTACTTTTAACGCCATAAGCAGTCCGGCTATTTCCGAGTTGTTTGCTTTGCCGCTCATAATTATGTTCATCAATTCAGAGGATTCGTTGAACGAAAGATTTTGTTTTTCAGCAATTTTTTGAAGATATTTTTTCATTTACATCCCTAACCAATTTTTTACCAAATATTTTCCTTCAACAGTTAAAATAGATTCGGGATGGAACTGCACCCCTTCGAGTAAATATTTTTTATGTCTTATTCCCATAATTATACCATCATCGCACTCGGCTGAAATTTCAAATTCATCCGGTAAAGTGCTGCGATTTACTATTAGCGAATGATAACGTGTAGCTTCAAAATTTTGTTTTACGTTTTTAAATATGGTTTTGTTATCATGTTTTATAAGCGAAATTTTCCCGTGCATTAGCACAGGCGCTTTTACTATCTCTGCGCCGAACAAATAACCCATTGCTTGATGACCGAGACATACACCGAGTACCGGCAGTTTATCTTTAAAATATTTTATAACACCGAGCGATACATTCGAATTTTCCGGTCTTCCAGGTCCGGGCGAAATTAAAATACGATCCGGCTTCAGCGCTTCAATTTCTTCGATGGTTGTTTCATCGTTTCTTTTTACGACGATTTCTACATCAAACGAACCAATTAGCTGAACAAGATTGTATGTGAACGAATCATAATTATCTATTACTATTATTTTCATCAATTACCTCTGCGTATTTAAGCGCTTTAACCATTGCTGCTGATTTATTTTTTATTTCTTTGGCTTCAAGTTCGGGCTGACTATCGGCAACGATACCCGCTCCCGCCTGCCAGTAAATTTTATTTCCTTCTGAGAATAGCGTTCTAATAGCAATACACATATCCATATTTCCTGAAAAATCGAAGTAACCAACCGCCCCGGCATAAACATTTCTTCTTTTATTTTCATAATTCAAAATTAACTCTATCGCCCTTATCTTGGGCGCACCGGTAACCGTGCCGGCGGGAAAACAAGCCATCAACGCATCCACAGCGTCCTTATCTTCGCGCAATTCACCCTCAACTTTTGAAACCATGTGCATTACATGCGAGTAGCGGAATATCTTCATAATGTTTGTCACTTCAACACTACCGTATTCGCAAACTCTCCCGAGATCATTTCTGCCGAGATCAACAAGCATAGTATGCTCGGCAAGTTCTTTGGGATCGTTTTTTAATTCTTCTTCGAGATAATTATCTTCTTTTTCTGTTTTGCCGCGGCGCCTGGTTCCCGCAATCGGCAGTGTCTGTGCATGTTTTTCATTTACTTTAACAAGGTCTTCTGGTGAAGTCCCGATTATCTTAAAATCATTTTCGAATTCTAAAAAATACATATAAGGAGACGGATTGATAATTCGCAGCGCACGGTATACATTAAACGCATCGCCTGTAAAACCGGCGTCGAAGCGTTTTGATAAAACTATCTGAAAAATGTCGCCAGCCACAATATGTTCTTTCCCTTTTTCTACTTGATTATAAAATTCTTTGGGGTCAAATTCATCTTCCAATTGTTTGTCTAACTTAAAATCGGAGGCATAGGATTTTGGGGCGGAAAGTTCTTTTTTCAGAGCATCAATATTATTTACAGCCGATTGATAAGCTGTTTGAATATTTGTACCGGGTGCTATAACTGCGTTTGATATTAAAATTATCCGGTGTTTAAAATGATCGAACGCTAGAACTGTGTTATAAATTCCGAAGATAGAATCGGGAACCGGTGAATCGGAATAATTAAAAGTTATCACTTTTTCGATGAGAGAAATATTTTCATAACCGAGAAATCCAACCATCCCTCCTGTAAAACCGGGGAGCGAATCAATTTTAGGCTGCCGGTATTTTTTTATTTCCGTTTTTATAAAATCAAAAATCGATTGCTGCCGGACAGAGGTTTTTCCGTTTTGTTTTTCTGTCAGTTTATTTCCATCGTTGAAGATTATTTTTTCCGGCTGTATGCCGATGAAAGAATAACGCGCCATGTTTGCCGAGCCTTCAACCGACTCGAGTAAAAAACTTTGCACTCCGGGTTTTCTTATTTTAAGATAAGCGAGTACAGGAGTAAGCATATCCGCAGTTATTACCTCGTAAACGGGGATGAGTGTGTAACTCTTTGCAAGTTCTTTAAATTGTTCGAAATTCATTTTTTACCTTTAAAAGCAAAAACCCTTCCCGGTGTGCCGAGAAGGGTTTTTGTATAAAATATTAATCTTCTAAATCACCGGGACGCAAAATATGGTACACTCCACCACCAGCCGAAGCTGCTAAAATATACTGTGTTATATGTTCCGTTGATATTTTTCATAATCTTGAAGTCAAATATACAATTCTATTGTTCTTTGTCAAATAATTTTTTCCGACCTCACCCCTAACCCCTCTCCTTAGAAAGGAGAGGGGAACCGCAGTCCCTCTCCTTTCTAAGGAGAGGGATACAGGGTGAGGTTTTCTAATCTTTTTGTTAAATTGGAAATTATTATAAGCATTTATCATTTTACAGAGGACAAAATGATGAGACATTTTAATAAACCCGAAATGAAAGAAACCCGCCGGTATTTGCGCCGCAAACAAACTTACTGTGAAAAGCTAATCTGGATGTATTTAAGAAACCGCCGGTTTCTTGGTTGTAAATTTAGGCGGCAATATTCAGTTGATTCATTTGTTATAGATTTTTATTGCCCCGAATTAAAATTAGCAATAGAAATTGACGGCGAAATTCACGAGTTAGAGGAGCAAATGATTAATGATAAAACCCGGCAGGAGTATCTTGAATCATTCGGGATACATTTTTTGAGAATTAAGAATGAATCGCTATTGGGACATCCGGATAGGGAGTTTAAGAGGATTGAAGATGAGATTAAAAAGCTTTCACGACCTCACCCCTAACCCCTCTCCTTAGAAAGGAGAGGGGAATTGCAGTCCCTCTCCTTTCTAAGGAGAGGGATACAGGGTGAGGTTCGTTTCGTTATGTTTCTCCCATGAAGAAAAGATATCACGCGGTAATTTTTTAACACATGGATTTGTAGTTGTATGAAGCAAATAGTTTTATCTTATTCTAAGAATTAAATTGTTTGCAAACAGAACATCGTAGATGTTCTATTACGATAGAAAAATAAAAAAGGAAATGAGGGTAATCTCTGTAGGAGATTAATAAACTCACTTGATTCAATTAAACATCCATTCATTCTTCTTAAAACTTTTTCCTTTCTCACTACTTTGCTTCTCTGCTCGATACATAACAACGTCAATTTGTGCAATTTATGTTAATCATTTCTAAATTGCATTTCAAAACCTCAATGTTTAATTTTGAACCTCATTTATTCCGACGGAGAAACATCTTAATGTTAAATGTTATAAAGAAATTATTCGGCGACAAATATGCCAAGCGTATAAAAGACCTTTGGCCTATTGTAGACGAAATTAATGAAGAATATAAAAAGTTAGTAAATTTAAGCGACGATGAACTAAAGGCAAAAACAACAGAATTTAAAGAAAAAATTTTAGAACATACCGCCGAAACAAAAAATAAAATTGAGGAGTTAAAACAACAGCTTCAGTCAAACGAAGAATTCGATTTCCATTCCATATACGAGGAACTTGACGCACTTAAGGTGCAGCTTAATGATGAATATGAGGAAATTCTCGATGCCCTATTACCGGAAGCTTTTGCAGTTGTAAAATCTACATGCGAAAGATTAAGAGGTAAAAGCTGGAACGCAGCCGGGTATAAGGTTACATGGGATATGGTTCCATACGATGTACAGCTGATAGGCGGTATAGTTCTGCATCAGGGTAAAATTGCAGAAATGGCTACCGGTGAAGGTAAAACCCTCGTGGCAACACTTCCTCTTTATTTAAATTCTTTAACCGGGCTCGGCGCACATCTAATTACTGTAAACGATTACCTTGCTTTGCGCGACAGCGAGTGGATGGGTGAAATTTTTAAGTTTCACGGTTTAACTGTTGGTGTAATTATCAATACAATGGATCCGCCCAAACGTAAAGAAATGTATAACTGCGATATTACCTACGGCACAAATAACGAGTTTGGTTTTGATTACCTCCGCGATAACATGACTGTCGATGCCGCTAATATGGTTCAGCGCGGGCATAATTATGCCATCGTGGATGAAGTTGACTCTGTTCTGATTGATGAAGCCAGAACTCCTCTTATCATTTCCGGTCCGGTTGAAGTTGATGACCAGAAATTTACCGAGATGAAACCGAAGGTTGAAAAACTTGTTCGCCTTCAATCTGCCCTGGTTGCTTCACTTGTTAAGCAGGCGGAAGATATTTTAACCTCGAATGATGAAAGCCAGGTACACGAAGCCGGCGTTCAATTGCTGCGTTCTTATAGGGGTCTGCCCAAAAACAACAGGCTTACAAAATTATTAAGCGAGCCCTCATACAAAAAACTTCAACAGGAAACCGAGCTTGAATTTTTACGCGAAAAAGCAAAAAATATGTACATCATTGATGATGAGTTGTTTTTTGTTATTGACGAAAAAAATAATACTTTAGATTTAACTGAAAAGGGGAGAGTAGAACTTGCAAAAGGCAGCGGTAACGAAGCAGACTATTTTGTTCTCCCCGATCTCGGCACCGAAGTAAGCAAGTTTGAAAATGACACTTCGATGAGTGATGAGGAAAAAGTTAAGAAAAAAGATATTCTTTACAAAAAATATTCAGAAGCAAGCGACCGTATACATACCATTCATCAGCTATTAAAAGCCTATGCGCTTTTTGAAAAAGATGATGAATATGTAATAACCGAGGATGGTAAAATTGCAATTGTAGATGAGTTCACAGGTCGTGTTCTTCCGGGAAGAAGATATTCCGATGGTTTGCATCAGGCAATTGAAGCAAAAGAAAATGTAAAAGTTGAGCGCGATACTCAAACACTTGCCACTATTACTTTGCAAAATTACTTTAGAATGTACCACAAACTTGCCGGAATGACGGGTACTGCCGAAACAGAAGAAAACGAGTTTTACGAAATTTACAAACTCGATGTAATTGTAATTCCGACAAACAGACCTGTTACACGCGATGACCAGGATGATGCAGTATTTAAAACCAAACGTGAGAAGTATAACGCTGTCATCGAAAAAATTGAGGAGCTGCGTACTGAAGGAAGACCCGTACTTGTAGGCACAACATCCGTAGATGTTTCGGAAACAATTTCCCGAATGTTAAAACGAAAAGGCGTCCCTCATAACGTTCTAAACGCAAAGCAGCATCAGCGCGAGGCAGAAGTTGTGCAGCATGCAGGCGAAATAAGCGCAGTAACAATTGCCACAAACATGGCTGGTCGCGGTACAGATATCAAACTCGGCGCGGGTGTTGTTGATAGAGGCGGTTTGTTTATTCTTGGTACAGAACGCCACGAATCGAGACGTATCGACAGGCAGTTAAGAGGTCGTTCCGGTCGTCAGGGTGACCCCGGTACAACCAAGTTTTTCCTTTCACTCGAAGATGATTTGATGCGCTTATTCGGAAGCGACAGAATTTCGAATGTAATGGGGCGCCTCGGTATTCAGGAAGGCGAAGTTATCCAGCACCCGATGATTACAAAATCGGTAGAACGTGCGCAGAAAAAAGTTGAGGAAAATAACTTTGCAATTCGTAAACGTTTGCTCGAGTATGACGACACAATGAACCAGCAGCGCGAAGTTATCTATTCTAGAAGAAAAAGAGCTTTGCAGGGCGACCGCTTAAAAGGCGAAATATTCGATATGCTTGAGGAATTTGCTGATGAATTAGTTGAAAAGTATTTTACTGATGTTCAGGCAGAAGCGCTGCGCGAAGAACTGCTGCATAATCTTTTAGTAGAAGTAAAACTTGAGCCGGATGAATTTGAATCGCTTGACAAAGAAGGGATAAGAGAAAGAATACTCGATGCTGCAAAAGAGTTTTATAAGAAAAAAGAAGAAATGCTCGGTCCCGAATTAATGGCGCGGTTGGAAAGATACGCTGTACTAAGCGTTATCGATCATAAGTGGAAAGAACATCTCCGCGAAATGGACGATCTAAAAGAAGGTATCGGTTTGAGAGCTTACGGTCAAAAAGACCCGCTTGTTGAGTATAAAGGTGAAGCTTTTAAATTATTTGTTACCTTGCTTGATGAAATAAGGAGCGAAGTGGTTTCGTTCTGCTTTAAATTTTTCCCAAGCGCACCCGATGAAGTTCAGCAGCGGAGAAGACAACCATCATCACGAATGATGGAAAGCAAACAAAGCACAACTAATATCGGGCTTTCAACAAATCGTGGGAGTTCAGAGCAGCAGGTCGGCAAACTTCAGCCGATTGTTGCCGAGGAAAAGATTGGGCGTAACGAACCATGCCCTTGCGGCAGCGGTAAAAAGTACAAACATTGTCATGGTAAATAGCAGGTTTTTATGAAAAAAATTGAAGCTATAATCCGTCCCTTCAAACTTGATGAAGTAAAAGAAGCGCTTATTGAAGAAGGAATACGTGGATTAACAATTACCGAAGTTAGAGGGTATGGTCGGCAAAAGGGTCATACCGAAACTTACAGGGGTAGCGAATACCGTATTGAGTTTGTACCGAAAATAAAAATTGAAATTGTTGTTAACGACGATAAAGTTGATGTTGTAGTAGACGCGGTTTTACGCACCGCAAAAACAGGGCAGGTAGGCGACGGGAAAATCTTCATCTCCGATGTTCAGGAAGTTATAAGAATACGTACGGAAGAATCGGGGAGCGAAGCACTGTAAAATATTTTACCTTTACACTTTAGGTTATCTTTAATAGCTTCAGCTATGATAAAAATACACTCACTTATGAAGAAGATATTATTATCTTTTATCCCCGCTATATTATTCTTCGGCTGCGGAGTTTGGGGAAATTTTACAACTTATTTTAATCTTTATTACAATGCCTCCGATTTATTTGAACAAGCGGAAACGGCAATAAAGGAACAAAAAGTTGATTTGTTTTCCACCCAGGAACTTGTTTTGCCGGGCAGCGCAAACCAGCAGCTAGTAAAAGTTATAGAAAAAGCTTCTAAAATTTTACAGTATCATAACCAAACAGCGTTTGTAGACGACGCCCTGCTTATGCTTGGCAAATCTTTTTTCTATCAGCGCAATTATCAAAAAGCTTTAAGAAAGTTCAACGAATTAGTTGCGACACATCCGGAAAGCAATCTTGTTCTTGAGTCGGAACTATGGATTGGCAAATCCGAGATGAAACTTAAAGATTATCAAACTGCGCTTCAAACATTGGCTGATGTAAGAAAAAAAGGTATTGATGAAGGCGAAGATGAAATTGTTAATCAAACTTTTATTGAGCAGATTAAATATTACATTTATATAGAAGACATTAAAAGTGCAATCGTAACCTCAAATGAACTTCTTGGTGTTTCTGATGACAACGAACTAAACGCAATCGTAGCTTATCAACTCGGAAAATTTTATATGGATTCAGAAGATGTTGAAAACGCAGTTGTAGCTCTCGAAAAAGTTTTCGAATACTCCCCGACCTACGAAACGGAATTAAACGCATCGATTGAACTTGGAAGGGCACTTCGGAAAGCAGGCAAATTAGAGCGTTCCCTTACTGTATTTGATGACCTTCGTTCGGAAGATAAATATAAAGAATCTTATGATATATTAGATGTTGAACTCGGACTAACCTATAAGGACCTTGGCGAAATGGATGAAGCTATAAGCAACCTCCAGTATGCCGATACTGCATATGCTAATAGTCTTAATTCGGGTGTTGCAAAATACGAGCTCGGTTTAATCTTCGAAAAAAATTATAAAAATTTCGATAGCGCCTTTTATTATTACTCCCGCGCTGCAAAGGCTCCGGCTCCCTCAGAGTATGTAGTAAAGACAAACGAAAAATTTCAATTATTTACAAAATACAATACGCTTCAGCAAAATTTAGCTCAATTCAATCAGCAGCTTCTTTATCTTCAAGATACGGCTGCTTTCATTCAAGATTCAATCGACTGGTATTTAAAGGACAGCATTAGGCAGACTGAAGTTGAAGAGACATTAACTAATAATGACGTAGGCGGCGACGAGCAAAACGTCCCAAGACAACCCGTCAATAAAAATGCAGGTGCTAATACCCAGGCGCAGGCTAAACAACAGCCTCCTCCACAGCGCCCAACACTTTCCGGGGATTCATTGCAGAGTCTCATCGTTAAAAATGAGTTTGAGCTTGCAAATATATTCTTTACGGAGTTTGATCTTACCGATTCGGCGTACACTTATTATTCAAAAATTTTAGACGATTTTCCTAATTCCATATATCAAGCTCGCACTCTTTACGGGTTGGGCAGTTATTATCAAATTAAAGGTGATACGCATAAAGCGGATAGCATCTTTAATTATATATATGATAATTTTAAAACTGAAAGCATTGTTAACGCTGCCGCTAATAAATTAAAAAAACCATTAGTTGATTTAAATTACGACCCGGCTGAGGCATTATATGCTTCGGCAGAACAAAAAATGTTAAACAAAAATCTAAGTGAGTCGCTATCTGATTTTTTTAACATTTATTCCACTTATCCTAAATCTCCTATTGCTCCAAAAGCGCTTTACGCATCCGGTTTTATTTTGGAAAATGAGATGTCTATGTACGATTCAGCGGCATCTGTATATGACTCAATAACCACAAAATATCCTGCCACTGTTTATGCTAAAAGTGTTCAAAAAAAATTGACGACTTATAAACAGGAACAGGAGAAAAAACGAAAAGCAATATTAGATTCTTTAAAAGCTATAGAGCAAAAAAGAATTGATTCCCTAAAAACTCTTGAGATGAACCGGATTGCAGATTCGCTTCGCACCGATTCGTTGAAAACGATTATACAACCTAAACCAGAGCAACTTGAATCCCAAAAAACAATTGTTGATTCGACAAATCTTCCGGTAAATGAAAATGAGTTGAAGAATGACAATCAGGATACCGGTATAGATGAAAAAAGCATGCAGCCAGTTGATTCACTAAAAATTCCCGATATACCCGATACTAACGGGCAAAAACCGGAGTCCCCTTTACCCGATTCTCTAAAGAACGGCAAAATTGAAGAACCGGGGAAAATTTAATAATCTTTTTTAAGCCGGAGTAATCGTGCAGAACTATCAGTTACCTAAAAATGAATTAGGCGAATTGTTCAACAGGATTATTCCGGTTGTAAAAAAAAATAAATTCAAATCAGTTTTCTTTACGCTCCTCTTTATATTTTACTTCAGTTTTCCCGGTCTTCAAATACCCGTGCTCGAATATAATTCATTTCGCATAACTTCATTGATGGAACAAAGAGCGCTTGAGCGCTACATGTGGTTTTATCCTGAACAGTCATGGGTAGATATAGATGATGTAAACCCTGCTCTGCTAAAAGCCATTATTTCGATGGAAGACGGAAAATTTTTTGTCCACAAAGGAATAGATTGGACTGAGCTTGGACGCTCAATGCGCGCAAACAAAAGGCGGGGTCGCTCCGTTAGAGGCGCAAGTACGATGACGATGCAGCTTGCAAAAAATTTATTTCTTACAACCGACAAAAGTGTGATACGAAAAGCAAAAGAGCTTTTGATTACTTTTCGAATGGAAAAAGAATTGAATAAAAAAGCAATTCTTGAAAATTATATAAACGCAGTTGAGTGGGGCGACGGGATTTTCGGAATTAAGAAAGCATCTGAATACTATTTTAATAAAGAACCCTCACAGCTCAAGGTTAATGAGGTTTCGCGGCTCGCTGCTGTTATTCCATCGCCGCTGCGTTACGCTCCGAACAAGAACACAAATTATGTGCTGCGCCGTGCCGCTATTATTCGCGGCAGATTAAATGATGTGGTATTGGATTTTTAATGAAGTTGAGCCGGAAAAAAGTATTGGATTTAATTGATGGGGGTGAAAATTTTAAGTGCGAGTTCAAACGAAAATTTTCTCTCCCCGAGAAAATCGCCCGCGAAATGATTGCATTCGCAAACTCACGCGGAGGGTACATTTTATTCGGTGTAGATGACGACAAAACAATTGTGGGTGTAGAAAGTGAAAAAGGGGAGACAGAGTTAATAAAAGACGCGGTATTAAATTATTGCGAGCCAATTTTAGAATATTCAATTCAATACATGCCTTTCGATGGGAAGGAAGTGGTTATTGTTGAGATTCCTGAATCCAAGAATAAACCGCATCGTCTTCAAGATTATTTAAATGAGTTTAACATAAGCACAGCGGTTGTAACAATAAGAGTAAACGATAAAAGCGTACACGCAAGCAAAGAAATGATTCGTATCATGCGTGCTTCGGCAGCCGGGCTTGAACTTAAAAAATATTTTATAGGGGATGTTGAAAAACGCGTGTTTCAATTTCTTGAAAAAAGTGAAACCATTTCGGTTAAACAATTAAGTGATTATATAAACATCTCCGAAAGAAGAGCCTCGAGGACTCTTGTAAAAATGGTAAGAGCAAACCTGCTTGCTATTCACACAAAAGATAACGGCGAAGAGTTTTTTACAAGCATAGAAAATTTCTAATTAACTTTTCGAAAGATCATATATCTTTCTCATCTCAAAAACCGAAACACCATAAGCCACTGCTACATTTAACGACTGCTTTATTCCGTATTGTGGAATTTCTATTGCAAAGTCGCAAAGATCAATAAGCGATTGAGAGACCCCGGTAATTTCATTTCCGACAATTATACACAAAGGAAAATCCGAAGTTTTTACATCATAATAAGGAATGCTATTATCGGTTAACTCCAGAGAGCAAATTTTTATCCCTTCATTTTTCAGTTGGAACACTGCCTCATGGGGATCTTTTATATATTCCCATTTTATACTTTGTGTTGCTCCGAGGGCTGTTTTTAAAATTTCTTTTTTGGGTGGATGGGGGGTATAACCACACATTATTAGTTTTTCAATCATTGCGCCGTCGGATGTGCGGAATATACTGCCGACATTGTAAGTGCTGCGGATGTTATCAAGTATAACATATAGCGGCATTCTGTCCGCAGTGTCTATTGTTTCTAATGTAGTTCGGTTTATTGTGATTTCGTCGTGGGAAAGTTTTTTCATATTAATAATTTACGGCAAGTTGTCCGCATGCGGCAGCGATATCATCACCTTGGGTAAAGCGTACCATAACGGTAATATCGTTATCGCGAAGCGTCCGGACAAAATTTTCTATTTTATGTTTTTGTGTTGGTTCAAGTTCTGCTGAAAATCCCTCTGGGTTCATATGTTTCAAAGAATTGAATGGGATAATATTTATTTTGGATGGGATAGAGCGCGAAAGTTTTATAAGCGCTTCCAAATCCTGTTCTCTATCATTTATTCCGTTTAACATTACATACTCAAATGTAATTTTTGTGTCTGTCTTTTTTGAGTAATAAGCGGCGGCGTCAAGATTTTCTTTTAGCGAATATTTTTTGTTTATCGGCATAATTCTGCTTCTTATATCTTCAAAACAAGAATGAAGAGAAAGAGCCAATTTTACTTTTAAGTTAAGATCAGCAAGTTCTACAATTTTTGGAGCAATACCGGCGGTGGAGACAGTTATTTTTTTTAAACTTACTCCGGTTATTAATTCTTCAGCAAAAATCATCAACGACTTAACTGTCGCGTCAAAATTCAGAAGCGGTTCACCCATTCCCATATAAACGATATTAGTAAGTTTTTCTTTTCCGTAGTCCTTCGCTGCAAGAAGATATTGATCGAAAATTTCACCGGATGTAAGATTTTTTTTATAGCCCATCAAACCGGTAGCGCAGAACCGGCAGTCTAACGGACAGCCTACCTGAGTGGAAACGCAAAGCGTAGTTCTTTTTTCTTCAGGTATAATAACCGACTCAATTTTGTGATCTTCTTTTGTTTTGAAAATATATTTTTTTGTACCGGTTTCATTCGAGATTTTCGAATCAACTAAAAATAAGGATGAAAGCTCGGTAAGCCCTTTTAATTTGCTCCGGAGATTTTTTGATAAATTTAACATTTCATCGAAATCGGTAGAAAGATGGTTATACATCCAGCTAAACAATTGTTCACCGCGAAATTTCGGTTCGCCGATTTCGACAAAATAATTTCTTAACTCTTCAAGAGTTAATCCTTTTAATGTAATTTTGTCAGAGGTTTTGCTATTCAATGTATATATCATTTTTCAAATTGAGCGCAAATATAACAATAAGCTTTTTATCATAAAATTGATTTATTAATAAACCTGCTGATCAGCGGTGGTTTGGGAATACGAAAATCATTTTGGTAAGAATTTTCTTAAAAAAAAGGCGGCAAAATGCCGCCGCAAAAAAACTACTATTCCATTCTGTTTAAACTGTTATGTTTTACGAGATATTATTTTCCGCCGGTAGAGTAAAAATAAAACTGCTGCCCTCTCCTTGTTTTTCCCTCACTTCTGCCAATTAGTTCGAAAAATTACGAGAAACATCCCTTCTTTGTTCTATTTCCCAAACTTTTTAAAAGTGGGCGAAGTAAGGAATAATATACTCAGCACATATGCGGTACTGAGTGAAGCTAGGCTGTAGGAGTTAATATCACGCTTCTTAATTTTCGTCACAATCTGCCTTCTTTTATTTTGTGCTACTCCTTAAAGCCAGATCCGTCTGGTATCTAATATATTATAATCTTATTTCCGCTTTTTCGTAAAATTATATTAAATTGTTTTTAACAAAACTATTTTATTTTGAACCGAAGTAATAATTGAAAAATATTAAAGACAGAATTTCCATGGGTCTGCGGCAAAAATATTGTAACACTCAAACTAACATGAAATTAAATATCGTTACCATTCACTGTAACTGTGTATTTTATAACACCTCGCTAATGCATGCATACGTAAAGCGAGGAAATCCAAATTTTGTACAATGATATTTAGGCGAAAACTTAATATTTATTTTTGAGATTTAATTCTTAGAGAGATATAATGAAATTTATTGGTTTATTTGCAGGACTTGGTGGCTTTCACAAGGCATTACACGAACTCGGACATGAATGCATATTTGCAAGTGAGCTAGATCCAACATTGCAAGTGAGGATAATGCGAATCGCAAAATACCCTTGGTAGAGTGAGTAAAAATTAGAATCAATTGTCCGAGATAGCTCAGGGAATATCATAATTTCATTCTACAATTTAGAGAACTGAGCAATAGTGACCTGAAAAATGATTTTAGTGTTCACCTTACAAAAATATAAGTAATTACTTTTATCCTAACCAAATAGCTTAAAATACATATGCTAAAGTATCAACTCTTTCCTCGTTCATTTGGAATTACCACTGACGTAAAGGAAGTAATTGAATGTTTTGAAAAACATTATGACAAAATCAAATCACCGGATAATTTACTAAATAGTGATGAAGTCTTGAAAATTATTAGACTATCATTGGAGAAAATAAATTTCAAAGTCGAGGCAAGTAAATCTCAGATTGACAAAATCAAAGTACCAGTTCTTTTCAGTTTAAATAATAAAATTGATAAGTCCTTTGATGCAGACGCAGTAAATGCAAATGAAACAATAGTTTTGGAAGTAGAAGCAGGCAGAGCCTATGTAAACAATCAATTTCTTAAAGACATTTTTCAAGCATGTATGATGCCAAGTGTTAAATATTTAATTTTAGCAGTGAGGAATGATTATCGCGGAAATGATGACTTCACAAAAATTTTCACTTTTATTGAAACACTATACATCAATGGAAGATTAAAACTTCCACTTCAAGGAATTGTATTAATCGGCTACTAATTATTCCTTCATGAAATTGCAATGAGAACTCAACACAACACGCTAACAAAAAAAATTGACGATAAATTAGCGAAAAACTCATTAAGATTTTATAGACACCAAGATATTTCAAAAATTGAAAAAGTGAATATTCCTTACAAAGTTTCTGAGGTTCGTTACAAATCTAATTTGACAGATATAAATCCAATCAAACCAAGTGAATTAAAAGTCTGTGGACAATTGTTTCGGCTCTAGAAAAAAACAGGATTTTATATCTCATCCCAACGGGATTTTGATGTTTCATTCGGAGGGCCGAGAGATTGGTAGAAACGAAATAATGGATGAATGGTCAGTTATAGACTCAGTTCTAATAGTAACGAATTTTCCGATTATAATGGAGATAAGCATGGCAAAAAATAGAATAATAAATGTGAAGGGAAGAGAGATCACTCTTCTCACCGGGCATCAAACCGACTATATATCGCTAACTGATATAGCAAAATCTCGAAACACATCGGAACCTTTTGCTATTATCAATAACTGGATGCGTAGCCGAAGCACAATTGAGTTTATTGGATTATGGGAGAAGCTTTGCAACCCTGATTTTAAACCTCTCGAATTCGAGAGGTTTAAAAATGAAGCCGGCAGCAACTATTTTGTACTTTCACCGCAAAGATGGATCGAAACCACGCACGCAAAAGGAATTATTTCTAAATCCGGCAGGTATGGTGGTACATATGCCCATAAGGATATTGCATTTGAATTTGCTTCTTGGATTTCATCTGAGTTCAAACTTTATCTTATAGTTGAATTCCAACGACTTAAGGATGATGAGAATGATCGGCTAAAATTAGAGTGGAACTTACAACGCATGTTAGCCAAAGTAAATTATCACATTCATACCGATGCGATTAAGGAGAATTTGATTCCGAAAGAATTGACGAGACAACAAATTAATTTTGTTTATGCTAACGAGGCGGATATGTTGAACATGGCTTTGTTTGGAAAAACCGCAAAACAGTGGAGAGAAACAAATCCGGGTGCAGAAGGAAATATCCGCGATTCTGCAACCATCGAACAATTGGTAGTATTATCAAACATGGAAAGTATTAATTCCGTTTTAATTCACCAGGGGATACGGCAAAGTGAACGATTGCAGCAACTGAATAAAATAGCCATCACTCAAATGAAATCGCTGGTAAGTAACAAACAATTAAAAAAAATTTCTGAAGGGAAAAAATAAAGAAGAACTTTATTCAAAAAATTTCATTTAACGGCTTAAAAATTTACACGATTTGTTCAATAAAAAAGGTGTCCAAACGGACGCCATTACTTCTGCCATTAGTACGGCAAATATCCCTTTTTTTGCTCTATTTCCCATTTTTTTTAACTTTTTATAAGTGGCGGAAGTCAGGGAAAAAAGGCGGCAAATGCCGCCGCAAAAAAATTACTATTCCATTCTGTTAAAACTGTTATGTTTTACGAGATATTATTTTCCGCCGGTAGAGTAAAAACAAAACTGCTGCCCTCTCCTTGTTTGCTTTCAACCCATATGCTGCCGGAGTTTTTTTCGACAAGTTCTTTGCAAAGGATTAATCCTAAACCGGTGCCAACTTCTTTTGAAGTGCCCGTTGTAGAAAAAGAAACGGATAAATCAAAAAGTTTATTTTTATCGGTTTCAGCTATTCCCACCCCATTATCAATCACTGCTATACGCACCATTTTTTTGTTGTACGGTTCAATTTTAATTTTTATTATCCCCTCAGGGTGTGTAAACTTAATAGCATTAGAAACAAGATTCCGAAGAACTGTGTGAACCATATTATCATCACCAAA
Source organism: uncultured Ignavibacteriaceae bacterium (assembly GCA_964372115.1). GTDB lineage: Bacteria > Bacteroidota > Ignavibacteria > Ignavibacteriales > Ignavibacteriaceae > CG2-30-36-16. The sequence continues at coordinate 96,954 of CAYJPN010000002.1, forward strand.
GGCTTTTATATTTTCATCACCTTCGAGTTTTAACATGATTTTTTTCTTTTGAGCAGATTCATTAAACAGAGTTAGAACATTTTTTGCAACACTGTAAAAATTAAATACTTCAGGTTTGTAAGGAATTTTCCCAGTTTGGATGCGTGACCAATCAAGAAGATTTTCAAGCAGTCCATACACATTTTTTGCAACTATATTAATGTTGCCCGCAAATTCTTTTATTTCCTCTTCACTTAGCGAGGCATAATCGTTACAGATAAAATCGGAATAGCCGAGTAATGCAGTAAAAGGGCTTCGAAGATCGTGTGCGAGAATTGAAAAAAATTTGTCTTTACTCGCATTCAACTGCGTAAGTTCGTCAGTATAAATTTTAAGTTTTTGTTCAATTGCTTTTTTCGCAGTTATATCTCTTGATATTCCAAAGGTGCCTATCGTTTCGTTGTTTTCATTGTGCAGCGGTATTTTTGTTGTGGAAACCCATGTTACCGAACCATCCGGCCATGTTTCTTTCTCTTCGGCGCCTATAATTGCTTTGTTTTTATTCATCATCTCCTTTTCATCATGAAAAGCCTTCTCCGCGTGATCTGATGTAAAAAAATCGAAATCAGTTTTACCAAGAATCTGTGAAGGATTTTCGAAACCCATTTTTTTTGCGGTGGCTTCATTAACCGCCATAAACCTGCTATCTTCATCTTTAAAATAAATAGAGTCGGGCAGCTGCTTCATAAGCGTACTGAATAAAAACTGCTCGCGCGCAAGCTGCTGCTGTATCTGTTTTTTTTCAGTTATATCTTCAATCATACCCACAGCATATTCGGGGTTTCCGTTTTTCCCTTTTATAAGTGATACTGTAATATTAGCCCATATCATCGTCCCATCTTTTTTAGAGTATCTTTTTTCTTTTTGATAAGAATTAATTTGACCGTTTAAAAGTTGTTTGTACAGATCTGCATCGATCTTTGCATCATCGGGATGAGAAAGTTTTATAAAGTTAAGTTTTTTCATTTCGGCGATGGTATATCCTAACATATTAGCGACCGAATCATTTACATCAATTATATTTCCTTTTAAATCAACAAGTGTAATTCCAAATGCGCTGCTGTTAAAAATAGCCTGAAATTTTACAAAACTTTCGCGCAGAGCATCCTCGGCTAATTTCTTTTTAGTTACGTCAAATGCATTACCTATCAGTGCCGGTTTACCTTCATATTCAAGAAATCCCGCGGTGTAATGCATCCATTTTATCTCATTATTTTTTGTAATGATACGGAATTCATAACTTGAAGGCACATCATCTTTTTTAAGACGAGCCAACCCTCTTGCTTTCACCATGTCTCTGTCTTCCGGATGCACAACCTCCCAGAAGTGTTTTTCCTGAAGCTCATTTAATGTATACCCCAATATTTTTTGACCGGCTTTATTGATGTAATGAAACTTTGTGTTGTGCAAAATAAATATTGCAGCTTCAGTTGTGTCGGTCAAAGTCTTAAATTTTTCATTGCTTTCTTTCAGTTCCGACTCATACTTTGCCTGGGTTGTAGCGTCGCTTATCATTATTATAGCGCCGACTATCTGTCCTTTTTCATTTTTTATCGGATGACCGAGCATTCTTCCGATTATCGGTTCTCCTGAAGCCGTGATAAATTCGAGGTGGTAATATTCAACTTTGCTGCCGCGAATTCTTTCCGAGAATTTTTTAATGGCAATTGCTTTACTTTTTACCGAAAGAAACGGGAGGGTAGACAGGTTTTTACCTAATATTTCATCCGGTTTGTAACCAAGCCAATCTAAAACCCGTTGATTGATTTTAATTACATTACCTTTAATATCAAGAAAGACAACTGCTTCGGGGAGGTTATCGAAAACTAAAAGCGCTTCGTTAAGTTTGTATTCTAAATTTGAAACTTTTTTCTTAAGCTCGTCATTTTCCAATTTTATTTTTTTTATTTCTTCTTTCTGCGCTGCTGGATTTGTTGAAATATCAATGTTATGTGAGTTCATAATTGTGTAGAATTAGAGGAATTATTTTTAAATTATTTATCTATCTGAATTATACCGATAAACTTTAATCATGTGATGATACAATATAACATTTGTCCGCAAAAAAAAAATCCTTATTTTAAGTCAAAATTATTTTTTGCTTATGACAAAATCACTCAAAGGTTTTTTCGTGAAAAAATATAAAATAATCGATAACCCCGCTGTAAAGGTTTCCATTTTTTATCTAATATTCGGTTGTGCGTGGATTTTTCTTTCGGATAACATACTGCAGCATTTGGTAAAAAGTGAGGAGATATTTTTTAAGTATCAAACATACAAAGGTTGGTTTTTTATATTTATAACAGGCTTATTTTTGTTTACCCTGCTTCAACGTCATTTTCAGCTGCAAAAAAAAGCGGAGGAACTAATCTCTAAATCACATCAGTCATTGAGGCTATTAACCGCGCATATGGAAACGGTAAGAGAGGAAGAAAGAGTAAAAATTGCACGCGAAATTCATGATGAACTCGGGCAGGCGTTAACCGGATTAAAAATGGATATTGTCTGGATAAGTAAAAGAATTGATGATGGAAGCCCTTTAATTGAAAAATTTGAATTGCTTCTGCAAAATATAAATACAACAATAAAAACTGTTAGAAAAATATCTTCGGAACTTAGACCCGCGGAACTTGATGACCTTGGACTGGTTGCGGCGCTGGAATCGGAGGCGGAAGATTTTATGAGACGGACTGAAATTAAAAATGTCTTTAATCCTTGTGTTGACAATATTAATATTCCGGATGATATTGCTGTAACAGTTTTCAGGATTTACCAGGAAGCCTTAACTAATATCACAAAACACTCCGGAGCTTCCAAAGTTACAACAGATATTTGGTTTGAAGATGAAAAATTATTTCTAAAAGTTGAAGATGACGGAAAGGGAATAACTGAGAATGAGATGAATAAAAAAGGCTCATTCGGTTTGTTAGGTATGAAAGAACGGGCGGACATTGCCGGGGGCGAAGTAAAAATTTTCGGCAGTGAGCAAAAGGGCACTGTTGTATTGCTCCAAGTTCCATTAAATAATTTGTAATATAAATGATAAAAATAATAATCGCAGACGATCATTCGGTAGTAAGGGCGGGCATAAAACAAATTATATCCGATTCCCATGATATGAATTTGGCAGGCGAAGCCGCTAATGGGGGTGAATTACTCCACTTACTCGAACAAATTGAATGTGATGTGATAGTGCTTGATATTTCAATGCCAGGCAGAAATGGAATTGATTTGATTAAAGATATTCACAAAATTATACCAAAAATACCTGTGCTTGTGTTGAGTATGCATTCCGAGGATAAATATGGCATCAGGGTTATAAAAGCAGGCGCAATGGGCTATCTAAACAAAGACAGCGCCGCAGAAGAATTGTTAAATGCCATTGAAAAAGTTTATAAAGGACAAAAATATTTTAGTCAAAATCTAATGTTAAAAATTCTCGATCAGCTTGGGGATAACTCCACAATCAAACCTCATGAAAAACTTTCGGACAGGGAATATGAAGTTATGATTCTTCTTGCCTCCGGTAAAACAGTAAAGGAAATTGGAGGGCTGTTATGTTTAAGTATTCCGACTATAAGTACATATCGTTCCAGGGTACTCCAAAAAATGGAAATGAAAAACAATGCCGACTTAATGCTTTACGCGGTTAAGAATAAGTTAGTTGAATAATGTAATAGAAAGTATGACAGCTCTATATATTTCATACTACAACTAATTGGTATATAATTCTATTTATAATAAAAACTATATTCCTCAAATTGGTTTATAATACGCGAGGAATTATGCAAACTATTCAAAATTATACTGTCCTCCTGGTTGACGATTCATCGATTATTCAGCGAGCATTTTCCGCTTTATTAAATGATTTTTTAGGCGTTAAGGTAGTTTGCGCTTTTTCAGGGGAAGAAGCCTTAAATGTTTTTAACTCATTTGCTCCCGAACTTACTGTTCTCGATATTCAATTGCCCGGTATGAATGGACTTGAATTATTGAAACTCATAAAATTGAAAAAATCTGAAGCGAAGGTTATCGTTAATACAAATTATCCTTCAAGCGCTTATAGAAGTAAGGCGCTTAGTTTGGGCTGCTCTTTGTTTATAGATAAATCAAAAGAGTTTACCCAGATATTAAATTTTATTGATGTGGAATTAAAAACCTTAAAAACGAAAAATGCTGAATTAACCTAAAATGATATGGTTACTTGTTTACGATAGCTCTGGTTATTTGTTTAAAAGAAGATTAACCGGGGTTTGCAATGCCTCAAAACTCAATCATATATAAATTCACACGAGAAAAATTTCTAATCTTTACTGTCTAATATATTTGTAATCATCTCGCTTATAGTTTTTCGGTCGAATGGTTTTGAAAGATAATGAGAACAGCCTGCCGCTAAAAATTCTTGCTGGTCGCCCTCCAATGCATAAGCAGTAAGTGCAATTATAGGAACGATTTTATAACCGGGAATTTGTCTAATCGATTTTGTAACATCAAGCCCGCTCACACCGCGGTCTAGATTTATATCCATTAAAATAGCGTCGTAGATGTTTTCATTTACAAGTTTTATTGCCGCTTCAGCATCCTCGGCAAAATCCAGCAAGCATATTTTTTTTAAAAAAAGTCTTGTTATTTCTCGGCTGGCACGGTCGTTTTCAACAAGCAAGACTTTTTTAGTCAATACTAAATTTTCTTTTTGTTGCGATGGGGAGGCATTCTCCTTCATCTCATTTACCTTTGATGTTTTATATTCAATATAAAGAGGGAGTTTAACTGTAAACGTTGATCCAACCCCCTCATCACTTTCTACCATAATATTGCCACCCATCAACTCAACAAATTTTTTGCTTATTGTTAAACCGAGTCCCGCACCTTCAAACTTTCTGTTTATTCCTTCACTCCCCTGCCTGAATTCTTCAAATATTATCCGTTGCAAATCTTTTCTTATTCCAATCCCTGTATCAATTACTCTAATAATAGAAAAACCATTATCGCTCTTTAATTCTATTTTCACTCCCCCTTTAGTTGTAAACTTTATCGCATTACTCAAAAGGTTACTTAAAACCTCTTGAAGAATTTTCCCTTCCAAAAAACAAAACACTTCGCTATCCCCGGTATATTCAATGTAAAGGTTTCTTTTTTCAACCATTTTACTATACTGAGTTATTACAGACTTTATAATACTTTCAACGTTAACAATCTGTTCATCCATCTCCATTTTGTTAGCTTCAAGTTTTGATAGATGAAGTATTAGATTTAACGTTTCCATCAGTCTGTTCCCGCTATCATAAAGATTGGATGCCATGTCTTTAAATTCTGTATCTTTCAATTCATAATATAAAATATCGGCATAACCAAGAATACCAACCATGGGTGTTCTAAGTTCATGGCTCATATTTGCAAGGAATGCGGATTTTAATTTATTTGCCGCTTCCGCCGCTTCCTTATTTTTTTTCAACTCAAGTACATTTTGTTTACGCTCGGATATATCCTGTTTTAGAGCTATATAATGAGTTATTTCTTTTCCATCAATTCTGACGGGTGTAATTGTCATTTCCTCGGTGTAAAGATCGCCATTCTTCTTTTTGTTAATAATTTCTCCCTGCCAAACTTTACCTGCTTTAACCTTGGACCACAATTCATGATAAAATTCTTTCTGCATTACCCCCGATTTAAGGATGTTTACATTTTTACCAATTAGCTCTTCATACTCGTACCCTGTTAAAGTGGAAAATGAATGGTTCACCCAGATTATTGTTCCGGCATTGTTTGTAATTATTACGCCGTTGGCAGCCGATTGAAGCGCAACTGTTAGAAGATTAACATGTTCTTCCGATTTTTTCTTTTCTGTTATATCAGTAGCAATGCCCATTAATGCTATCGGCTTATCATCATTATCTTTAACAATTGATGTTGAAAGATGGGCAAGAAATTCAACACCGTCTTTTCTTTTGTTCCAAATTTTTCCATCCCATCCCCCGGATAGGGTTGAAACACGTATATGTTCACCTAATCCCTCGGGATTTTTATCCGAGCGTACACCTTCAATTTTCCACCCTTCAATATCATCGTTTGTGTATCCGTACATTTTTAAAAATGCATCATTAACAAAAATTATTTTGTTATTCATATCAGTAACCGAAACAGCCTGTGTTATTCCCTTCAAGGCGTGCGCTAAAATTCGTAATTTTTCATTTGCGGATTTTGTTTCCGTAATATCCAGAAGCGAACCCATTAATGCCGGGCGGTTATTTAATATTGTTGTAGACCCGAGAACCTCCACTTCGCGCACTTCGCCGTTAGGTCGGCAAATTCTAAAACCGTAATGAATTTTTTCCTTTATCCTAGAAATTCGCCTGTAGATATTTTCCAAAACCATTTGAAGGTCGTCGGGATGAATGAAATCTTTAATTAATATCTCACTCAGAGGAATTTTATCTTCAATACCGAAAATTTTACGAAGTGCCGGGTTTGCATAGACTAATCTTTCATCCTGAATAAGATAAACGCCTACCAGCGATTCTTCAGACAGGGTTCGAAAATTAACGGCAAGTTTTTTATCGCTTATATCTTTCACCACTGCCATCAATAAAATAGCTTTATCAACTTCTAAAGATTTTAATGAAACTTCAGCATCAAATAACTCGCCGGTAGACTTTTTATGCAGCCACTCAAAAGTTATCGATCCCTTTTCATATGCTTTTTTTAACAGTTCTTTTACTTTATCAATTGATTTTTTTCCGTCAGGCTGGAATTCGGGAGAAAAAAAAACGGGAGACTTCTGAATAATCGCGTCTTCTTCGCAATTAAACATTTGCAATGTTTTCTGATTGCATTCAATAAATAAATCGTCCTTCATTACAAAAATAGCATCGTTTGAATTATCAAAAATCCACTTATATTTTTGATAAGCACCATGGTTTGGATCGCTGAATGAATATGTGCTTGTATCGGACAAGTTATTGATCACCAAATGATTTAATTGTAAATACGATAACTTAGAAAGCCTTAAAATAGTATCCGGATACCCATTTTAAAACATAACTTATACATTATAATCGAAAAATATTACCAAAAATTAAATGCAAACAAAATTATTAAATCGGACAATCAAAGATAACATTTTATACTTGAAAGTTAACTTCCATTAACTCTCTAACAGAATATCGAAAGGCAGTTTTTCTCCAAAAAACATGGCTGTTGGAATTTACATTTTTATTGTAAATAAATTTGGTGATTATTAAATAGCGCGGGAAACCGTAGGTTCAAAGCGGAAAGCATAAAGTTTAAAGTGAATTAGAATTTCAAAACAAGAAAAATATATCGACATAAAAAATCCGTTAACCAACATACTAACGGATACATTTCAATGCCATAGGTAAAACTGAAAGGTTTAATGAAGCATAATTTTAATTAAACCGTTCGAGTCAAACTTTAAATCATAACCTATTCTTTTAAAATTCGTTAAATTCCTTAAACATTTTTATAGAGAAGAAATTACAAATAAAATTTATGTTCATATTTTATTAGAAGGTAAAAGGTATTTGTAGTATTTTAAGACCCTAAAAAATTAATTAGTAAATTAATCAACTAAATATGAGGCTTTTATGTCTGTTGATTTGGAAAAAATTCTTCGTCCCATAGATACTCCGCTTCCAAAGTTTCCTGCGAAATATATGATGCTCGCTAACGGTCAAGAAATGGTTGTCCGTCAGGTTGAGCGCGACGAAATCCCCGATATCCTTCCCCACATTGAACCATTGATGCATGTTGAAAGAGATTTTTATCATATTGTAGCGGCGCGCTTATACGCCGAGCTGCTGGCTTATTATACTCACCGCGTTCAAGATGAGTACGTTTTAATCGCACAAATAGAAGGCGAACTTTCCGCTATAGTGAACGGAAGAGTTGTCAGTCCCGATGTTGGTATGTCTTACCACACTTTTTCTTTACGGCGCGGACTAAGAGTTGGCGCCCATGCTTTTGCAACAAAGATGGAATATCATATGGATATCCTAAAACAAAAAGAAGTTTTGATCGTTGCAGAGTCGGGTATTGGTTTTAGAAGATGGATGATTGAATATAATCTTGAAAAACGTTTTCATATTCCCCATGAATTAGGCGGATGTCCTTCATGGTCATTGACAAAAGAATTGTTTGAAAAAGCAAGACACTCATTAGTTGTAGGCAGACGTCCAGTTCCTGAACATCTACTTGAAAAAGCTAAAGCTGCAATTTTACCACCTTCTGATCCTCCAAAAGAACCTGAAGATTTATTAGCTGCAACGCGCTCTATGCTTGATTCAACGGCGACATCGCTTATAGAAATGAAAAGACAGTTAGGAGAGAAAGTAAAATGAGAGAAGTTTATGTTGCCGGAATAGGCATTACAAGTTTTACTCGCTTAGAATACCCGCTTGTCGAAATTGCTGCGTATCCCGGTTTAATGGCATTACGCGATAGCGGACTAAAAAAAGTTGATCATGTTTATGTTGCCAATATGGGCGGCGGAAGAATAAACGGACAAACTGGATTAGCAAGCGCTGTGGTTGACCACATGAGCCTTACACCTGCCGGCGCTGAAACCATTGAGAACGGACCGGCTTCAGGAGCATCTGCGATCAAGCAAGGCTATATGGCAATTGCATCCGGTATGCACGATGTTGTTATGGTTATAGGCGCTGAAAGAATGCGCGAAGCTAATCCGCTTGAAGCAACCGATTTTGTTGCTACCTTAACTCATCCGCAAGCAGAATATATTTACGGTGTAACGCTTCCGGCTCTTGCTGGAATGTTCACCAGACTTTATATGGAAAAGTACGGCGTAACCTCGCGCCACCTCGCGATGGTCGCGGTTAAAAATCATAAAAATGCTATGGATAATTTTTTTGCGCATTTGCATGAAGAAGTTACAATTGAAGGAATTCTTGATTCTCCCGAAGCCTCAACAAATAATCCTTACGTTGCAGACCCCTTAAGATTTTATGATGTGTGCCCGGTATCCGACGGCGGAGCATGTTTAATTCTTGCAACAGCAGAAGTGATGAAAAAAATAAACAAACCGATGATTCGCCTTGCCGGTATTGGGCAAGCTACCGATACACATTGCGTTCACGAAAGAAAGGACCCGACCGAACTTCTTGCAGTAAGAGAAGCTGCGCGCCAATCATTTAAAATGGCGGGAGTAAAACCTTCGGATGTAAGTGTCGCTGAATTACATGACGCATTTACAATTCTTGAAATTGCCGAAAGTGAAGAAGTTGGTTTCTTCAAAAAAGGAGAAGGACATCTTGCTCTTGAAAGAGGCGAAACACAAATCGGCGGAAAAATTCCTATCAATCCTTCTGGCGGATTAAAAGCAAAAGGACATCCGGTTGGCGCTACCGGCGTAGGTCAAGCGCACGAAATCGTTTTACAATTACGCGGCGAAGCCGGAAAGCGGCAAGTAAAAAATGCCAAAGTCGGTTTCACCTGTAATTTTGGCGGCTTCGGTAACAATGTTGTATGTCTAACTTTTATAAAGGAATAAGAAAATGGAATTAAATATCTATGCATACAAATGTAAAAGATGTGGACAGCTTCATTATCCCTACAAAACTATTTGTAAAAAATGCGGAGAGAATGATCACAACGAGTTTGATATAACCCCACTTCCTAAAACTGGAAAACTTTTAACGTTTACAACTCTCTATACTTTGCCTTCCGATTATGAAGTTGTTACTTTAGCTCTCGGAATTGTTGAACTTGAAGACGGAAATAGAATTACCGGACAGTTAGACATTAAAAATCCTAAGATCGGGATGAAGGTAAAAGGAAAAGTTGAAGTAGTTCGAAAAGATTTATATAAAAAACATTTGGGAATGATTTTCTATAAAGCATGATAAAGATAGTAAGCTTTGGCGATCATTTAGAAGCCGGGGTTTATAATGTACATTCTCGTTTTAAAGAAGTTATAAATTTTAATTGCGGGAATTATTTTACTTTTATCGTCAACAGCTCTATCGGTGGAGGTCCATTCAATATTGTTGTTGACGATGTTAATTTAAAAGAGCTGGGAAGGCTGATTATCACCGAAGATCATGTTCAATTGAATGATGAAAAAATATTATTTAAATCGACAAGGAAATATAATTCTGAAATAGAGGCGTTAAACATTGACGAAAATAGGTTTAAGTTGAATCTAAGTTCTTTTGAAAATGCGCTCAATGAAAACTCACCTGATAAAAGTTTATGCTTTTTGTTGGATGAAGGGAGAAAAAAGAATTTCGAATCTTCTTTTGAAATTGAATTTGTAAAAAGGTTTAATTTAGCTGCCGAATATTTTGCTTCTTCGAATTATGTAGAAGGAACAAAATTGATCAAAGGCGTCGGTTTCGGACTTACGCCAAGCGGAGATGATTTTATCTCCGGATTTTTAATAGCACTTAATCTATGTCAAAAGATTTACAAGGTTGATTATTCTTTTTCGATTGATAATATTTACAAAGCTGCAAAAGGTAACAACATATTTACAAATGTCTTTCTGCATGCGGCAAAGAATGGTCTCATGTTTGAGAAGTTTAAAAATTTACTTCACTCAATTTTGCACTTCGGTCAAAATGAGATTATAGAACATACACGTACTTTGATTTCCTTTGGTGAAACTTCCGGGGCGGATCAAGGTGTCGGGTTTTTATTCGGAATAAAAAGGAATTTAAAATGATAGTTACAGGAATCCTGAAAAAAGGCGAATACTTCGATTCTGTATCATTAATGTTGGTTGCGAAAAAGATCAGCGAGTTTGATATTGTATTAGATTCCGCCGCGGTTATTGGAACACCGGAAAATAAATCAATTCTTCAATCATCCGGTTTGCTTACCAGCGAACTTCAAAGCGCCGGCGATATGGATCTGATGATTGCCTACAAATGCAAAACACAAGACGAATCTGATCTGATTTCCCAAAAGATAAATGAATTATTAAAGAGGTCCGACAAGACAGATAATGCTTCCGGAGGAGTTAAACCTTCAAGCATTGAATCCGCTATAAAAGTTCTTCCGGGCGCAAATCTTGTTATGATTTCCGTCGCCGGTAAATACGCCGGTGATGAGGCAATGAAAGCTTTAACCAAGGGCTTAAATGTTATGCTCTTCTCCGATAATGTTTCAATCGAAAAAGAAATTGAATTAAAAAAATTAGCAAAAGAAAAAGGACTATTGGTAATGGGTCCTGACTGCGGAACCGCAATTATCAACGGCCTGCCGCTTGCTTTTGCAAATGTTGTTAATCGCGGAAATATCGGCATAGTTGCGGCATCGGGAACAGGCTTACAAGAAGTAAGTTGTCTAATTTCAAATTCGGGATGCGGAATATCTCAAGCCATCGGTACCGGTGGGCGCGATGTAAAAAAAGCTGTTGGCGGAATTATGTTTCTTGAAGGAATTAAAGTTCTTGCCGAAGATAAAAATACCGATGTATTACTTTTAGTTTCCAAACCGCCGGCTAATGAAGTAATAGTTAAAATTGTCGAACTTGTCAAAGATATTGAGAAGCCTGTTGTGGGTGTATTTTTAAATGCTTCAAGTGAATTATTGAAAAACAGTAACATTACTTTTGCAAAAACTCTTGAGGAAGGTGCTATGCTGGCTGTTGCACATTCGCAAAAGGAAAATATAGAAGAAGTTGTTCTCGATATAAATAAACGCGAACTTGAATTGAAAGAAATTGCGGAAAAAGAATCAGCAAAGTTGAACCCTGAACAAAAATATTTACGCGCGCTTTTCAGCGGCGGTACTTTCTGCGACGAGACACAAATGTTTTTCCAGAATATGCCGGCAGATGTTTTTTCAAACACTCCGGTTGGAGACGTTAAGAAAATAAAAGATGCCTGGAAAAGCGAGAAGCATACTATCATCGATCTTGGGGACGATGAATTTACTGTTGGAAAACCGCACCCGATGATTGATTACTCAACAAGGGACAAAAGAATACTTACCGAAGCGAACGACTCCGAAACCGCTGTTATTCTTTTTGATGTTGTTTTGGGTTATGGCGCTAATTTGAACCCTCTTGCCGAAATTATTCCGGTACTACAAGAAGTAAAAAAAATAATTTCGCAACAGAAAAAATATTTACCGGTAATTTGTTCTGTAACAGGAACCGTGAAAGACCCACAAAACAGAAGCAAGGTTGCAGCAGCCCTGGCATCTGAAGGAGCGCTTGTGTTAGAATCAAATGCTGCCGCAAGTAAACTTGCTAAGTTTATAATTGAAAAGAAGAGATAAAAAATGAATAAACTTTTTGAAAATGAGCTGAAAGTAATTAATGTTGGATTAAAATCATTTAAAGAAACTCTTGACGAACAAAAGGTCCCGTCAATTCAAGTTGATTGGAAACCGCCGATAATTTCCGACCCGTTACTTTTTGATCTAATTAGAAAAAACTCTGAGAAAATAGAAATTGCTAATCTCGAAGCGATGAAGAGAATATTAAGCAGTAAACCTTTTTTAATTGGAATGGGAAAAGCGATTGACGTAATTCCCGGGATGAAAAAAAATCTTCTGCTTCATGCGGGCTGTCCGGTAGCCTGGGATAAAATGTGCGGACCGATGAGAGGCGCAGTAATCGGAGCGTTAATTTATGAAGGTTTTGCAAAATCTTTTGACGAAGCGGAAAAAGTTGCTGCTTCCGGCGAGATAGAATTTTCTCCTTGTCACGAACACGCTACAGTCGGACCAATGGCTGGAATTGTTTCTCCATCCATGCCCGTTTTTATTTTAGAAAATGAAGAGTTTGGGAATAAAGCATTTTGCACAATGAATGAAGGACTCGGAAAAGTTCTTCGTTACGGCGCTTACGATGAAAGTGTTATCGAAAGATTACACTGGATGGAGAGTATCCTTTATCCATCTCTTAAAAAGGCGATTGAAAAAATAGGGAAGATCGATCTTAAAAATATTATTGCACAAGCCCTCCATATGGGAGATGAAGTTCATAACCGCAACCGCGCCGCAACTTCTCTTCTCTACAGAACTCTTGCCCCTGAAATTGTAAATCAAAATGAAAAGGAAAATGCGATCAGTGTTTTAAATTTCATAAACAGCAACGATCATTTCTTTTTAAATCTTTCAATGGGAGTTGCAAAGGTTTCTTTAGATGCAGCCCGGAATATTGAGAATAGCAGCATCGTGGTTGTTATGTCGCGCAACGGAACCGAGTTTGGAATTCAATTATCGGGCACCTGGGATGAATGGTTTACCGGCGATTCTCTGATTCCGGATGCTTTGTATTTTACCGGATACACAAAGGAAGATGCGAACCCGGACATTGGTGACAGTTCAATTACAGAAACCAACGGACTCGGTGGTTTTGCAATTGCCGCGTCGCCTGCGATCGTGCAGTTTGTCGGCGGAAGTACGAACGACGCCGTCAATTATACGCTGAAGATGTATGAGATAACAGCCGCGGAAAATAATATTTATAAAATACCGTATCTTAACTTCCGCGGTACGCCAACCGGAATTGATGTAATAAAAGTTATTGAAAAAAATGTATTACCGTTTATCGATACAGGCGTTGCGCACAAAAATGCCGGCATCGGACAAATAGGCGCCGGAGTATTGGAAGCCCCGGTTGAACCATTTAAAAAAGCAATCATCGGTTTTGCAAATCAACTAAAAAATAATTAGGAGAATAAGAAATGAAGACGAACGATTTTCTCAAATTGATGGACGGACTTCAGGTTTTCGATCTAACACAACGACTCAGCATTCACACTCCGCCATGGCCAAGTTATATGCCATTGGGAATTCAGTATTTTAAAAGAATTGCCGGCGCCCATATGGGGCAAGGCGCAAACGGACAAATCATCACTACAAGCAACCACGTTGGAACACACATGGATGGTGAAATTCATTTTCATGCTTCCGGTAGATCGATCGGAAATGTGCCGATGAAAGAATGGATCGGACAGGGAGTGGTTGTTGATATTTCAAAAGAAGTTGGCGATTATGATTTGTATTCCCCTGAAATGTTGATGACTAAAGCCGAAATAAAAAAAGGTGATATTCTTATCATCAACACCGGTTACAACCGCTATGCATGGGATCAGAAACAATCTGATGAAGTTAGATATTTTGTAAAACATCCTGGACCCGGGCCGGGTTTCCACAAATGGGCTCTAGAAATGAAATTAAAATGGATTGGCGTTGATTGCGGAAGCGCGGATCATCCGATGAATACAATCATCCGTCAATGGCATCCAGCCCGGTTTGTTGAAGCAGAACAAAAATTAATAAAAAAATATAAAGTTAAATCATGGGATGAAATGTTCCCGCAAGAAGAATATTACCAGGTAATGCACATAAAAATGTTCCCTAAAAAAATTGTTCATGCCGAAAATCTTGGCGGAGATATTAATAAACTTAGTAACAAACGCGCATGGATCGGTTGCTTCCCGCTGCGGGGAATTGAACTTGAATCGGCAATGTGCCGTATTGTTGCATTTTTACCAAAAGATGAAAAATAATTTTTCGTAGCGGAGTCTATTGTGGCAATTGAAAATCAATTTGATTATGTGAGACCTAAAAATCTCGACGAAATATTCGATATTTTTCCACGTTACAAAAATCATGTCATCCTCGCCGGCGGCACGGATCTCGTTGAGTTATTAAAAACCGGGGTAGTGCATCCTGATGTTGTTATTGATATTAAAGGGCTTGGTTTTTTAAAAGAAATCAAGTTCGACTCTAACACTTTATGGATTGGCGCAGGTGTTACTTTTTCTGAACTCATAGAATCGGAAATTATCAATGAACATTTTCCGGTGATCGCTGAGATGAGCAGAACCGTTGCTTCGGTTGGAATCAGGAACCGTGCTACGTTAGTCGGAAACATTTGCTCGGCAGTTCCATGTATGGATAGCGGACCGGTTTTAACTGTTTACAAAGCCAACATAATTACAGCGGGGCAAAACGGCGATAGAAAAATTCCGATTGATCAATGGTTTATCGATTCCCGAAAAACTGCTTTGCCAAAGAATGAAATTGTTAAGGGCGTTTCTATTCAATTGCCCGATAAAAAACACTCAGGTTGTTTTGTAAAACTCGGTAGATATTCCGGCGAAGATTTGGCGCAGGTTAATCTTGCAATTCTTGCATTTGCCGATAACACTTTCCGATTTTCATTTGGTTCGGTTTCCCCTGTTCCTATAAGGGCGATGAAAATTGAAAAATTATTAAACGGACAAAAAAATATTTCTGATTTAATTGAAAAAGCAAAGATGCTCGTTGAAGAAGAAATATTTCCGATCTCCGATATTCGTGCCACAAAAGAATATAGAATGCATATGGCAAAAGTAATGCTCGAGCGTGGTTTGAATGCGGCAATCGAAAGGCTCAACGGCGGCGGTCCGGAATATGGTAAAAGCGTAATATAATTTTCCCTGGTTTACTTTAGGAGAAATGTTGATGAAAAAA
Source organism: uncultured Ignavibacteriaceae bacterium (assembly GCA_964372115.1). Taxonomy (GTDB): domain Bacteria; phylum Bacteroidota; class Ignavibacteria; order Ignavibacteriales; family Ignavibacteriaceae; genus CG2-30-36-16. Next base: position 112,446 of record CAYJPN010000002.1, read on the forward strand.
GAAATAAGTTTTTTATTAAATGGTGAAAAAAGACAAATTGAGGTTAGCCCAACCGAAATCCTTCTTGAAGTGTTAAGAGATAGACTCGGTCTTAACAGCCCCAAATGCGGGTGCGATAGAGGTGACTGTGGAACGTGTACCGTAATGATTAACGGGAAAACAGTGCGTAGTTGTCTTGTGCTTGCAATTGAAGTTGATGAACAGGACGTATTAACGCTCGAAGGAACGATGCAAGGTGAATTAACTCCGCTGCAAGAATCATTTCTCAAACACAATTCTTTTCAATGCGGATTTTGCACTCCGGGGGTAATACTTTCAGCTACCGAACTTCTTGCAAAAAATCCTCATCCGAGGAAGGAAGAAATCCAGGAAGCGCTGGCGGGAAATCTTTGCCGCTGTACAGGCTATTCCCCTATAATTGATGCAGTTGTTGATTTAGTTAAATAAATCTTAGGAAGTTTTATGGACGAATATAAATTCATCGGAAAGCCTGCTATACGAATTGACGGAAAAGTGAAAATATCCGGCGCGGCTCAATTTGTTGACGACTTAGATTTTGGACCGAATTTACTTTTTGCCGAAGTTGTTGAAAGCAAATTTGCACACGCTATAATCAATTCGATTGACACTTCCGAAGCTGAAAAAGTAGCCGGTGTTGTAAAAATTGTTACCGGTAAAGATTTTCCTTTCCGCTTTGGTTTGTATATGCACGACAGATATATTTTTGCGCAAGACCGTGTTCGGTTTGTCGGTGAGCAGGTTGCCGCAGTTATTGCTCGGGATGCTGTTACCGCCAAAAAAGCGGCTAAACTTGTTAAGGTAGATTACACGGAATTAAAACCTGTTTTATCCGTTGAGCAAGCTTTAACGGAACACCCCCATTTAATTCACCCTGATTTAAAAGATTATCATCACGTTCCCTGGTTTTTTCCGCAGACAAATTCTAACATTGCGCATCTTCGCAAAGTACGACACGGAAATGTTGAAGAGGCATTTAAAGATTCTGATTTTGTTCTTGATGATGTTTATACCGTTCCGAGATATGCTCATTGTGCGCTCGAAGTTCACGGCGCTGTTGGTTTACTTGATCATTCCGGCAGATTAACGGTTTGGACTGCATCGCAATCTCCACACACGCAGCGGCATTTATTTGCAGAAGCATTAGCTCCGTTAGGATTTCAGCATAAAGATGTACGCGTAATTACTCCGTTTGTGGGCGGCGGTTTTGGCGGTAAAGCCGGCGTTTCAATGGAAATTCTTGGCGCCGCACTTGCAACAAAAGTAAAAGGAAGTCCTGTAAAAATTCTTTGGTCGCGTGCGCAGGAATTTTACAACACTTATCAACGGCAAGGTGTTGTTGCAAGGTTAAAAGTCGGTGTAAAAAATGATGGAACTATAACAGCGCTTGAGCACACACTCTATTGGGATGCCGGCGCTTATGTTGAATACGGCGCAAACGTTGTAAACGCTGCCGGACTTTCGGCGACCGGTCCATACAGAATTCCAAATATTAAAATTGATTCTTACTGCGTTTACACAAATTTACCTCCCGGCGGACCTTATAGAGGCTTCGGTTATTCAGAATTTTTATTCGGACTCGAATCTCACATAAACGAGCTTGCAAAAAAAATAAAAATGGATCCGGTTGAAATAAGAAGAAGAAATGCTATCCGTGAAGGCGACCGGTTAACTTACGGTTCAAAGATGAATCCCAACGGCTTAATGGAAGCGATTGAAAAAGTTGCCAAAGAAATTGAGTGGGAGAAAAAGGAAATTTCAACAGATCCGAATAAAGTTATCGGCAAAGGATTTTCATTATTTTGGAAAGCCCCCGCAATGCCGCCGAACGCCTCGTCATCGGCATTTTTAAAATTTAATGAAGATGGAAGTTTGAATATTCTTGTTTCGGGAATGGAAATTGGGCAAGGTTATTTAACCGTGCTTGCGCAAATAGCCGCAGAAGTGCTTTCTGTGCCGGTTGAAAAAATTAGAGTAGAAACCCCCGACACCGACCGCAATCCATACGAATGGCAAACCGTTGCCTCACATGTTACCTGGAGCTGCGGCAACGCGGTTAAACGAGCCGCAGAAGATGCGCGCGAACAAATTTTCGATTTAATTGCAAGAGCTCTTGAGAAAAAAAGAAACGAACTTGTTTTGCAAGATGAATGTGTAAAATCAAAAGTTGAAAAAAACTTTTCTCTACCGTTAAAAGATTTTATTATTTCGGGAATTCAAAAAGAAGACGGTACGTTCAGAGGCGGACCAATTCTCGGTCGCGGCATGTTTATGCCAGAATTCGCATCGGCACTTAGCGATCCGGAAACAAGCCAGGGCGGGCACCCTAATGTGCATTACACGGTTGGCGCTGCGGCTGTTAAAATTGAAATTGATAAGCAAACCGGAAAAGTAAAAATTCCAAAAGTTGTGTTAGCAGTAGATTGCGGAAAAGCATTAAATCCCGATTTAGTAAACGGACAAATTACCGGTGGAATTTTACAAGGTATCGCAACCGTTTTATATGAAGACATGCGTTTTGATGAAAAAGGAAAAATGCTCAACCCAAATTTTTCCGATTATAAAATTCCGACGGCAATGGATATTCCTGATTTAGTTGTTCCGATAATTATTGAAACGGCGCAGCCCGATGGACCATACGGAGCGCGTGGAATGGGCGAGCACACGATGATTCCCGCCGCGCCTATAATTGCGAATGCAGTTGAAGACGCGCTTGGAATTAGAATAAAATCAATGCCGATAACTGCGGAAAAAATTGCGCTGGCGGTGAAGGGGAGAGGGGAAGATTAAATTAGAAATTTCTGTTTCGATTTATCTGAGGTAAAGTGTCAGCGGAAGATGTTCTTTATCTTCATCTCGCTTTCGTTAATAACTTTTTCCAGTCTTGATAGTTGTGTCTTTCCTTGTTTAGCGCTTAAGATCCAAAAGTAAATTGTTCTTTTATATGAAGAGGGTTGATTTGAGAAAAATTCCCACGCGGGTTTATTTGCTTTAAATTTTTGTTAAAATTCTGTTGGCAGTTTTTCCGGTTTATTCTCATAACTGTAGAGTTTAGCTTTATCAACTTTTCTATTTTTATATAGCTCCAGACCTCCCGGTTGCATTAATCCAAGTTTAATCAGTTCTTCCGCTTTCTTTATATTCACCGCGCTCCAAATACTTTTGGGATTCCTTGGAGTAAAGCGGATGCAATAACTTTCGCCGTCAATAGATTTACGAACGCTGTCTATCCAACCGAAACAAATCGCTTCGTCCACCGACTGTGACCATGTTATACTTGGTTTGCCGCTATTCACTTTGTAAAAACCTACCAATAATTCAGTTCCTTTCTTGTGGTTCTTCACGAACCATTTTCTAAAATCGGTCTGTTTTGCAAAAAATATTGGTTCCATTTATGCGGTCGATAGTTATAAATTCATCTGCAACTTGATAATTTTCATTCAAGATAGACTCCGGAACCGATGAAATAATTTGTATTTGGAATCGGTTCAACATATCCCAATTTTTTCTTTTCTCCCGTTTCCCCCGGTTTGATCCAATAAAATTCTACATATCCGCCGCCGTTTTGTGCCATTGCGGCAAGTTCTCTTATAACAAATTTTCCTTTGGTATCCGTATAATTGTAAAGATTTTGTCCCTGCAAATTTTTCTGACGCGCATGCGCAATATTAACGCAATTATAATCATAGACATAAAAATAACCTGAACTGTCAGAGTAAAAACTGATAGGATCAATTGCTTTCCGGATAAAATTAATCCGGGCAGAATCGATTGATAATTCTAAAGCTGCTTCACCTATAACCGTTGCATAAGAGTGAACGTATGCTACTGCAATTTGTTTATTCCATGTTAAATTATCTGATACCGGCGCAACCTGCGAATCCTCCTCTTTACAACCATCGATCAAGACGAAACAAGTAAACAGAATTGTTACATATGAGTATTTCATTTATACCTCATTCTTATTGCAAGAAATACATTTAATTTTCAAGTTCAATTTAACAGTAGAAACTAATATTTTAATCTCATTATTCCAGCCACTTAATCTTTAATTTGGAAACTCCGGTTGCGGGAGCTAAGATGTTCATTAATGATTCACATATTGCATCTGATGGGCCTAAACCAGTCTGAGGATTATCCATATTTGAGTTTACATTTACAATTAGCACTGCATCCTTTGCCGGATTATAAAATGCGCCGGTAGTAAAACCGGGTACTGCACCAGTATGACCAATCCAGCCATTACCCGAAGTTATTGCAAATCCATAATCATCAATGAGTTTCATTCTTTCCGTATGCATTGCCGCAGAATAGAAGCCTCCTGTACCAAGTAGTTTTATGTAATTTTTCATATCGGCTAAATTGGAAACCAGGATTCCGGCAGCGTCAGCCCAGGATGGATCCATAAATGTTAAATCATGCAGTTGACCGGAAGATGTTTTATTAGTATATCCGTGCGAAAACGGAATTGGCAAGAAGCGTGAATTAGGCCATGAAGTATTTGATAAACCATAAGGATCAAAAATCATTTCTTTTAGCAACTGAGATATTGGTTTACCGGTAACTTTTTCGCAGATCATACCTAAAAGTACGGTGTTCGTGTTGCAATAATAATGTTTGGAACCTTGTTCGAAATATGTGGGATAACTTAGAGCTATTTTAACTAAAGAATCTGCTGTAAAATATTTTTCAAAGTTGCAGGCGACTTGTGAATTATACCAGTTAAGATCATCTGAATAGCTTAAAATCCCGGCTCGCATATTTCCAAGATACCGAACGGTTATCTTATCGGCTTTTTGAAAATTGTACTGCGGAAGATAATATGCCAACGAAGAATCAAGATTAATCTTTCCTTGTTCAACTAGTTTTAGGACAACAGTTCCTGTAAATGTTTTTGTAACGCTTCCCATGCGAAAATGATTTTCAAGTTTCATCGGTTCATCAGTAGCTATATTAGATAAACCTTTAGCTTTTACCCAGCTTCCTTCGCCTGGAATCCAAACACCGACTATAACTCCCGGTATGTGATTTTCAAGCATCGCTTTGTCCAAAGCAGCTTCAAGCATAGATTGCATTTCCGCGCTGAATTGTTTCTCGGTTGGTGTAACTACCGGATTGTTCTCTTCCTTACAAGAGATGAACAAAATACTTATACTAAAAATTGTTACGATTGTACTAAATAGTTTTTTCATTGTTCCATTCCTTTTTACTTCTCTTTTATTGGAAAAATATTCTGATCCAGCGTTTGAATTTTATTTTTTACAAATGTAGTCTGGGGTGTTAAAATTTCTGCTAAGGCTAAGAATACAGCATCTGCAGGTGTGTCTGATGTGGCTGATACTCTTATATTGGAATTTACATGAACAATTATGACTGCATCCTTTGAAGTTAAATAGTAACATGATGTAGTAAAACCCGGAATCGCACCGTTGTGCCCTACCCAGCCTCCGCCAGGATTAAATAGTGCAAAGCCGTATGAATTACCGCTTTCAATTGACCATTTCGTCCTTTCAGTATGCATTGCGGCGGAGTAAAGCGTTCCGTTCCCCAATAGTCTTGCCCATTTATTCAAATCATATACAGTTGATACTAATATTCCCGCGGCATTCCAAATAGATGGATGGTAAAAAGTAACGTCCTGCATATCTTTAGTTGCAGTCATTAATGAATATCCGTGAGAAAAGGGCTCGGGGAGAAAGTATGTTTTGGGCCAAAAAGTATTGTTCAAACCGTATGGAATAAATATCATTTCTTGAAGAAGCTGGTCGATACTTTTATTCGTAACTTTCTCACAAATTAAGCCTAACAGATCTGTATTTACATTTGAATAACTATAGGCTGTTCCCGGATCAAACTTCAAAGGGAATTGTAACGCAGCTTTGATTAGGGAATCAGCGCTGAAAGTCACCCTCCCATTATAATTTAGATATGAGGATTGTAAAAAATTTACATCATTAGTTACATCATAAATTCCACTGGTCATGTTCCCGAGCATACGGACAGTAATTTTGTTTGCCTGGGGGAAAGCATATTGTGGCAGATAGAAAGCAAGAGATGAGTCTAAGGATATCTTTCCTGAATCGACTAACTTCAAGACAACCGTTCCAACAAAAGTTTTTGAAACGCTCCCCATCCGGAAGTGATTTTCCGGATTCATTAATTCATTAGTTGCTAAATTTCCCATCCCTTTTGCTTTAATCCATGTTCCATCGGTTGGAAACCAAACTCCTGCTATAACACCTGGAATGTTATTTTCTAATATTGTTTTATTCAAAGCAGCTTCCAGTTTAGATTGTATTTCCGCACTGAACTGTTTCTCGGTTGGTGTAACAACCGGGTTGCTCTCCTCCTCCGAGCAAGAGATGAACACAACACTTAACAGAATAAGTGTCAACAAACAAAGGACTTTTCTTTTCATGATTTTCTCCAATGTAATTATGGATGGAATAGTACCTCGTCTTTCAAATAACTAATAACCAAATTAGTTGGTTGGAGGTCTAATTTTGAATATTGTTCTTGTACTGCATAAGTAAGGGGAATGTTTTGCTTAAACGAAGTCGTTTGAAGCTTGGTGTGAATTCCTTTAGAGCAGGTGCAGAGGAAATGGGACAGTTTTGGAATGAGGAGTGAATCAACTTCGATTTCGAAGAGAAGAATAAAACGATAGGGCAACCCAATTACAATTGGTTTTAAGAAGAAACACTTTCCGATTCCTATTACAAAATAGTTCACTTTAAAGTCCGATTCTCTTTTTTTATTTTGTCGTTTTATTGACGTATAAAAAATAAAACAAAAGTTTCTGTTTTCATAGTCAGAAGGGAAACTATTTTGTGTGAAGAGTAAGACTAATCAGTCATGTTAAATTTTTGTTTCTTCAAAAGAAGGAATAAAGATGTGAGCAATTCCATATTTCCAAGTTCCACGTTTATCTTCAAATCGATTTTTATCTAAACCGTACCATCTTTTTGATTGCTGAAAAATTGGATGTTTGTAGTTTGTAAAAATATATTCCACTCGCCAATTTCGACGAATCAAACTCTGCTTGATATTTCCCTGCTATTTTTTTCTTCATTCACTAATGTCGCAACTTCATCACCTAAAACATCGTACACTTTTAAGGAAACATGACTACCTACTGTTAACTGATTATTGTACTTGGATTAAAAGGATTGGGATAATTCTGCGAAAGTGAAAAAATTGTAGGAATTTTGTTACTTTTCTCTGATGCGGGGACCGGAGTATTAAAAAAAGTAAGCAGTTTATTCATCAACTCATTTCGCACAATTTCCGGATAGACCGTTTTTAGTGGAAATCCCAATACTTAATTTCCTCCCTGTTTAATATCTAACGGAAAATTATCGCGAAAAATTCATTTCCATATTAATCAAGTTTACCGAAAACGGCCTGCTAAAAACGGTGACTCTGCTAATTCTTAACCCGCACAAGCCGGAAAGTAAAAAGTAAAAATGTGAAAGTAAAAAGTTTCAAAATCCTATGATTCATAATGCTTTTTGTTTTATATTTTCTGCCAACTATTGTACGAAGTTGAATGGCAAGGAATTAAATGACCCGATGTATAATAAAAAGAAGTTAATAATATTATCGGTGCTGTAACGGCAAGACTTATTAATTATTCATTTTTTTATTAATCATTTTCTTTTACTTTTGGGTTCCCTTTTTATTTGATGCAAAAAGACTTTAGATCAAATGGGAAATATGTTGGTTACTCATTTTTCCGGCTCATTGGCACAAAACATTTATAAACTTAACTCAATAAATTTTGAATAACTATAAAATAACATTAAGCTACGATGGAACCTCTTATGCCGGGTGGCAGATTCAAAAAAATGCCGTTACTGTGCAGCAAAAAATAACCGAAGCTTTAGAAACACTGTTGAAGGATGATGTAAATTTAATCGGTTCGGGCAGAACAGATGCAGGCGTTCACGCCATAGGGCAGGTTGCAAATTTTATTACCACTGATGAACTCGACCTATACCGATTTACCTATTCACTTAATTGTATGCTGCCTCGCGATATTGCCATAAAAAAAATTGAAAAAGTTGAAGAAACATTTAACTCACGATTTGATGCAAGGAAGCGAAGTTATCTTTACTTCATCGTTAAAAATAAAAATCCGTTTTGGGATAAATATGCTTTCCGTAACGGACGTAATTTTGATATTAGTTACTTAAACAGGTTGAGTAAAAGTTTTATCGGCGAAAACAATTTCACTTCATTTTGCAGAACCAGGTCGGAGACTGAAAATAAAATTTGTAATATCTGGGATGCCTTCTGGCGTCGGCAAAATGATTTTTTAATATTTAAAATTGAAGGCAGTCGTTTTTTACACGGCATGGTCCGCGCCATAACCGGCACACTCCTTAATGCCGAAAAAAACAATTTTGATGAAAAATATATTAATAGCATTTTTGCAAGTCTTAACCGTGAAGCCGCCGGTGAATCAGTACCGGCGCATGGATTGTATTTATATAAAGTAAAGTATTAGTGATGTTTGATTTTACAGGAAAAATTGTTCTCGTAACCGGAGGCTCAAGAGGTATTGGAGCGGCATGTGTAAAAATGTTTGTGCGGCAAAGAGCAAAGGTTGCATTTACTTATTCATCAAATAAAAACGCAGCAAAACAATTGGTTGATGAAATTGGTACCGGAAATGTAAAAAGCTACCAGTTTGACCTGGCATTAGAACAAGACGCATCACAACTGATAAAAATGATTACAGATGAGTTAGGTTCAATTGGTATTCTTGTAAATAATGCCGGTGTATGGGAAAGAGGCGATGCGGAAACAATGACACTGGAAAATTGGGAACGAACAATTAAAATAAATTTAACCGGAATGTACATAGTTACAAAAGCGGTTCTCCCGATTATGAAAAAAAATAATTACGGCAAAATTATTAATATCGCTTCAACTGCAGGACAGCGGGGTGAAGCAAATTATTCTCACTACGCGGCATCCAAAGGAGGGATGATTTCTTTTACAAAATCGCTTGCCGCTGAGTTTGGAATTTATAATATCAATACAAACTGTGTTGCGCCCGGATGGGTAATTACTGATATGACGGATGATGTTCTTAAGGATGTTCAATATTTTGAAAAAGTAAAAAAAGAAATCCCGATTCAAAGAATTGCAACGGCTGAGGATATTGCAGCGCCAGTTATATTTTTAGTGAGCGAAATGGCGCGACATATTAACGGCGAAATATTAAACGTAAACGGCGGTTCTGTTTTATGCGGTTAATTGTTCGATGATAGGTTTTTGCTAATTGTTTTAGAAACAAGTCCACCCTGTTTATTAAAAGATTAAAAGGATAATAATGGAAGAACTTGCATTACTTCATGCTAAGGTAATTCACTTTCCGATAGCATTTTTAATGTTGTATATTTTATTCGAATTTATCGGAGTTACATTTAAAAGAGAGTTTTTTTCAAAGGCTGCTCATTTGCATCTTTTTCTTGGAGTTGTTGCTGCTCTCGCTGCTGTTTTTACCGGCAGCCAGGCAGAGGCGCTTGCTCAAAAGTGGGAAGCAGCAGGGGCAACAATCCCATTTAATGCTATTGGAGCACACGAACAATACGCCACTATTACTCTCTGGTATTTTTCGCTTTTATTAGTAGGCAGAAGTTTTTTAGTGTTTAAGAAAAAGTTTAATGGGTTTCTTAAATATGGGATTCTTATTTTTGCATTTATCGGTGGATATCTTTTATACCAGACCGGAGAACACGGAGGTAAACTTGTTTACAAATATGGTTTAGGTACCGAACTCAAAAAAAACAAAAATTGAAGATTAACAACTTGAAAAATAATATTTCAATCCGGCAGATAATATTAATCCTTTTATTAGTAAATGCGGCAGGTTTTTTGTTTAGATATTTTGGAATGCCGGATTATCTAATCCTCATCGGTTTTCGTTTTCATCTCGCGGCAGTAATTCCGTTTTTATTTATAATTAATAAACTCGATGAAGAATATATAAAAGGGATATTTTTTCATCCCGAAGTTTTACGAAAACTTATTTTTGTGTTTCTTCTTTTTGTCCCGGTTATAATTGCCGCTGTTTCAGGTTATTTGTTTGTCGGAGTAGAGCTAAACGATCCCCGGTATTTTTTCGAGTTTGGTCTTTCATCAATCGTTGATTTTCCACTTTATTTAATATGGAACACTCCACAACTGATATTTTTATTTTTGTTTTTATCCAAAACAGGCAGGTCATTCTTGTCTAATTTTTTAATATTGTTTTTTCTTTTTCTGTATTTGTTTATCCCGCTGGAGATGAAGACAGTTAATTATTTAAACCCGGTTAGCTTTGTACTTTTTATTTTGGGATTAAGTTTAGCATTAAACAAGTTTAGCAACATTTATTTTTTTGTAGTTTATTCATTTTTTATCCCCTGGGTTGTAATTTTATCATTCGGTTCAGAATCGGAGAGAATTATTAATCTTTTATTTGCTTCGAAATTTTTAAGTTGGGAAGGTTTTTTTACAGCAGGCAAAAAAGTTAGTGAATTCATTGCCCCGGCATTCTTTTTTATTGTCCTGTTCACCGACATTATTTTTTCCTTGTTCACGAAGAAAAAAGAATCATCACTTTTAAAGAAGGTTGATAATTTTGTATCTTAGTTTATACTAAAGTTATAATTTAATGATTAAAAAACTCTTATTAATATTTTTATTATCTGTACAATATTTGTTTGCAGGTGGACTGTCGGAAAGCAAGGCACGCGGTGTGTTTGTTGCATTTGGTGTAGGTCCGCGGCTTCCCCTGGGTGATTTTGCGGGTTCCTCAGATATGGGTTACGGCATTAATCTGGAAATAACATATACGGATAATGAATTTATTCCGGGATTTTTATTTACAAGGGTAGGTTATTCGGTTTACCCCGGTTCGCAAAATTTTTATCAAACCACCCCATATTCAACATTTTCTACAACAATTTTTCCAATAAACGCCGGGTTTAGGTATTATTTCAAACCTATTATGGAAAATGTTTTGTTATTTATGCCGATACTTGAAATCTCGGCTTCGTATTGTTTTTTAACAAAACTGCACGAGTTTAAACCAACAGCTCTCCGGGGCAATTACATTGAAGATAACTCAAAGTTTGGAGTAAGTGCCGGGGCAGGCATTTCTATGTTTATGATGGAAATTCTCGCTTCATATAGTTATTATCAAACGAACCAATTTGTTTCATTGGATTTAAAAGTAAGACTCCCATTATACATTATTTTTTAGAGGTGTTATGAATTATCAAAATTTAATTGTTGAGATAAAAGATAAAACTGCAATTGTTACAGTAAACAGACCGGATAAATTAAATGCGTTAAATCTGCTTACTATGGAAGAACTTCGCATTGTTTTTGCTATGTTAAAAAATGATGATAATATTGCCGTTGTTATTTTGACCGGTGCAGGTGAAAAAGCTTTTATTGCCGGAGCGGATATTTCCGAACTTAACCAGCTCGATATGATTGCAGGGAGAGAATTTTCGGAACGCGGGCAGCAGGTATTTAACCTGATTGAAAATCTTGATAAACCTGTTATTGCCGCAGTAAATGGTTTTGCGCTCGGAGGCGGGTGTGAACTTGCACTTGCCTGTCATATCCGTATTGCTTCACAAAACGCAAAATTCGGTCAACCCGAAGTTAACCTCGGTATTATTCCGGGATACGGCGGTACACAACGTTTAACGCGGTTGATAAATTCCGGAAGAGCAATGGAGCTAATATTGACCGGGGATATGGTTGATGTAAACGAGGCTTTACGTCTCGGACTTGTTAACCATGTTTACCCGCAAAACGAATTGATGGATAAAGCGCTGGAAATGGCGAATAAGATTGCATCGAAGGCAATACCTGCTGTTCGTCTTGCGGTTAAATGTGTGAATATAGTAGACGAAATTTCTTCGAAAGAAGGACAAATGTATGAGGCTGCTATGTTTGCGCTTTGCTGCGGTACCGAAGATTTTAAAGAAGGAACCAAAGCTTTTCTTGAAAAAAGAAAACCGGAATTTAAAAACAAATAATTAGTTTCAATAAAAATAAATGAAATTAGAGTTTTCCCGTACTAAAGTCGCAGCGGTTTTATTTGCTGCGACTGTTTTTTTTATAGTTGCTAATACAGCCGCCGATTATTTTCTTAAAAGTGAAGATAAGCCGATACCGCAGATTAATGCAGATGAAATTAATAACCGTTTTTTGTTATCGCTAAAAAATCTGGGAATTAAAGACAACTGGATATTGCCAAAAAAAGGGAATAAAAAGAAACTTCACGACTCTCTCAAATACAATTATAAAATCGGTGTTGCGCCCGATTTACCGATAACGGTTATTCTTAATGAACTAAACAAAAATCTCGATTCGGATCTATTAACAATTTCTTCTCAAGAAGAAGGTATTAATGGTAAAACAAAGTTTTTTGTAAACTCAGGAAAAACTCTAAAGTTATCGGCTGAATTTAATTATGATACACTATCGGTCCGTGAAAAAAAACGTGGTGGAATAATATTAACTAATGCCGGGCGTTTGACTGAAGATGAGTTATTAAAACTGTTGAAAACTCCTGAACAATTTGCCATACTTTTAACTCCGGCTAAAGCCGTGACTGACTTGATAAAAAAAATAAAAGATAATAAAAAAGAATATGTTTTATATCTTGATGACAACATAACAGACCTTGAATATAAATTAAGAAGCGGCTTCCCAAAAGATAGAACGAGGGAAGTTTTATCCAATATTGCGGGTAAGTTTAGAGATGCATCATTTATTATGGTTGATGAAGAAAGCGATCTTTATAATTCCTCGATTTATAATTTTATTAATGATGAAATTATACGAAGAAAAATTATGCTTATAAAAAAAGAGGACTCGCACTTTTTAGCCGGCAGCAGCGATGAAATTGTCGGGGATTTTTTTACCTGCATGAACACGGAAACAGAGATTCCTAAATTATTTTTAACGGATGCCGAAAATTATTTTATTATTCAGCCTGAAGTAGCTAAGATGAGAAAAATAGGGTATAAATTTTTAAACCCTTCTCTGGCTGTTAAAGAAAGACTTACTCCTCAATAATTTCGCCCTTCGAGTTTATTTCTACTACGTTGGCAAACGAGATATTTTTAAACTGGGGAAGCAGTAAGTTCTTATCACCGGCAATTACATACTTAATTATTTCGGGGTTTATGTTATCAATTGCGGCGTTATCAACATCGGTTATGGTGATGCTTTTTACCGAATCAATGTAGGTATTAAAAAAATCATCCTTTAAATTATAAATTACTTTTCCTATAAGGTTTACGCTTATTTGTTGCAGTGTTTCAAAATTTGACGGGAATTTTCTGATCATTGACGACTTTGTAAAATCCAATTCTATGGCTGTTATGCCGTTTCTAATATTTTTCAATTCTTTATCGATCTCAATAACTGCATTAGCTGTGTTTTCAGCTCCAACAGATGTTGAGACGTAAAAATGAGCGGCATCTTTGTGGTAGTTAAAACGTGATAATGCCCCGTAAGTGTAGCCTTTTTTCTCCCGAAGATTTAAGTTTATTCTGCTTGTAAACTGTCCACCCAATATCATATTTAATATTGATTTGGAAAAATAATCCGCATGGTTCCTCTTGCCGGTTAAGTGTCCGCATCTAATCTCGCTTTGTACAGTCCCTTCTTTATGGAGCAGGTAAATTTTAGGCTCTGCCTCCACTGCTGATATTTCCTTGAAGCTAACAACTCCGCCGCTTGTCCAGTTATCTAATCTTTTTTCCAGACTATTTTTAAGTCCTTCCGAACTAATATCTCCTACACTTACAAGAAATCCGTTGGATGGAATAATATACTGTTTATAAAAATTCTTTATGTCTTCGTTTGTTATTTGTGCAACCGAGTCCTCAAAACCAAAAACGGGGTGAGCGTACGGGTTATTGTTTCCGTACAATATTTGTTCAAAAGCAACGTCGGCTAATTCATCGGGTGCGTCTTTGCTTTGCAAAATTCGAGTTAAAATTTTTCTTTGTTCTCTTGCAAAAGCGCTGTCATCAAACCTTGGTAAAAGCAAAACATCACAAAATAAATTAAGCGATTTTTCAAAATGTTCAGTCAAGGTTTGAAGTGAATAATATATCGAATCATTATCGCGGTTTATGCTTAATGATGTTCCGAGAGTATCAAGTTTATCGCTCAGTGCAAGGGCATCATATTTTCCCGCGCCTTCATCCGCAACCATACCGAATAAATTTGCAAGTCCTTTTTTATCCGCGGGATCGAATTTTGAACCCGCATAAAATAAAAGGTTAAGACGAATGATAGGGAGCGATGTTTTTTTTACGTGTAATACCTTTAACCCGTTTGATAGAACAAAATGTTCGATTTCGGGAAGGGAAAAATTTATTTCATCTTTGGGCAGTGGTTTTATTGATCTGTCTAAGCTCATCTTTGTCCTTATTTATTAGGCGTAATTCTTAATTCAACAAACGGAGCGGATAAATATTTATCAGCCGCCGCTTTAATGTTTTCGTTTGTAATTTCTGAATAACGCCGCAAATCTTTGCTGAATGAATTTGGTTCGCCCAAATAAAAATTGTAGAAATTTAACTGGTCCGCAAGCGAATCAATATTTTGAAGTGAATAAATAAATCCCGAACGGATTCCATTTTTTGTTTTGGTTAATTCTTTTTTCGTCACACCATTTTTTTTAAGAATGTTTAATTCATAAAAAATTTCCTTTTTTATTTTATCTAAATTTATACCGGGTTTTGCAGTTGCTACTATCATTAAATGACCGGCAAGTTTACCCGAATATTGAAACACACTTATATCCTGCACAAGTTCAAGCTCATGCACAAGTTTTTTATAAAGTCTGGATCCCTTCGAGCCCGATAATATATCTGATAGAACATCTAAGGATGCGTCGTCGGTTCCAAAAGCTGTCTCGGAATTCCAAGCAAAATAAATCCTGTCTAACTGAACATTTTCTTTGCGCTCGATAATGTTATTCTCACTTATTCTGAATTGACCACCAATAGGTCGTTCAATTGAATTTGTGGATGCGATGGCGCCAAAATATTGTTCAATCATTTCTTTTGCTTTTGCCGTATCAAAATCGCCGGAAACCACTAACGACGCGTTTGATGGAGAATAATAAGTGCGGAAAAAATTGGAAACATCATCAAGCGTGTAACTCTGAATATCATTAATAGAGCCTATAGTAGCCCAGCTATAAGGATGTGTTTCGGGAAAAAGTTGTTCCAATAAAATTTCCCACGCAAGTCCGTACGGTTGGTTATCGTAACGTTCAAGCCGTTCGTTTTTTACAACATCTTTTTGGTTGATGAGTTTTTCCTCTGTTAAAGCGGGAAGAAAATAACCCATCCTGTCGGATTCGAGCCAGAAAGCAAGTTCGAGAAAATTTGAGGGGACTTTTTCATAATAATTTGTACGGTCGAAATTTGTGGAGCCGTTTAATACGCCGCCGGCTTCCTGCACATATCTAAAATGCATTTCCTTCGGTACATTCTGCGAACCCTGAAACATCATATGTTCAAATAAATGGGCTAAGCCGGTTTTGCCACGCTTTTCGTTTGCGGAACCAACATGGTACCATATGTTAACCGAAACTATCGGCAGCGCTGGCTCTTTATGAAGTATAACCTGCAGCCCATTATCAAGTTTATATTTTTCGTATCGAACATCGAGAATATGCATAAGTAATCTTTTTTTATTTAAAAAATAGGCGCGTAAAAATCGCGCCCATATATTTAATTTAATTGAAAATTAAATTAATGTAACAGTTTAAGCACCCGGTCAAAACGTATTGAGCCGAGAAGTCTGAAAAAATCAGTAAATGGGATATCCCGATCCCACGAGAACAAAGTAATAAAAGCTTCACCCACAATCAAATCGCGGGGAACTAAACCCCAGAAACGGCTGTCTTCACTGTTATCGCGGTTATCACCCATCATAAAGAAATAGTCTTTTTGGAATGTATATTTTGTTGTCGGCTTTCCATCGATTAAAACCTGACCGTTTGCAATTTTTACAACCCGTTTACCGAATTCTCTATCTATTATGGTTCCCCAGTTGTAAGCGGCTTCGGCGGTTAAATCAATTGTGTAACCTGCTTTCGGTATAACAAGCGGACCCCAATTATCTTCGTTCCAGTCCATACCCCGGGGGAATATGTCGCCTCTTTTTATACCGCGCGGGCGAAGCTCATAACCGTACCGGATATGCGGGGGGATCCAATTTTGCTTATGATTTACATACACCACTTTATTAATTATTTGAATTGTATCGCCGGGGAGACCAATGCATCTTTTTACATAATTTACACCGAGTTCATTTGCATGCATTTGGTCACGGTTTCCTGGGTATTCAAAAACAACTATGTCTTTTCTGTGCGGTTCGCGTAATGCCGGCAGCCTGAAAAAGGGGAGTTCAATTTCGGTAAAAGGGATATATCTTGGGGAAGATGAACCGTAGATGAATTTGTTTACGAGTACAAAATCGCCAACGAGAATTGTATCTTCCATTGACCCGGTGGGGATGCGCGTATTTTGAATAACGAAAGTAATAATGAAAAAAGCGGCGATTCCTGCAAAAAGGAGTGATTCAATAAAGTCGCGTACCTTTTCTTTCGGAGTTTTAATCTTGTTTAATTCTTCTTCCGTTTTTATTCCGATAAATCTTTTAAAGCCTGCTTTGAAAGACAATTTTTACTCCTGTAATTATTTTTTTAGAGTGGTTAGTTTTTCACGTAATATTTTATTTACAATTTGCGGATTTGCTTTACCGCCGGTTCGTTTCATTATTTTCCCAACGAAAAAACCGATAACTTTTTCTTTGCCCGATATAAATTCTTCAACTTCCAACGGGTGATCGGATAAAATTTCCGAGACAATATTATCAATTAAACCGGCGTCGGAAACCTGCAATAAATTTTTCTCTTTTACAATCTGTTCCGCTGTTTTGTTTTCGATAATCATCAACGGAAATACTTCTTTTGCAATTTTACCGCTTATGGTTCCTGCTTTTATAAGATTAATTAATCCGGCAAGAGATTCAGGCGTTATTGAAAAGTCAGTGATATTTATTTTTTCTTCGTTTAATATTTTTAACACATCAACCATTATCCAGTTGCTTGCGCTTTTGTAATCAACCGTGCAGTGCACAACTTTTTCGTAATAATCAGCAACCGGTATTGATTGAGTAAGAATATCAGCATCGTAAATGGGCAGCGAATATTGCTCAATGAATCTATTTCTTTTATCGTCTGGCAGTTCAGTTAAATTTGCTAAAATATCAGCCATCCATTTTTCATCAATATTCACCGGCAGCAAATCCGGATCGGGGAAATAGCGGTAATCATGCGCTTCTTCTTTGCTGCGCATAGTAAACGCCTCATTCAAGTCAGCATTCCACAAAAGAGTTTCCTGCACAACCCGTTCGCCGTTTTCAACAAGATCAATCTGCCTTTCAATTTCGTAATTTATTGCATGTTCTACGTTCCGAAACGAGTTCATGTTTTTTATTTCGGTTTTTGTTCCAAGCTGTGTTTCACCTTTCAAACGGATTGAAATATTGGCGTCACATCGCAGCGAACCTTCTTCCATATTTCCATCGCAAATTCCAAGGTATTGAACGAGTTGTTTTATTTTGCTAAGATATAAATAGGCTTCTTCCGAGGTTCTTATGTCGGGCTCGCTCACAATTTCCATAAGCGGCACGCCGCACCGGTTTACATCCACCAACGTTTCCTGTCCGCGGTCGTGTATTGATTTTCCGGCATCTTCTTCGATGTGTATTCTTGTTATCCCGATTTTTTTTGTTTCGTTTGCTTCGGTCACAACACCAATCCATCCAAGTTCGCAAATAGGCAGTTCGTACTGGCTAATCTGGTAACCTTTAGGAAGATCCGGGTAAAAATAATTTTTACGGGCAAAAACCGATTTTGGATTTATTGTACAATTTGTCGCCAAACCCATAAGAGCGGTGTATTCAACTACTTTTTTATTCAACACCGGCAAAACGCCGGGGTGACCGAGACAAACCGGGCACACATTTGTATTTGCCGGATTACCGAATTCGGTTGAGCAGCCGCAAAAAGCTTTGGATTTTGTAAGAAGCTGCGCATGCACTTCCAGCCCTATTACAGCTTCATATTTTTCGTTCATTCGTTCATTGTTAATTTGAAAGGTCAAATATATAAAAGAATAGTAATATGAAGAAATGCAATTTAGGATTGTGGAAAGGAATTAATTATTTTAAAAATAGTGCAAAAAACACCGGTTTTAAGTTTTGGTAGTCAGTTTTTAATGTCCAGATTAATATTCTTCTGTAAAAATCTTCTCCTCAAACTTCAGCAAATTTATTTCTATATTTGCAGCTAAAATCGTCAAGTAAATAATGCAAAAATGGCTTAAAATTACAATCGGTGTTGTCTCATCTATCATCATAATATTTCTATTAGGCGGATATTTATTTTCCCGGATGTTGTACACAACGCTGCCGGTTTATGAAGGTGAAATTAAATCTGCTTTTATAAAAGATAATGTTGAAGTTTACCGGGACAGCCTCGGTGTGCCTTATATTTTGGCTGTAAATGAACCCGACGCTGCGTTTGCAATGGGTTATTTACATGCGCAGGAGCGACTGTTTGCAATGGACCTTGCCCGCCGCGCCGGTGCCGGCAGATTGAGTGAAATTTTCGGGACGCGTACAGTTCCTTTTGACAAAATGTTTAGAACAATCGGGATAAAAAAAATTGTTGATGAAAACATAAAACAAATTAATCCGCACACACTTGATGTTCTAAAATCATATTCCAACGGCGTAAACCAGTACATTAAAGATGCCGGAAACAGACTGCCGGTTGAGTTCGATTTGCTGCGTTATGATCCTTATAAATGGACTCCCGAGCATTCCCTTATTATTGGAAGGATGCTGGCATATGAATTAAATATAAGCTGGTGGACAGACTTTGCGTTTACTCATCTTGTAGAAAGATTCGGTGACGAAAAAGCAAGCGAAATAATTCCACAATATGATGAAAAAATGCCGGTAATAATTCCCGATGCGGGCAAATCAGTTTCTTCATTGCCGCTTGATTACATCCGTACAAATCAAAAGTTTAGAAGTTTTATGGGGATGAATGGAACACATATCGGTTCAAATAATTGGGTCGTAAACGGAAATAAATCTGCAAGCGGCAAACCGATTATAGCAAACGATACTCACCTTTCGCTCGGCGCTCCTTCAAAATGGTATGTTGCTGTGGTAAAAAGCCCGGGGTGGAACGCTGCTGGTTTTACAATCCCTGGAATTCCGGTTATTATAATCGGCAAAAATGATAATATTTCTTGGGCTGTTACAAATATAATGTTGGATGATACTGATTTTTACAAAGAGCAAATTGATTCATCCGGTCATAACTATTTGCTAAACGGCGGATGGGAACCATTAATCAAGCGGAAAGAAAAAATAATTGTAAAAGATTCCTCTACTGTTACTTTTGAAATTTTTTCTACGCATCACGGACCTTTAATAGATGGAGTGCACCCGTTTAATACGGTATATAAAGATGAAAAAATAATACCGTCAAAGATTAGTATGAGGTGGTTAGGCAGCGAATGCAGTGATGAACTTCATGCTTTTTTTGAGATTAACAAAGCAAAAAACTTTGAGCAGTTCAGACAAGCATTTAAAAGCTACAGCGTACCGGGGCAGAATTTTATTTACGCGGATATTAATAACAACATCGGTTACGTTTTTGGCGGCAGGCTCCCGGTTCGCACAGGGAATAATATGCAGTATGTTTTTGATGGCACAACTACTTCAAATGACTGGCAGACAATATTAAATGTTACCGAGCTGCCTTACGTTTATAACCCCCAAACTAATAATATTGCTTCGGCAAATAACAAAACACTGAATAATTTTAAGTATCCAATTTCAAACATCTGGGAGCCCGCATCCCGGTTTGAAAGAATTACCGAACTTCTTAATTCAAAAGAAAAACAAACTATCAATGATTTTAAACATTATCAAAATGATGTTACTTCACCATACGCGCGGGAACTAACACCGTATATTTTGGCTGCCTTTAATGATGTAAAAATTAGAGATAAAAATCTAAAGCTTTCTTTAGATCTTTTAAAAAAATGGAATTATGAATTCGACAAACAAAGTCAGATTCCGTCTATTTATGTTTATTTTCTAAAATATTTTATGAAAAATATTTTTCTCGATGAGATGGGCGCCGATCTATTTAATGAATATGTTCTTGTTGAAAATGTTCCTTACCGTAAAATTTTAGATTTTATGAAAAACCCATCGAACAGTTGGATTGATAATATTAAGACAAAAGAGAGGGAAACATTAAACGAAGTAATAAGAAAAAGTTTTGTCGATGGTTTAAGTATGCTTGAAAAATCATACGGAAAAAATTTAAAAGATTGGCAGTGGGGGCGAATACACACCGTTACTTTCGAGCATCAGTTCAGCGGGCAATCGTCATTTATAGATCCTTACATAAATATTGGACCTTTTAATATCGGTGGGGATGGCACAACTTTGTTTAATACCGAATACCCGTTTCATGAGTCTCTTGAAGGGGTCCCTTTACTTGAGCACAAAGGATTTGAATGCATAATTGGTCCATCGATGCGTTATATTTTTGATTTTGCAAAGGCTGATGAATTTTACATTATTCTGCCGACCGGGCAATCGGGCAATGTTTTAAGCGAGCATTACCGCGATATGACGCAAAGCTGGTTGAACGGACGTTACGCAGTTGTAAATACAAATGAAAATGTAATTAGACAAAGCGGTATGAAAAAGTTGGTCTTCAAGAAAAATGAATACTAAGAAAAGCAGTTGAATAGAATCTGAAACTGAAAAATCATTGTGCATTATACATTCTTCATTGTACATTATACAATGTACATTGTTAGTTGTGCATTTTTTTATAAATTTGGCAATCAAAAATAATTGACGTATATGAAAGTAATTGAACACATATTAAACGCAAAAGAACCTCTGATAAGTTTTGAACTGATTCCCCCTAAAAGAGGCGGCGATATTAAGAGTTTGCTCGGCGTACTTGATGAAATAGTAAAATATAAACCACCTTTTATTGATATTACAAGCCACTCGGCGGAGGTTTTTTATGAAGAAACATCCCAGGGAATAAAAAAAAGAATTAAACGTAAACGCCCCGGAACACTCGGCATTTGCGCACTGATTCAGAATAAATATAATATCGACGCAGTTCCGCACATCCTTACCAAAGGATTTACACGCGAAGAAACTGAAGATTTTATGATTGAGTTGAGTTACCTTGGAATTGAGAATGTGCTTGCCATACGGGGTGATGACAGCGGTTATGACAAACCGATTCCCGAAGGGAGAAGTAAAAACAAATACGCTGCGGATCTTGTAAAGCAAATTGTGGATATGAATAAAGGGAAATATCTTGAAGAAGGTTTGCTCGATGCACGACCATCGAATTTTTGTATAGGCGTGAGCGGTTATCCCGAAAAACATTTCGAAGCGCCGAATTTAAAAACTGACATAACACATACTAAAGCTAAGATTGACGCCGGCGCGGAATATATTGTTACGCAGATGTTTTACGAAAACAAAATCTATTTCAATTATGTTGATAAATGCCGCGCTGCGGGTATAGAGGTTCCGATAATACCGGGATTAAAAATTATTACAAATAAATCGCAGTTAATAAGCATACCAAAAAATTTCTACATTAATATACCTGATGAATTGGTTGATGAAGTTTATGCCGCAAAGCCCGAACATGTTATGAGTATCGGTGTTGAATGGGCTGCAAAGCAGGTAGAAGAATTGTTAAAACACAATGTTCCGAGTGTCCATTTTTATATTATGCTTAACAGCCGTCCGATTACAATGTTAATGGACAGGTTAAAACTTTTTTAAAAATTTGCATAACAGAAAAGGTTGATGCGTCGAAGAAAAAATGAGTATAAAAACAATAAAGCATAAAAAATTAAAATGGGGAATTGCCGGCTGCGGAAGATTTGCCGAAACAACATTTATTCCATCATTAAATGTAGTGCGTAAAAGTAAGCTGAACGCTCTTTTCAGCAACGATAAAACCAGGGCAAAATCATTTGCGGAAAAATTTGCCGTGCCGAAATATTTTAGTAATTATGATGAGTTTTTATCTTCAGATATTGACTGCGTTTATATCTCCAGTGCAAATCATCATCACCACGAGCAAGTTATAAGAGCTGCCGAAGCGGGCAAACATATTTTGTGCGAAAAGCCTCTGGCTTTAACTTCTGTACAGGCGTTAGAGATGGTAAAGGCTTGCGAAAAAAATAAAGTGCAGTTTGCCGTTAATTATGTTCATCGGTTTCACCCGCTTGTTGTTAAAGCAAAAGAAATTATCAACGGGCAGATGATAGGGAAACTTGTTACAATAAATTTAAACTTTAACGTCGATTATCCTCCGGGCAACAATTTTAGGTTTACAAAATCTCAAAGCGGCGGCGGCGCACTGCGGGATATTGGCACACACATGATTGACTTGATGCGGTTCTTCGGCGGTGAGATCGAAAATATTCAGGGCGTAGTTGATAATATTATTTATAAAAGTGAGGTCGACGACTTTGCCGCAGCGATTGTGAAATTTAAAGATGCGGGTTACGGTTATTTTAATGTATCGTTTAATAATAAGAGAGCATTTAATCGTATTGAAATACTCGGGCATAAAGGCGCTATGAGTATTGAAAATGTTATTGCGGCAAAACACGCACCTGCAAAATTAACAATACTTCTTGAAGGAGAAGCAAAAAAGGCATTCCGTAAACGTGGGAACAAACAAGTTTATCTTTTAAAATCTGTGCAAGACTCGTTTATAAAAAATAAAGCGCCCTTAATTACCGGAAGGGACGGATACATAAATATGAAAATAATTGAACAATTAGAAAATAATGATAAGTAAAAAAGAAATAGTTGAAATATGCCACCGGGTTTATAAAAATAAGTTTGTTGCTGCATACGACGGCAACATTTCTGCCGCAACCGAAAGCGGCACTTTTTTTATTACAAGGTCAGCCGTTAACAAAGGTGATGTTATCGAGGATGATATTCTTGAAATTGACATGAACGGGACAGTTGTTTCAGGCGCCGGCAAACCTTCTACTGAAAATAAACTCCACCTATTTATTTACAAAAATCGTCCTGATATAAAAGCTGTTGTACACTGCCATCCGATTTATGCAACAGCATTTGCAACAGCCGGAATAACAATTGATAAACCGGTTCTTCCTGAAGTTGTCTTAACACTCGGTAAAATTCCACTTTGCAACTATGCAACACCTTCAACCGATGAACTACATTTGAGTTTAGAACCGTATATAAAAAAATCTTCAGTCTTTTTGTTGAGCAATCATGGTGCAGTAGCCGCGGGTAAAAATTTACAAGATGCATATTATAAAATGGAAAAATTAGAGCACACAGCTAAAATACTGTTTTTAGCCAAACAACTTGGCGGGGCAAAAGAATTAAGCGAAGAAAAATTAAAAGAATTGTTGAGTATTGCCGAATCGACCTACGGCATAAAAGTAGATGAAGAATAAATGAAAATAGAAAAAAAAATAAAAATTGCTCTGTTTACAGGTGGCACATCACCTGAGAGGGCAGTTTCAAAATCAACCGGCGCTGCAATTTATAACGCATTAATATCACTCGGTTATCCTACAATCGTCATTGATCCCGCTTACGGAAATAACCAACCTGAGGATGTTGGAAATTTTTTTAATGGAGTGGATTATACCGAAATATCAAATAGAAACTATGTCGAAGCGGTTAATTCGCCCCTGCTCGATGACGTCGATTTAGTTTTTTTAGCTTTACACGGCAAATGGGGTGAAGACGGCACAATACAATCGCTGCTTGAATTGCGCGGCGTAAAGTACACCGGTTCAGATGTGCTTTCGTCTTCTCTTGCGATGGATAAAATGATGTCAAAAATTTTGTTCCAGCATTACGGCATAACAACCCCGCGCTGGTTTGCAATTGACAAAAACGGTGTTGATTATAAATCGATTGCAAAAATTATTGATAATTCATTCGGTTTTCCTTGTGTTATAAAACCAAATGATCAAGGTTCTACAGTAGGTTTAACAATTTGCAAAAATGAAAATGAAGTTGAATCTGCTGTTAAGTTAGCTCATCAATTTTCAAACAAAGCATTAATTGAAGAATATATTGACGGGCATGAAATGACAGTTGCATTAGTCGATAATAAAGCGTTGCCGGTACTTGAAATAAAACCCAAACACAATCTTTACGATTACGAATGCAAGTACACAAACGGAATGAGTGAATACGTGGTTCCGGCAAACATCCCGCAAGCGGCTTTCGAGAAACTACAAGAACAAGCGCTCAAAGCTTTTCATGCGCTTGGTTGTACAGGTTATGGGCGCGCCGATTTTAGAATGAATAAAAGTTTCGAAACCTATTGTCTCGAAATAAATACTTTGCCCGGTATGACTTCTACGAGCCTGGTGCCGAAGATGGCAAAAGCCGTTGGGGTAAGCTTTGAAGAATTAGTTGAAAAGATCATCACTTTAAGTTTATAGATGGCAAACCTAAACACAAAAAAGATAGGATTAATACTTTTTGTGGTAATACTAATTGCCGGTGTTGGGTTTATATTTTTTAACAATACGGGGGTTGTAAAGTATATAAAACTGAAAAAGCAACTCGACTCTTTAAAAGTTGAAACTCAGAAAGTTGATTCGGTTAACGAAGCGCTACGCGCAGAAATTGATTCGTTAAAAAGAGGCGACCCCGCAAAAATAGAGCGTGTTGCCCGTGAGAAATATGGCATGATACGCAAGGGTGAAAAAGTGTACCGGATGAAAGAGAAATAATGAAAAGGGAAATACCGATAATTCCTCTCGCTGAGCGAATAAGACCCAAAACGATAAATGACTTTCAGGGGCAGAGCGCACTACTCGATGATGGGAAACCAATACGCCTTATGATTGAGAATGACAATTTAAGTTCATTCATTCTTTGGGGTCCTCCCGGAACCGGTAAAACTACAATAGCCAGAATAATTGCCGAGCAAACAAAATCCGATTTTCATCAACTTAATGCGGTCTCCTCCGGGGTAAAAGACATCCGGCAGATAATAGAAATAGCAAAGCAAAATAAATTAAACGGCATACGCACAGTATTATTTATAGATGAAATTCACAGGTTTAATAAAGCACAGCAGGATGCATTGCTGAATTCTGTGGAATCGGGACAAATAATTTTAATAGGCGCCACAACCGAAAACCCATCTTTTGAAGTTATACCGGCGCTCCGGAGTCGTGCGCGCGTTTATGTATTAGAGGAACTATCAAAAGATGATTTGCATAATATTCTTAAATATGCATTTGAAAAGGATGATTTTTTATCATCATTAAACATCAAAGATATTGACGAAGGATTTTTAATCTACCTTTCGGGCGGGGATGCCCGTAGTTTACTAAATATTCTCGAAGCCGCCGCCGTTCAGGAAATGAACAAGTCCGAAGTTATAATTTCAAAACCCATGCTTGAAAATATTGTTCAGAAAAAAAATATACTTTACGATAAATCGGGCGAAGAGCATTACAATGTAATATCTGCATTTATAAAAAGTGTACGCGGCAGCGATCCGGATGCTGCGCTCTATTGGCTTGCACGAATGCTTGAAGGAGGAGAAGACCCGATATTTATTGCACGCCGTTTGGTTGTTCTTTCATCAGAGGACATCGGTAACGCTTCACCTAATGGATTGGTACTTGCTGAAGCTGCTTTTGAAGCTGTGCATAAAATAGGCATGCCTGAAGCAAGGATTATACTTGCTCAGTGCACAACATATCTCGCTTCATCACCAAAAAGCAACGCTTCTTACAAAGCAATTGAAACCGCGTTTGAAGATGTAAGAAAAAAACCATTATACCATGTTCCGCTTCATTTACGTAACGCTCCCACAAAATTAATGAAAGACATCGGCTACGGTAAAGCCTACAAGTACGCGCATAATTTTGAGAATCACTTTGTCGAAGAAAATTATTTGCCTGAAGAACTAAAAGGGAAACAATATTATCTGCCCACCGAAAACGGGCAGGAAAAAAAATTAAAAGAGTATTTGAAGTTTTTGTGGAAGAAACTAAAAAAATATTAAAGCCGCGCAAACATTTTGCCGGGTAGTTGTTTTACCAGTCCTTTAAATTCAAGAGATAATAATTGTACGAGACAGTCCGCAGTGGACAAATTTGTAATCGAAGCAATTTTATCTATCTGAACAGCATTGTTGTCAAGAGCGGCAAGAATTTTTTCTTCAAAAAGGGTTAACTGCAACTGTACTTTAGGAATATTTTTCCCCAGAACAGGTTTTAGTTTTAGTTCTAACTCCTCCAACACATCTTCTGCCGAACGTACCAATTTTGCTTCTCCTTTTTGAATGAGCCGGTTTGTTCCTTCGGATTGAGGTACGCCAAGATTTCCGGGAACAGCAAATACTTCTCTATTTTGGTCGAGTGAAAGTGCCGCGGTTTGCATTGCCCCGCCTGTTATTCCGGTTTCAATAACAACAGTCCCGAGGCTCAAACCGGATATAAGACGGTTTCGTTTTGGGAAGTTTTGTGCATCGGGTTTTGTATCTATCGGGAACTCTGAAATTACTAAACCTTTTTCAGTAATTTCATCAAACATTCTTCTATTTTCAGCGGGGTATATTACATTCAAACCTGAACCGATAACGGCGATTGTTC
This sequence comes from uncultured Ignavibacteriaceae bacterium, assembly GCA_964372115.1. Classification (GTDB taxonomy): domain Bacteria; phylum Bacteroidota; class Ignavibacteria; order Ignavibacteriales; family Ignavibacteriaceae; genus CG2-30-36-16. Next base: position 139,274 of record CAYJPN010000002.1, read on the forward strand.
TCCCGCCATTTTTTAACGAGGTGTGGTGTGCAATTGAATCAATTCCACGAGCCAGTCCGCTGACTATTGTGATATTTTGGGCGCAAAGCTCTGATGTTATTTTTTCTGCTTGAATTTTGCCGTAATTTGTAGGCTGACGTGTACCAACTACAGCAATGCTGTAGTTATCGTTTTCTGCAAAAGTACCTTTAAAATAAAGTAGTAATGGCGGATCAAAAATTTTTTTTAGAAGTGGCGGAAAATCTTCATCCCATACAGTAGTTATTTTTCCGCCGATTTTTTCTAAAACGTTTAATTCTTTTTGAAAAAAAGACTCGTGCTCCTGCCGTTTATTTTTCTCATGATAAATTCTTTTTGCAAGTGTATCACTAATTCCTTCGACTGAAACAAGTGATTTGTAATTTGCGGCGAGAGCACTCTCGATTGAATGAAAAGCCGCGAGAAGATTTCTTATTTTTCCCGGGCCAATGCCATCTACAGAGAGAAGAATCTTCAGATTTAATAACTGTTCGAAAGATAATATGGACAAAATTATGCCACGAATTTTTCTCGAAATTAAATAATTCTACTTTAAAATAAAAAATCCGCACCGGGGCGGATTTAAAATTTATTGTTGGGTAGTTTCGCTTACCGGTTCTTCAGTTTTTTTTCTATATAAAATTGAAGCCGGAAAAATTAGGATATACGCTATGCCGAGAATAAGCGGGGAGACAACAAGCGATGCCGTACTATCCCAATCACCAAGCGACATAAAATAAAATCCCAAAACTAATAGTGCAATTCCAGCAAAGAGAAGAAAATAATTTTTCTTTTCCCAATAAATCTGAAACGGCGACTCGACCGATTTTTTCGCTGCTTTAATATTTTTTTTCTTCACAATTTTTGCCATAATATACTCCGGGTTTTAATAACGAAGCCCAGTGATGGGGGTTCCACTGGGCCCGACTCGTTTACCATCAGAGGGCAGGGGAGGACCCGCTGAAAGAGTCAATACGAATATATACCAGATAAAAATATTTGTCAAGTTTACTTATTTATCTGATAAACGATTTTTCTAATAGTATCGAACTGAAGATACGGATATTCTTCACGAATAGTATCAATAGCATCTCCGGCGCTTATTTTACTTGAGCGGAGAGTTTTAAACTTCTTACGAATTTGATAATCTCTTACTGCTTTCTCGTCAATCAGCCCTTGAGCGTTGAGAATTTCGTATATGTCATCACTTATAAGGTCAGACAAAGGATTATCGATTTTTGCTTTTAATGTTTTCATCGCTGCCTTCCTTTATTTTTATGGAATTTCCTAACATAATTACAACGTATCAATATATTTCTATAAACCAACTCCTTGTAATAAAAGTTCCAAAAGATACAAAAAAACCGACCAGAGCAAAAGTTCTAGGATCGGCATAACTTTGCTACTGGTTTTTTAGAAACCTTACAAAAAACGTAAAGTATATAATTTTCTAAAAAAGTAACAAATCGAGTATAAAAAATTTCCTTTGTTTTTGTACAAAAATAATAAAAAAATATGGAAAGTCAATAGCGACCAAAACGTCTGAAAAAAGCGAAAGAAATTATTGAACTCAATTACATTTGAGGTGAAATCAATAAATACTTTCGCTTACGACAAATATAACTTTATTTTTGCAAATATTATCAAAATTGGACAGCCTCAGTTTCAATCGCACAGTAAAAAAGAAAGGAAGTGATAATCACCCAAAAGGATATAATAGCTGGACACATGTTGTCTCGTTGCTGTTTTATCATTTTTCTAAAAGCAAATCAAAGTGGGGCGTTAGTTACGGTTTACGTTCAGCCACTGGTAATCTAAATCATCTTGAGGTAAATCGAGCCCCCTCAAAATCAATTATTAGTTATCAGAACAAACTTCGGGATTGGAAAATATTCAAGAAATACTATTTTTCTCTGCTTGAAAGTTTAGGGCAGCAGAATAAGGTAAGAATAAATTCAGAATAAAATCGAAAATACTTCTTTTGGATTCCACAACAATCACCTTGTCATTAAGCCTATTCGCCTATGCAAAATGTAAAACAAACAAGGGCGTCATAAAGATGCACACATTACTGGACTATGAAGGAGCTTTACCAGCCTTAGTAAACATAGCTAACGAAAAATCAGCCGAAAATAAAAGGGCTTATGAAATCCGATTAATAAAGAAGAGCGTGATAGTAGCAGATCGATATCACGATGACTTGCCACTTTTATTGACATGGAATCAAAATGGAGCCAAATTTGTAATAAGACACAAAGAGAATATGCAGTATCGTGTAATAAAAGAAAATCCGTTGTCGGAGAACAGAGCCCAGCATATCTTAAAGGACCAAATTATTGAGTTTAAAGGCGATTTATCAAGAAAGAAATACCCCGGGAAATTAAGTGGAGTTTCTCTCTGGGATGTTGAGAATAATCAAGTTATGGGGCTGACAACAAAAACTACCGCAATTATATAAATATCGATGGAATGTAGAGATATTTTTCAAACAAATCGAACAACTTTTACGTTTAAAGACATTAATTGGAACAACTCAGAATGCTGTTAGGATACAATTATGGACAGCCCAAATAACAATTTTGATACTTAATTCGCTAAAAAAACATAGCGATATCAATGGCATCTATCAACCCCTATGGATTTTATTAGTGCTTTAGCATTCAACTTAGTGCAATATTTGACAGAAAATATAAAGCAAAAAACATGATGAATAATAGAACCTTGACACTTTTTGCACTTCGACAAACTCAGTGCAAACTTTTTAACTTCCGGCTTGCCAGGGTTAGGTTAAACCTTTTCGTTAAAATCGAATTGTAAGAATGGTTTGAAAACCTTTTGTAAAAGATCCGAATCCGCCTGAGGATATGCAAGTTGTTCTTTTTTGAGTTTTATTGACAAGTTGATTTCCAGACTATATTATAAACATTTTAGCAATCTTTTATTGTTTTGGACATGATTGTGTAAAAATTAATGTTGCGTATAGCTAACCAATTATATTATCTTATTAAATTAAATTTTTTTATTTTTATAAAAGATAGGTAATTATTGAAATGACAGACAAAAACACTGATCTGCTCGATTACTTGATAATATTAGCAAAGTACAAAAAGTCGCTTTTCCTTACGGCTCTTATTTCTATGCTCCTTTTTTATGGTTTAATTTATTTTTTTGTTGATGAAAAATTTGATGCTACCGCCACTATAGTACCGGTGGAGGAAAATTCAATTTCGGGACTTGCAGGAATGATTAAGGACTTTCCAATCGATATTGGTGGTATGGGTTCAATGAATACAGAGCTAACTCGTTATAATACTATTATATATAGTCGATCAGTGTTAGATAAAGTGATTGATAAATTCAATTTAATTGACGTATATGAAATTGACCGTTCTAATAAAGCATATTACAAAAAAACTTTAGAAAAGTTAGAGGATAATATTACAGCATCTGAGGATGATAATGGAGCGTACGTTATAAAGGTTAGGGATAACAAACCAGATCGTGCTGCTGAGATAACAAATTATCTAATTACACTTCTCAATAAAAAAATTATTGATTTAAAAATTCAAAAATCAAAAGAAAATAGAATATTTCTTGAAGCTAGGGTAACCGAGGTAAAACAAAACTTAAATTTCGCCGAGGACTCCTTAAAACTCTTTCAGAAACAATCGGGACTTTTTAGTGCTGAAGATCAAATAAAAAGTATATTAGACGCAAATGCTAAACTTGAAACGGATTTATTGGCTCAACAGGTGCAACTTTCTATTTTAGAGAAGATTAGAGATAAAAATTCTCCTGAAGTTCAAACTCTTAAAATACAGGTAAGCGAATTAGATAAAAAAGTAAATGAGATTAAACAGTATGGGCGTTCTAATAGCATGCTACTGGGGTTGAAAAATTTGCCAGATAAAGCACTTAGATATTTAAGACTATTAAGAAATATCGAAATAAACAGAGCTATTTTGGAGTTTATTTTACCATTGTACGAACAGGCCCGATTTGAGGAACAAAAAGATACTCCAATTCTTCAAGTTGTTGATTATGCGATACCACCACAAGAAAAAAGTTTTCCTCCTAGAGCGATATTGACTCTTATTTTTGGATTCATAGTCTTGCTTTCTCTTTATTCAGTATTACTTATAAGAAATCTTTCACCCATACTCATCAATCCCAAATATTTGGATTTTAAAAAATATATTTTCAAATGGTAATTGAAAGCAAATAGTTATCCAAATGTTATTATTTTTAAAAATTAATAAAATATTTTATTCGATTGTTATTGTTTTGCTATTATTAAGTGTGCTCTTAATTGCCACCGATCCGGTTTATTTATATTTATTCTGGGGCGCATGGATTATAATAATTTTGTCAATATTTTATGCATTTATAATCAATTATGATGTTTCTGTATTTCTTCTGTCGTTGGCCTTTTTCCCAATCCTTTACACAAATACTGAGTTCCATTACTATTTAAATTTTATAATTATTCAAGATATCCCGCTTTTTCTTTTAATAGTAGTTTTTATTATTTCTTGGTTGAATAAAAGTTTGTCAAAACTTTATTTGGGGGTAATAAAAAAGATAACATTAATCCTGTTTGTATATATTGTTTTCAGTTTTATAGTTGCGATAATTAATGGCAATAAACTCATTTACATAATTGATGAGTTTTATCATTTCATGTATTTTGTATACTTTGTAATTATTTATAAAACAATTAAAAACAGAAATCAATACTTCTTTTTGATTAATTTTTTATTTTTACTTGGGGTTCTATTTTCGCTTGAATATGTAGCGGTAAATATTTCAACACATGATAGATTTGTTACGTTTCACCAAAATTTATATCCGCTTTTTGTTAGTTTACTTTTTAGTTTGTTGCTTTTTTCAAAAACAAAAAAAAATATATGGATAATTATCAGTCTGCTTATTATGCTATTGGGGACATATCTTGTTCTCACCAGAGCATTGTGGGTAGCAGTATTTTTAACTGTTATAATTTTACTTTATTTGAAGACAAAAAAAAAATGGAATTTGTTTCATTATATCCTTTTGAGTGTCTTCCTAATTCTCCCTTTTTTATATTTAACTGATAATATTTCCAAAACCACAGTACAGACTAAAGAACAAATTAATAAAGTCGATTATAGAGTCGCTTCGATTTCTAACCCACTTAAAGATGCTTCTTTTTTAATGCGTTTAGAAATTGGCTATTATATTTATGAAAAATTTATTCAGAGTCCTATTTGGGGTAAGGGATTAGGTGATACGGTTAAATATAAGGCGTTTTTAAATGAGGCATCTCGTAATCAATCAGTTAACTATCCAGACAACACCTATTTATTTATACTGTGGAAGGGGGGGATATTAGGGTTTATTATTTTTGGCGTCTTCCTAGTAAGAATATTAAAAGATTCATTTTTTGTATATAAATATTCTGGCAATGATAGGGCTAAAGCATTAGCAATAGGTTTTTTTGTTGGTATATTAGGAATGTTATTTGCAAGTTTAATGGCTTCTACTCTCATAAAATATGCTAAGATAAATTTGATTTTCGCATTTTTTGTCGCGTACATTGAATTTGAAAAAGAGACGATAATTCAACAAAAAAATCAAAGATATTAATTTATTCTCTCAACAGTTTATAATAAGTGTAGCTGCTGAAAATTTTCGAAATTGTTTTTAAGTTTTTCTTTTTAATATGAGCTTATCTAAATATGCAATAACTGGATTAAAATGGAGTACAACTTCACAGATAGTTAAACAAGCTTTCCAATATTTTTCAATTATTATACTTACCGGTTTATTATCGCCATCTGATTTTGGGTTAATGTCAATGGCACTCATATTTATCGGTTTTATTGAAATATTTAAGGATTTGGGGACGATTTCAGCCGTAATACAGCGCCAAAATCTTTCTGACACATTACTTTCTTCTATATATTGGTTGAATATATTGTGGGGGGGCACAATATTTTTGAGTCTTTATTTCCTGGCATATTTGATAGCAGATTTTTATACCGAACCGAGACTAATTAATATTTTTCGAGTCCTTTCGATTAATTTTGTATTAGCTGGTCTAAGTTCTGTCCCTCGAGCGTTACTCGAGAAAAAAATAAAATTTTATTTAATAAGTTCAATTGAATTAATATCAGTTACATTCGGGATGATTGTAGCAATTGTGCTTGCGATATATGGATTCGGAGTGTGGAGCCTGGTTTATCAATCTGTGGCAGCTTATGCTTGTGTAACTATTGGATATTTTTATTTTGAAGAATGGAAACCAAGCATGAAATTCAATCTTGGTGAGTTGAAAGAGATAACAGGCTATAGTGGCAATTTATTAGGTTATAATATTTTTAATTTTTTTGTTAGAAATGCCGATTATCTGTTGATTGGTAAGTTTCTTGGAGATCGAGCTTTGGGACATTATTATCTTGCCTATAGAATAATGCTTTATCCTATACAAAATATTTCAAACGTTGTATCCCGGGTTATGTTCCCGGTATATTCCGCAATTCAGAATGATAATAAAAAATTACAAAGTATATATATCAAAATTGCAAATGCAATTTCATTAATAACCTTCCCGATGATGTTGGGCCTTATGCTAGTAAGTTTTATGTTTGCTACCATTTTTTTTAGAAATAATTGGGATTCTAATTTGATAGGTCTGTTGTTGTTAATTCTATCGCCCATTGGTTTAATCCAATCGATAAGCACAACAACTGGCCCGATTTATCAGGTTAAAAACAAGACAAATTGGTATCTAATTTGGGGATTAGTAACTGGTATTGTGGCAATTTCTGCATTTTCTATAGGACTTTATTGGGGAGTTATTGGGGTTGCAGTTAGCTATTTGGTTATTACTTTATTGTGGAATTATCATTTATTTTCAATCCCTTTCTCATTGATTGAATTAGACATATGGACATTTGCAAAAAGTTTCAAAGAAATAGCAATTGCAAGCACCGTCATGTTTGTTTTTGCACTAACATTTAAGCTAATTATTGTTAATTATATGAGCAATTTTTGGTCGTTTTTGCTGACAATTATTTTTGGAATAATTATCTATGTGATGGCTATAATAATATTCGCAAAAAACAAAATATCAGAATTTTTGGAGATTTATAATCAGTCAAGAAAATGAGTTGTAATAATTTATTATTTATTAGCGATGGTAGTTTATTTAACCCAATTATTCAATCTCAGGGTTTGCCGTTATTATACAGCTACGCTGCGAAGGAGCATAAAGTTTTTCTTATTACTTTCGAAAACAAGAAAAATAAAGCTGCCCTAAAAAAAAGTACGACGTTTTTAATTTCAAAAAATGTTCATCACAAAATTATTTATTTAGATAATTCGGCATTATTATCGCCAGTATTAAAATACTTTGTGGGCGGCTTAATTATTTCGCTTTACATAATATTCAGACACAAAGTTAAAATTGTTCATTGCCGAAGTTTATATCCTTCAATTATTGGGCTGGTGGCTAAAAAATTACTTGGTAAAATATATCTTCTTTATGATAATAGAGGAGTGTTTATTGACGAGGAAATTGCGAAAATGAGTGTAGCGCCATCATCAATTAAGGAAAAGTTTTTGAGAATAGCAGAGAAACAAATATTATTAAGGTTTGACAAAATTGTCGTTGTTTCAATTGCTTTTAAGGAATATTTGGTCACTAAAAATGATAAAATTGCTTGTAAGATAGTAGTAATTTACAACAACACCAATATCATCCGGCACGATGTGAAAACCTTAAGAGAGCTAAAAGGAAACTTAATTGTTGGTGTCTATTCGGGTTCCGCAGCATTGTGGCAAAATATAAAAAACATTTCAGATTTTATAGATTGTGCAAAAAAGACATTTGATAATTTTAAATTAAAAATTATTACCTATGAACCGGCAAAATTCGAGTTTTTATTATCCGGAAGATTAAAAGATTCCATTATAGAAATAAAACAAGTTTTACCTTCTGAAATAAACATGGAATTAATAACAGCAAATTTTGGTATTTTACTACGCGAGAAAAATTTAATAAATAAAGTTTCTTTTCCGCTAAAATTCTCGGAATACTTAGCCGCCGGTTTACCTGTTTTACTTACTGAAGGAATAGGGGACACTGCAGAAATTGTTAATAAGTTTAAGATTGGTTCTGTTCTTACTGAAAATAACTATAACAGAGCGCTTGCTGAAATGAAGCAGCTTCTGCAAGACCCGGAAATATATTCAAGATGCTATAAAACCGCAGATGAGAATTTTAATTTACAATCTGCTATTGAAACCTATCAAAATATTTATAATGAATTTTAAAATTAATGCGGTTGTAATATTTTACAACCCTTCAAAAGAACATTTGCATAATATTTTTACCTATATTGATGAAGTATCAAAGGTGTATATATTAGATAACTCTCCCAAACCAATAGATGAAGGGATTTTTAATGAATATCCAAAGATATCTTATCTCCATAATCGTGGGAATTTAGGAATTTCAAAATGCTTGAATTTGGCGGCTTCGATGGCAATACAAGACAATTGTCAGTGGTTGCTCACAATGGACCAGGACAGTGTTGCGCCCAAAAATTTTATATCAAATCTGTTTGCCGGGATTGAAAATACTCCAAATATCGGAATAATCTCTCCAAGGCATTATAACGCCAACTACAAAATAGAATCGTTAGAACCCAAGATTGAGAAGTTATTAGTAACAATGGCCTCTGGTAATTTGTTAAACCTCAAAGTTTTTGCTGAGGTAGGGCCTTTTGATGAAAAATTATTTATTGATTATGTAGACATCGATTATTGTTTAAGAATAGCAAAACGTGGGTATTCTGTTATCCGTAAAAATACAGTTTCGCTTGTCCATTGTGAGGGCAATCTTAAATCCCGAAAGTATTTGATGTTTACTGTGCGTCCCTACGATCACAATCCGCTCAGATGGTACTACAAAAGTAGAAACAGACTATACCTTTACCAAAAGCATCGGAATGATTTTGTGGTTTTTTTAAGGGAGGAAAGGAAAAGATATTTTAAAGATTTATTAAAGATATTGTTATTTGAAAAAAACAAACTAAGCAAATTTAAGTTTGCGTTTCGTGGTGTGCTCGACTTCAGGAAAAACGTTATGGGGGAATATCGATGATGGTTTCGATAATAATAGTTAACTATAATATGGACTTACAGGTAAGTCGATGCCTTAATAGTATATTTGATACTCTAACTGGAAATTATGAAGTTATCGTTGTTGATAACAATTCGACTAATAGAGGGATTGAGGTTGTGGCTGATAACTTTAAAAAAAATACAAATTTAAAATTTTTACAACTCGAAAAAAATTATGGTTTCGGGAAAGGCAATAACGAGGGTGTGAAAATCTCTAAGGGAGAAATTATTTTGTTTCTAAATCCCGACGCTTATTTAATAAACAATATACTACCGGAAATAGAATCCCTGTTTATTAAAAATCCATTCGTTTCAGTAGTTGGACCATTAATAAAAAAAAATGAAAAAGAAAAAGAAATTTCGTTCGGAAATTTCCCAACCTTTTTAAGTGAATTTGGCAATATCTTTTTCATCAATAATTTATTGAAAAAAATTCTAAGTAAAAAATATTTTGCAAAAGAGGATGAATGTATCAATGTTAATTGGGTGACCGGTTCAGCAATGTTTATCCGCAGCTCCGATTTTATTCGGATTGGTGGATTTGATGAAAATATTTTTCTTTATAATGAAGAGGTAGACCTGTGCAAAAGAATAAGAAAAAGCGAAAAAAGTATTATCTTTTGTCAACATTTGGTTGTATTTCACGAAGGAAGTGTCGGTTCCAAAAAAAATTACTATACTTTTACGGTTAACAGTTATGGAAGTAAAATATATTATTTAAAAAAGCATTTCACCGGACTCAAACAAAAGTTTGTGCTCACTTTTTTATATCTTCACTTGACTATTTTTACGATTATTTGGGGAATATTATTTACAATAAAACCAACAAAAGCAAAAGAAAAAATTGCTGGAGTTATAAGCCTTTTAAAAAATGAAAAACATCTGTATTGATGCCAGATATATCTTCCCCCAAATGGATGGAATTGGTAGATATTTATATAATTTGATTGATAAAATATCAATGTTGGATACAAACGGGTACCATTTCCATGTGCTAGAGATGGACGTATTTGCCCACGGTTCGATTTTAAGAAAATTTGAAAGTCGTAATAATATAACCTTTCATAAAATCAGTGTGTTCCCGCAATCGTTCAGAAATTTATATATAAACAGTTTGTTAAAGGGAATGGACATCGATTTGTTCCACTACCCTCAATTTGATTTACCTTGGTTCATCGGGGAGAAAATTGCGGTAATAACAACGATACATGATTTAAATCCACAAATGTATCCAGGCTTTTTTGTGGGGTTTGAAGGTAAACTAAAAAAAATGTATTCATATATTATGAATTATATTGCTATGAAGAAATCGGATAGAATTATTGCTGTCTCAGAAACCACAAAAGAAAATTTACTAAATTTATTTGGAACAGAATATTTCAAAAAAACTAATGTAGTATATGAGGGAGTAGATCAAACTTTATGTGAATCTGATAAGGATATTCAGAAAAAGATGCTTGATTCTCTTAAGAAAAAACATAATTTGAAAAATTATATTTTGTATGTGGGAAACAATAGACCGCATAAAAATATCAAAAATGTTTTATTAGCTTTTTACAAATTAAAGGTTGAATATAATCTTCCACACAAATTTGTATTAATTGGTCAGCAGCTTCCAAAATATTATAATCTCCAGAAGGATTTAGATAGATTAAAAATTGGAAACAGTGTACTTAGACTCAAATGTACTGAAGAAGAATTGAAAGCTTTCTATACTGGGGCGGATACCTTTGTTTTTTGTTCTTTATCAGAAGGATTTGGATTACCGCTGCTCGAAGCAATGAGGTTGGGTACGCCGGTTGTCACGTCTAATTTGAGTTCAATGGCAGAAGTGGCGGGAACAGCGGCCATGCTAGTCGATCCCTATTCTATTGATTCCATTGCTTCCGGAATATTAAAAGTATTGAATAATGATTTATACAAAAAGCAACTTATTCAAAAGGGAAAAGAAAGATCAAAATATTTTACATGGGAAAAAAGCGCAGAAGAGACATTAAAAATTTACTCTGAAGTTTTAAAATAAGCGTGTTTAATATATTAGAAATTAGGCTAATTTTTTAGAAGAAATAATGAGATTGTAGTGCGCAAAAAAGAAAAAAACATAAAAATTTTGGAGATAATAACCTTATTTAGTATTGGAGGTGCTACCGAAACTGTGATTTCAATGTCCTCCGGTTTGAAAGAAATGGGGCATCATGTTGATATTGCTTCAGGGCCAAATATTCCTTCTGAAGGGAGTATGTACAAAACCGCCGAAAAACTCGGAATAAAAGTTTTTACATTTTCAAATCTTAAAAGGGAAATTAATTTATTTAGAGACGTTCAAATTATATTTAAATTAAAAAAATTTATAAAGATTGGTAACTATAATGTAGTTCACACCCACAGTTCAAAAGCTGGTGTAGTCGGTAGAATTGCAGCGAGGTTGGCAGGGGTTCCTGTGGTAGTTCACACAATTCATGGTTTGCCGTTTCACCGATATCAACCAATTTTAAAAAAATGGTTTTTTATCTTTGTCGAAAGATTTGCTGCTTTATTTTGCGATCAGCTAGTTGCAGTTACTTATACAATAATTGAAGAGTTTGTAAAATATAAAATAGCTTCACCTGAAAAATTGACAATGATTCGAAGTTCCTTTGATCTTGATATTTATGATAATTGTAATATAAGTAATGCAGGGATAAGGAAAAAATTCGGTCTTGAAATTTCTGATTTCGTGATAGGAAAGATCGCAAGATTGTCAGAATTAAAAGGACACACTTATTTGATCCAAGCAATAAAATTAGCAAAAGAAAAATTTCCACGATTAAAGTTGTTAATTATTGGAGATGGGGAACTTCAAAGTAAGTTAGAAAATCAGGTGAAAGAAGCCGAACTTGAAGAAAACGTTATATTTGCAGGTTTAATATTCCCAGATGATATCCCGGCAGTAATTAATAGCATGGATGTTCTTGTCCATACTTCTTTACTTGAAGGACTTGCTCGGGTCTTACCTCAAGCGATAATGATGCAAAAACCAATTATTTCATTCAATTTAGATGGTGCGCATGAAGTAATTAAAGATGGAATTAACGGTTATCTAATAGAGCCTGAAAACATTAATCAGTTAGCGGAGAAAATTCTTCTTTTGAGTCAGGATAGAAATAAGGCGGTAGAAATGGGTAAAGTCGGAAAAGAGTTTTTGGGAGATGAGTTTAGTGAAAAAAAAATGACCGCACAAATTAATGATTTATATTTGCGATTAAATAGTGAAAAAAATAAGTGAATAAATCTTACGAAAAAATAATCGTATTGCTTATAGACTTCCTCGCTATAAACCTTGCGTGGATTGTCTTCTTTTATTTTCGGGTGCAAACCGGACTTTTCGAACTCCTTGTCGTTCCCGAGTTTATCATTCCTATGCTGGTGGTTTATTTTTACTGGCTAATAATTTTTACTTTCGTCGGGATGTACCGCACCTGGTTTGCCGCATCAAGGTTTGATGAAATATCAACTTTGTTCAAAGCTTCCTTCGTCGGAATTTTTATCCTCTTTTTTTTAATTTTTGTTGACGATTATGCTCATAATGTTGCTTCTTCAACGCGTATTTTGCTTTTTATTTATTGGGGCTTATTTCTTGCTTTTGTAGGATTCGGAAGATTATTTATCCGCAGCCTTCAGCGAAACTTGTTGATAAAAGGTTATGGAAGACGAAATGCTATTATTGTTGGTTTTAATGAAAAAGCTAACGAGGTACATAATGAACTTCTTGAACATCCTGCTCTCGGTCTTGATGTTGCCGGTTATGTTTCTCTGGCTAAAGAGGACATTTCTAAAAACTATAAAGGGAAAAAAGTCATCGGGCATTTTAACGAAATTTCAAACATCATAGATGAAAACAATATAAAAGAAGTAATAATAGCTCTCGAAAAAGAAAATCATGAGGTGCTTGTAGAACTGCTTGCTAAATGCGAACCAAAAAATATCGGGTTAAAAATTGTTCCTGACCTGTACGAAATATTAAGCGGGCAAGCCCGTACAATGCAGTTATACGGAATTCCCCTAATAGATATAATGCCGGAACTGATGCCGGAATGGGAAAAAAAATTAAAACGGTTAATGGATATTATCGTTTCCTTAATAATACTTTTAATTTCTTTCCCTATTTGGTTTTTTGCCGCGATAGCAATAAAATCAGAAAGTAAAGGACCCGTATTTTTTTCGCAGGAAAGATGCGGACAAAATGGTTCTGTTTTTAAGATGATAAAATTTCGTTCGATGCGGCATGATGCCGAAAAATTAACAGGCCCTGTTTGGTCGCAAAAAGACGACCCGCGTATTACAAAAGTCGGTAAATTGATCCGCAAAGTTCGCATTGATGAAATTCCTCAAATGATAAATGTTCTGAAGGGTGAGATGAGTCTTGTGGGTCCACGACCCGAACGTCCATTTTTTGTTGAAAAGCTTGCGGAAGAAATTCCTTATTATAAAAGAAGATTAAAAGTAAGACCGGGGGTTACCGGCTGGGCACAGGTAAAACACAAATATGACGAAACAATTGAAGACGTAAAGATCAAACTCCGCTACGATCTGTTTTATATTGAAAACATGTCGCTCAGAATGGACTTCAAAATAATATTTCGAACAATTTTTGTCGTACTTTTTGGAAAAGGACACTATAATTAGTTATATTTTTTTTGTACTTTAAAAATATTTCCAACATTACAAATCAACCACCTATATTTTTTTTATTATGACTGAACGAGCATTAATAATTATACCTACTTATGATGAGCTTAATAATATAACAAAGCTTATTCCCGAATTACTTTCGAAGAGTGATATTATTGACATTCTTGTGGTTGATGACAACTCGCCTGACGGTACCGGCAGTTATGTTGAGGACTTGAGCAAATCCAATAGCCGGGTTCACGTGCTAAGACGGCCTAAAAAAAATGGGCTCGGAACCGCGTACATTGCCGGCTTTAAGTATGCCCTAAAGCATGGCTATGATTTTATTTTCGAAATGGACGCCGATTTTTCGCACGACCCAAAAGAAATTGTAAATTTTTTAAAAGCGATACAAAACTATGATTTGGTTCTTGGCAGCCGCTATAAAAACGGTGTTAATGTAATAAACTGGCCGATGAAGCGACTTATGCTCAGCTATTTCGCTAATATTTATACCCGGGTAATTACAGGGCTTCCTGTTCACGATGCCACCGGGGGTTTTAAATGTTTTAGGCGTTCTGTTCTCGAAGCTATTAATCTCGATAAAATAAAATCTAATGGTTACGCTTTCCAGATCGAGATGACGTATAAAGCGTACAAGAAAAATTTTAAAATTGGTGAAATACCCATCATCTTTATGGATCGAGTTATGGGCAGTTCTAAAATGTCAAAAAAAATTGTACGCGAAGCGGTATTTATGGTTTGGAAGTTAAGGTTTAGAAGTGTTATTGGAATACTTTAATCAGGTGACGTGTTGGATCTATCTATAATTATAGTAAACTATAATGTAAAAGAATTTCTCCAGAACCTTATTCATTCAATCAATAAAGCCTCACAAACAATTTCCGCTGAAATTATCGTTGTTGATAATGCATCTGATGACGGCAGTGTTGAATTTATTCGCGAAAAATTTCCCGAAGTAAAACTATTTGCCAATGATAAAAATCTCGGTTTTAGCAAAGCAAACAACATCGGTTTAAAAGCTGCAAAAGGGAAATATCTGCTGCTCCTTAACCCCGATACTCTTGTAAGAGAAGATACATTTACAAAAATGATTGAGTTTTTTGAAACTCATACTGACGCAGGTTTGGCTGGCTGCAAAATATTAAATCCTGACGGAACTTTACAACTTGCCTGTCGCCGCAGTTTTCCAGGTCCCTGGACTTCGTTTACAAAAGTTACAGGACTTAGTTCACTTTTTCCAAATAGTAAATTATTTGCGCGTTATAACCTTTCTTACCTTAATGAAAATCAAACATACGAAGTAGATGCGATCTCCGGTTCGTTTATGATGTTTCCACGAAAGGTTTATGAAAAAGTCGGCGGACTCGATGAACAGTTTTTTATGTATGGTGAAGATTTAGATTTATGTTTCCGAATTCAAAAGTCGGGCAGTAAAGTTTATTATGTTCATTCAACTCAAATAATTCATTACAAAGGGGAAAGCACAAAAAGAAGCAACCTTGATGAAACAAAAATATTTTACAATGCGATGCATCTTTTTGTAAAAAAACATCTATCATCTTCCTTTTTAGTTGAGTTTATCTTAAGGGCAGCTATTGCTGTTAGAGAATTTTTTGCATTCTGGGGGAAAAGAAAATTAATTATAACTTCAATTATTTTCGATTTTGTTTTTTTTGGATTAAGTCTTTTTGCAGCAGCAAAATTTTATAAGGGCATTACCACATGGTCGGGTTTTGCGCAATACCATGCGCCTATTTTATATACTATACCTGCATTAATACATATTGCGGTTGCGGGTTTAACAGGTGTTTATAAACGCAGCTCGCTTTCAATTCTTCGAAACTTCGGGGCAATAGTATTAAGTTTCTTTTTTATATCATCATTAACTTTTTTCTTTAAGCAATTTGCATACAGCCGAGCGGTTGTAATTATAACATATGTAGCGCTTGTTTTTGCACTTACATTTTGGCGTGTTATTCTGAAGTTAGTTTTTAAAATCGGAGTAAGTGAGCGTGAGTATGTTCAGAAGAGAGCGCTTATAGTCGGGATAAATAAACCGGCTTTAACACTTGCAGAAAAATTGAACTCAAAAAAATCGGATATTTATAATGTTGTCGGATTAATAAGTTTTACTCATAAAGATATTGGAACCAAAATTAATGGTTTTGAGGTACACGGCAGTATTGAGAATATCAAAAAAGTGATAAAAGAAAAAAGAGTTAATGAAGTAATTTTTTCTTCCGAAGAATTAACCTATAACCAAATGATGAATATTGTGGCTTCTGCTCACGATGAAAATGTTGAATTTAAATTAACGGGCAGCAGTTTAGATTTTTTAGTCGGAAAAACTTCAGTTTCAATTTTAGATGATATACCGCTCATCGGCATAAAATATAATATCTCCGACCCTGTGTTTAGATTTTTCAAATCCTTTTTTGATTTTTCACTTTCCTTAATGGTTTTGATATTCATTTATCCTTTCATATATTTAGCCGCTGTTATAAGCAGCCGCCGTTCCGAGTTTAAAAAGTTTATTCTCGCGGTTCCGAAAGTTTTTTCAGGCAAAATAAGTTTTGTCGGTACAAGGGAAGAAAATATAGACAGCGATTTGTATCTCGGTAAAAAAGGTTTAACCGGGTTATGGTATATTGATGAAAGCGAAAGCAGCAGCGACAAGCTTGATGTTTATTATGCTAAAAATCAAAATGTTTGGCTTGATCTTGAAATATTGGGGAAAACCCTGAACAAAATGTGGAACAGTAAAAAATAGTTATGGCAAAAACAACGTTAGATTTTGAGAAACCTATCGCCGAGCTTGAGGCAAAATTAAACGAGATGCGTCAGTTCTCCGGCGGTATAGATATTAAAAAAGAAATTACTACCATTGAAAATAAGGTAAGGTTGTTGAAAGAAGAGTTATATAAAGGACTTACAAGATGGCAGCGGGTGCAGCTTGCACGTCATCCCGATAGACCATACACTCTCGATTATATTTACGAGATGACGAATAATTTTATCGAACTCCATGGCGACCGCCAGGTGAGAGATGATAAAGCTATTATCGGCGGTTTTGCGCAAATTGATGACCAGAAAGTGATGATTATCGGGCATCAAAAGGGACGTGATACAAAATCGAACGTATATCGCAATTTTGGAATGGCAAACCCGGAAGGTTACCGTAAAGCGCTACGACTTATGAAACTTGCCGAAAAATTTAACAAACCTGTCATCACTTTAATTGATACTCCCGGCGCATTTCCGGGTCTTGAGGCAGAAGAACGGGGACAGGCAGAAGCAATTGCGCGCAACCTTTTCGAAATGGCAAAACTTCGAGTTCCCATAATTGTTGTTATAATTGGCGAGGGCGCAAGCGGCGGCGCTCTTGGTTTAGGTGTTGGCGATAGAATTTTAATGCTTGAAAACTGCTGGTACTCGGTTATCAGCCCTGAATCTTGTTCAAGTATTTTGTGGCGAAGCTGGGACTATAAAGAACAAGCTGCAGAAGCGTTGAAACTTACAGCGCCCGATTTGCTTGAACAAAAACTTATAGACCGCATTGTTCCCGAACCACTTGGCGGCGCGCATAAGAACATAAAAGAAGCTGCCGGTTCATTAAAAGCAGCTATACTTGAGGAACTTGCCCAATTGGTAAAAATTAAACCTGAAAAATTAATCGATCAACGGATTGAAAAGTTTGGACGAATGGGTGAATTTGAAGAATAATTTGCTACATTCTTTTTTAAGCTCTTTATTAACCTGCCTTTTTATAAATTTGATTTCTTCTTTTACATAAATTTTTAATGCTATGCTGAGTAATAAAACTGAGATAAGGGTGCGTTATGCTGATACTGACAAAATGCAGTTCGTTTATAACGGAAAGTATTTTGAATATTTTGAGGTAGGGCGTTCCGAAATGATGCGGGCGCATGGATTTCCTTACAGTCAATTTGAAAATAAAGGATGGCAGCTTCCTGTTTTGGAATCGTACGCAAAATACAAAAATTACGCAAGGTACGATGAAGTTTTGATAGTGCATGCTTTTGTTAAAGAACTTCCGGTACTAAAGATAAAAATCAATTATGAAGTTACTGAAAAAGAAACCGGGCGTTTTATTGCCGAGGGTTTTACGGTTCATGTTTTTATGAGGGGCGATGATAAAAAAGCGATTCGACCTCCGCAAGAATTTATTGATGCTTTAAAACCATTTTATGAATAGATAAATGCAAAACGAATTAAAGAAAATAATAGAAATAGCTCTCGAAGAAGATATAAAAAACGGTGATATTACAACAATAGCTTGTGTTCCCCCAACGTTGATGGCGGAAGGTAAATTGCTTATAAAACAGGATGGCGTTATCGCCGGTCTTGAAGTTGCCGCCGCTGTATTTAATTATGTTGATGAAGAGATTCAATTTGAAATTTATAAAAATGACGGCAGTGAAGTAAACTCAGGTGAAATAGCCGGGCTGGTTCGTGGCAGGGCAGCTTCTATATTAACTGCAGAGCGGACAGTATTAAATTTGCTTCAAAGGATGAGCGGCATTGCCACATTTGCAAAAACATTTCAAGATAGAATAAAACATACAAACGCAAAAATTATCGACACACGTAAAACAGCGCCGGGTCTTCGTTACATAGATAAACTTGCCGTGAAAATTGCCGGCTGCCAGAACCATCGCATCGGATTATATGATATGTATCTAATAAAAGACAATCACATCGAAGCGGCTGGTTCCATTACGCAAGCTATTAAAGCATGTAAACATCACAAAAAAGCTATTGGCGGCAATTACAAAATTGAGATTGAATGTTCATCAATTAAACAAGTTGAAGAAGCGCTTGCGGAAGGCGTTGATATTATAATGCTCGATAACTTTAAAATTGATGAAATGAAAAAAGAAGTTGAGTTTATTAACCATCGCTGCAAAGTAGAAGCATCCGGAATGGTTAACCTGGAGACTGTAAAATCAATCGCTGAAACCGGAGTGGATTATATTTCCGTTGGCGCACTAACACACAGTGTTAAGGCTCTCGACATCTCTCTAAAAATAAAAAACATCAGCTAATTCTATTTTATGTTTGACAAGTTAAAGGAACTAACAAAAGATACTGCTATATACGGCATCAGCACGATGGTGGGGCGGTTTATAAATTTTTTGTTGGTGCCTTTTTACACAAATATTTTTCTGCCGGAGCAATACGGAATTATTACAAACATTTACGCTTTCGTCGGTATAATGAATATAGTTTATATCTACGGAATGGATTCGGCATATTTAAAGTTTGCTTCCACACAGGAAATAGGGGATAAAAAAGATAATTTTTCTACACCGTTTATCTCGATCTTTCTAACATCGTTATTGCTTTCGCTTTTAATATACGCTGCAAATGTTCCGTTAAACAACCTGCTTGCGGTTCCTGCCAATTATCATTACCTAATGTTATTAGCAATTCTTGTTTTGTTTTTAGATGCCAATACTGTTGTTCCTTTTATAAAGCTGCGTTTAGAAAGAAAAGCTAAGAAGTTTGCGGCATTTAAAATAATCAGCATTTTAATAAACGTGGGGTTGACTCTTGTTTTAATTCTTGGTTTAAAAATGGGAATTGAAGCAGTTTTTATCAGTAACGTAGCAGCTTCAATTGCGGCTCTTGTTTTGCTTTTGCCCGATATTTTAGCAGAACTAAAATTTTCATTAAAAAAAGAATTATTCCGCCGCCTTATAAAATTCGGGTTACCTTATCTACCTGCGGGTTTTTCGCTCATGCTTATCCAGGTAATTGACAGGCCAATTATGGAACACTTGCAGGGGTTGGCTGTACTCGGAATTTATCAGGCAAATTACAAACTCGGTATTTTTATGATGTTGTTTGTAAATATGTTTCAATTTGCATGGCAGCCATTTTTCCTTCAGAATGCAAAAGAAAAAAACGCAAAGGAAATGTTCTCCAAAGTTCTCACTTATTTTATGATTGCCGGAAGTTTAATTTTAATAACCCTTTCGTTATTTATAAATGATTTAGTTCAATTTAAAATTTTCGGCAGAACTATTATTGGTCCCGATTATTGGAGCGGAATTTTTATAGTTCCGGTTGTATTACTGGCATATTTGTTTAACGGCTTTTATGTAATTTTTAATGCCGGAATTTATATAAAAGAAAAAAGTATTTATGCCCCAATCGTAACGAGCATCGCGGCACTGTCAAACGTAATTTTTAATTTATTACTCATACCGCTGTTTGGTATAATGGGCGCGGCGTTTGCTACATTAATAAGCTACGTTGTAATGTCGGGCGGTTTGTATATTGTAACACAGAAGTTTTACAAAATTGAATATGAACTTTGGAAAATATCAAAAGTGTTTTTGTTGATCGGAATCACCGGGGGGATTTTTTATTCATTCGGTAATTTTGCACTCCCAATATACTATCGTCTGATTTTATTAGCCGGATTCGTAGTCTCACTTTTGGTTTTTATAATCGACAAAAACGAATTAAATTTTATCAAACAAAAATTTGCCCGGAGAAGATAAAGTGATTGAAAAGATTGCGCTAAAATTTAAAAGATTAAATAACAATTTTGAAGACCTGGAATTACCTGGGTACGCTACTGCAGAAAGCGCGGGTATGGATATAAGAGCGGCAGTAAAAGATGAAATTGTTTTGGAAGGGGGCAAAGTTGTTTTGGTACCAACAAATCTTTCCGCGGAAATTCCCGCAGGTTATGAATTACAGGTGCGCCCGCGTAGCGGACTTGCGGCAAAGTACTCAATTGGAATTTTGAACTCCCCGGGCACTATTGATTCCGATTACCGGGGAGAAATAAAAATTATTTTAATGAATTTTGGTGAAGAAAATTTTATTGTAAAAAGAGGCGAAAGAATAGCTCAACTTGTTCTTTCAAAAGTTTACCACGCGCAAATTGAAGAAGTTAAAGAGCTTAGAGATAGCAAACGGGGCGGCGGTGGTTTTGGACATACAGGGCGCAGTTAAAATTTTATTTCTCAAATAAAATCCTTAAAAAAATAATTTGCATTTACTCCGTATAATTTTTTAATATTGTTATGCGTCATAACGCAATTCACTACAAGCTAACTTAATTAAAATTGAAATTTTTGAATGTCGGATTTCGTACATCTTCATAATCATACACATTATAGTTTACAGGACGGCGCCTGCACGGTGGAGTCGCTTATCGGCGCCGCAAAAAAACATAACATGCACGCTGTTGCATTAACCGACCACGGGGTTATGTATGGCGCCGCCGAGTTTTACAAAAAAGCGACAAAAGAAGGCATCAAACCAATAATAGGCATGGAGGCTTATGTTGTTACCGAGGGTTCGAGAAAAGACAGGGGCAGAACCGAAGACAGTGAAGGTAAAAAAAAGAAACCGTACAATCATTTAATTCTACTCGCAAAAAACAAACAGGGGTATAAAAATTTATCAAAACTTTCCACTTTCGGACACACCGAGGGTTTTTATTATCGACCCCGCGTTGATGTTGAGCTTCTTAGAAAATACAGCGAAGGTTTAATTTGTACTTCCGCTTGCGCAGGCGGCGTAGTTGCTGTTCATCTCGTAAACGGTAATTACCAAAAAGCAAAACAGGCAGCTATAACATATAAAGAAATTTTCGGAGATGATTTTTATCTCGAAATTCAGGACCATGGAATGGATGTGGATATTCCGGTTTTGGAAGGAATGCCAAAGCTTTCAAAGGAACTCGGCATAAAATTAGTCGCTACAAACGACTGCCATTACATTGAGCAGGAACATGCGATAGCTCATAATATTTTGCTTTTGCTATCGGACAAAAACGGCGCGGATTACAACAAACTTCGATACGGCACCGATCAGATTTATTTTAAGTCTGCCGATGAAATGAAAACTCTCTTCAAAAATTACAAAGAAGCAATTGACAACACTCTTGAAATTGAAGAGAAGATAAATTTAAACCTCGATTTTGAAGGACACCATTACCCTGTTTTCCCGATACCCGAAGACTCACCGGCTAAAACACTTGATGACTATTTTGAACTGCTTGCGCGCGAAGGCGTTAAAAAAAGATTTGAACAAATAACACCCGAAATTGAAGAGCGGTTGGATTATGAAATTGATACAATAAAAAAAATGGGTTTTTCAGGTTACTTTTTGATTGTTCAGGATTTTATAAATGCTTCACGCGAGATGAATATTTCAGTCGGTCCCGGTAGAGGCAGCGCCGCCGGAAGCCTTGTTGCTTACACATTGGGTATAACCAATATCGATCCTCTTAAATATGATTTGTTGTTCGAAAGATTTTTAAACCCGGCGCGTAAATCGATGCCCGATATTGACGTTGATTTTGCCGATGACAAACGCGGTGATGTAATTGAGTATGTGCGTCAGAAATATGGTTCCGAATGCGTTAGCCAGATTATTACTTTTAACCGTCTTTCTTCAAAAGCTGTTTTGAGAGATGTTGCCCGCGTTCTAAAAATACCTATTGCCACGGTTAACGGAATTACAAAACATATTCCATCAAAATTCGGAAAAGTTTTTACAATAAGTCAGGCGCTTGATGAAGTGCAAGAACTAAAATGGGTGAAGGAATCTAAAGACCCGTTGATTTTAAATCTTATAAAGTACGGAAAAGTGCTTGAGGGAATGAACCGCAACTCTTCCAAACATGCCGCCGGTGTGGTTATTACCCCCGGTGACGTTAGCGATTACGTTCCTTTATCATCACCACAGGGACAAACTGATATTGTAACACAATACAATATGAAAGAGATTGAAGGCGCCGGACTGCTAAAGATGGACTTTCTTGGACTTCGCACTCTTACCATTATTCAAGATGCATTGGAGATAATTAAAAAAAGTCACGGTGTAGAGATTGACATTGATGACGTACCACTTGATGACGGGGAAACTTTTCAACTATTTTCTAAGGGACAAACAACCGGTGTGTTTCAGTTTGAAAGCGCCCCGATGCGCGAATACCTTAAAAGGTTAAAACCCGAAAGTTTAAAAGACCTTTCTGCGATGAACGCTCTTTACCGCCCCGGTCCGATGGAGTTTATTGATGATTTTATCGATCGGAAATTCGGACGTAAAGAAGTAATTTATATGCACCCGCTGCTCGAACCAATTTTAAAAGAAACCCACGGCATTATAGTTTACCAGGAGCAGGTAATCCAAATTGCAAATAAAGTCGGTGGTATGAGTTTAGCCGAAGCGGATAATCTGCGCCGCGCGATGGGTAAAAAAGATTTAAAAACAATGGCTGAACAAAAAGTAAAATTTGTTCATGGTTCGGTTGAAAAAGGAATTTCGGAAAAAGCCGCGACGGAAATTTTTGACGCGATTGATAAATTTGCAAACTATGGTTTTAACAAGAGCCATGCGGTTGCATATAGTTTTGTCGCTTACCAAACCGCTTATTTAAAAGCTCATTACCCGGCAGAATTTCTTGCCGCAAACTTAACGAATGAATTTGGAAACACCGATAAAGTAACCACATTTTTAGAAGACTGCCGCAAACTTAAAATAGAAGTTCTTCCGCCCGATGTAAACAAACCCTCTGTTTATTTTGATGTTGAAAATAAAAAAATCCGGTTCGGTATGTCGGCAATTAAAAATGTAGGAGTTACCGCTGTTGAAGAAATAATACGCAGCCGGCAAAAATTAGAGCGCAGCTATACAAGCATTTTCGATTTTTGCGCCAACACCGATACACGCACAGTAAATAAACGCGCACTCGAAGGTTTGGTACTTGCCGGAGCATTTGACTCAATAGATAAAGATAGGGCTAAATTATTTGCATCGGTTGAAGACGCTCTTGAGTTCGGGCATAAAATTCAAAACTCAAAACTCGCTGTTGAAAATAGTCTGTTCGGCGGAATGGAAGAGGAAGTAAAAATAACGGAGCCAGCATTTAAAAATGTTGAACCCTGGGATGAGCGTGAAATGCTTGCCAGGGAGAGGGAAGTGATTGGCTTCTACGTAACCGGTCATCCGCTTCGTCCTTACGAAATTGATTACCTCTCATTTTCTACAATTCACCTCGGTGAAACAGAAAAATTAGAAAACATGGATACCGTGCGCGCATGCGGCGTTGTTACTTCATTAAAAACAAAAATTGATAAATCGAACCGCACCATGGCATTTTTTACATTAGATGATTTTTCAGGCTCGTGCGAAGCTCTTATGTTTTCCAGTACTTTTGAAAAATACGGCGAGTTTGTAAAAGAAGAAGAATGCGTTTTTATTTTGGGCAAACCCGAAAGCAGCGGCGATGCAATTAAATTGCATATTGAAGAAGTGATGCCGATAAAAAAAGCACGCAGCCGATTTGCTCAGAGTGTAAAAATTGTTTTAGAGAATGACAATTATTCTGTTGATAAAATTACCGCTATAAAAAAAATAATAAAAAAATATCCGGGCAATCTTCCCGTCTACCTTCATCTTTTTAACAGCGGCGCGCGCGCGCGTGTATTTTTTTTAGAAGAACTCAAAGTTAAAATAACCGATAAGTTCATCGAAGAGATAAAAAAACTCCTCGGCGAAGAATCACTCGCATTTAACCAAAAGTAATATTTTTGCCGGCTCAAATTTTTTTACTTCGCGGCAGCGTAGGTTGAATAAGCCTGTTAAATATTTTTGATAAATAAATTATTTTTTGAAAAATGCATTATTGTTTAACAAGTATCAATTTTGTATTATTATCACTCAATTTTATGTGGAATAGTTAAGGACTGTATTTTTGATGAGCGAAAATGAGAATAATAAATATTGGGCACTTATACTCGGCGCGTCTTCCGGTTTCGGTGAGGCTACCGCGTTAAAACTTGCCTCGGATGGTTTTAATATAATCGGTATCCACCTCGATCGTCAGGCAACTATGCCGAATGTTGAACGAATTGTTCAGCAGATAAAAACATCGGGCAGGCAGGTAAAATTTTATAACGCGAATGCCGCCGATGCAGTAAAACGTGAAGAAATTTTGGATGAATTAAAAAAAGAATTTGAAGATAAACAGGTTATTAAAGTGCTGATGCATTCGCTGGCATTCGGAACATTAAAGCCATTTGTCCCCAATGAAAATGAAACTGCTATAAACAGAGCACAAATGGAAATGACGCTCGATGTTATGGCGCACTCGCTTGTATATTGGACCCAAAGCCTTGTTGCTCACAATTTACTTACGGATAAAGCCAGAATATTTGCAATGACAAGTTCCGGCAGCCATGCGGCAATACCATATTACGGCGCTGTTTCCGCAGCTAAAGCAGCGCTCGAATCGCATGTGCGCCAGCTTTCTGTTGAACTTGGTTATAAAAAGGTAAGTGTTAATTCAATAATGGCAGGTGTTACAGATACTCCGGCGTTAAGAAAAATTCCCGGCAACGTAGCAATGATAGAAGTTGCCAAAAGAAAAAATCCGCAGGGCAGGTTAACCTTACCCGAAGATGTTGCAAAAGTAATTTCGCTTTTATGTAAAGACGGCGGCGAATGGATATCAGGCGGATTGATACATGCAGACGGTGGAGAAGACGTTGTCAATTATGTTGGTCAGGGCGGCGAAACTCTCTAATTTAAACAATAAAATTTTACGGAAATAAAATGAAACCAGTTACTTTTACAGATGAAACTTTTGAAGCAGATGTTATCAACTCAGAATTGCCGGTACTTATTGATTTTTGGGCTGTATGGTGCGGACCGTGCAAAATGATTGCCCCGATTGTTGAAGAACTTGCCGGTGAGTATGAAGGTAAAGCAAAAATCGGAAAACTTGATGTTGATGAAAATCAGCAGACGGCTATAAAATATGGTGTAAGAAGCATCCCCACCCTTTTAATTTTTAAAGGCGGAGTAGTGGTAGATACTATTATCGGCGCTGTTCCGAAGGCGCAAATAGTTCAAAAATTAAAAGCCGCGCTTTAATTTTACAATAAAATAGAATTTTTTTTTTATTCTGAATCTCGGGATATAATAGAAAATGTTTAAATTATTTCAGAATAATTGTTATTGAAAAGGGTTATTTGCCCGGAAATATCTTTCGGTTTATTTATGAAAGATTTTATTTCTGTCAGTTTTTAGAGCGATTATTTTAGCAAATAGTAAATAGAAGATGTTAATTATAGCTAATGAAATTAGGGGTAATAGCCATGTTCGATATAACAATTATTGTTGATTGTAGTAAAATTATTCATTCATCGTTTTATAGATTAACGGTATCGCGGCAGTATCAACGGCGAAAATTTATTTTAAGTGGTTTTTTAGTTACTTGACAAGTAAAAAAAAAAAACGTAATTATCGGTTAAATAAAAGCTAAAAAAATACTTGACAAAAAAAATAGCTTGTAGTATTTTGACACGGTCTTTAGATTTAACATTAATATAACAAGAGGAAAGCTTGTTTTTGAGTTAGATATTAAATTGGCTGTTTCTCGTATTAACAATAATCAATTCACTCACATTCATAGGAGAGCAATTATGCTTAAACGTGTTTTTACATTATGTACACTTTTATTGTTTGCTTCCGGTATGCTTTTAGCACAGAACAATTATGTGCTAACCCCATCCGGTAAGATGTACAAAGACAATGAAGTAAAAAGAATATCTTCAAAGTTGGTACCTCACGTTGCCACATCCAAAACTGCCCCGGCAAATGTTCTTGGCGCACCGGATACTTTGGAGTACAGAAGTTTGTTCCCGGCATCGGGTAACTCAAACTTCGGTTTCTTTTCGAGAGACATTGGTGTTCAGTGGTTTGTTGCACCTACTCAAATTAAAGTTCTAGCGGTAGGTTTTACCCCTTACGAAAACACTGACGGCGCCGGCGCCGAAATTAAAATTGTAAAATTCGGCTGGACGAAAGACCAGCTTGATACAGCCGCTGTTAGAAACTGGGGATATTATCCTGCAGTTGGAAACAATTTTAACGACATTACCGGTTTTTATGATAACGCTGACCGTACAGGCGACTGGGTAGACATTTCTAACCAGGGTGTTCCAAGTCCATTCGCTGAAGATATATGGAGTGACGGCGGACAAGGCGCCCCGATTGTTCCTGAGAATCCAGGCGGTGTTGGCGGTTATCAATGGGTTGAGATGAGCTTGTTAGCTTATGAACCTATTATTGAAGAAGGTGAAGTTTTTGGTGTTGTTATGAGCAACGTTGCTCCTAACCTTACATCAGGAACAACCGATCGTATTGGTATTTTTGCAGCTTCCCTTACCGATTTCGCCCACGCATGGAAATTTTATGCGAACGGTCGTCTTGTAACCGGTTCTAGCGGAGATATAGGCTGGTGGACAAGAGAATTTACATGGGATATGAAAGTTGCTGTTGAATTAATGGGCGATGTTCCTCCAACTATTTCTGACCTTTCACAGGTTTACAGTGGTTTATCCACAGCTCCTCAGTCTGTTAGCGCTACTATTACAGATGGCAACCCTTCAGGCGGTCCTTCTGGTGTAGCTTCTGCAAATATTCTATACACCATTGATGGTGTTACTAATAGCGTTGCGATGAGCAATACCTCGGGCGATCAATGGAGCGGTGAAATACCAGGACAATCACCCGGAACTAAAATTACTTATACAGTAGATGCTACGGACGTTCAAGGTAATTCGTCAACATCATTATCATCATTTAGTTATTTAGTTTTCAAACCTACACCTGGTTTCAAAACTCTTGTAGTATTTAATGGTTTTGATTTTAAAGCTACCGGTTATCCGCAGTCTTATTATTTTGGAATAGGCGACTATGCAAACTATAATACACTTGAGTTTGATCATGACGTATGGGCTTACGGTCCTTTAACAACTGAATTAGTTAATTACTATACTAATATAGTTGAAATTTCAAGCTCACTTAACGGTCCTGCTGACTATAATGATGACGTCATCAGACCATGGCTTGCCGCTTCTCTTGATAATAATTATTTCCTCGCCGGGCAGGAATGGCTTGGTGCGAGAAATGGTTATGTTAATCAGGATTTTGCTGCCGGCAGCTTTGAATATGATATTCTTGGTATTACACACAGCTATAATGACGTAAGTTATGCAGCCAGCACCGGTCAGGCATTACCTCAACGGTTATTCCCTATCGCAGGTGCTACATCATTGGGCGATTCATTGAATACAGCTTTTGTTGCTACAACAGCAGATTCATTGCAATACGATCCTACATACGAATCAAGTGATGGAACTTCCAACTGGATGGATGTATATGACGTACTTAGCGATGTTACAGTTGACGTAAATGCTGAAACAAGAGGCATTGATAACGTTGCGAACGTACAAATTTTACCGGCAGCTTCCCACAGAACATTAGCTGCAGGCAATAAAGTTGTCTATATGGCCTATGATCCTTTGTATGTAAATACTTCAGATCCTTACACATGGTTAGGTTTCTCAAATACGGCACCTCAGGTTCAAGCATTGTACTGGTTTGGCGCGGTTGTTGTTTCGGTTGAAGATAACGGTACAGTACCGGGAACTTTCAACTTATCACAAAACTATCCTAATCCATTTAACCCGAGCACATTTATTGAGTTCTCAGTTGCCGAAAGAAGCAACGTAACTCTAAAAATATATGATGTATTGGGCAGAGAGGTTGCAGCTTTAGTAAATGCTACTAAAGACGCAGGCAATTATAAAGTTAATTTCGATGCTTCAAAATTAGCGTCGGGCTTATATGTTTATACTTTGAATGCTGGTTCATTCACCTC
The DNA here is from genome assembly GCA_964372115.1 of uncultured Ignavibacteriaceae bacterium. Lineage (GTDB taxonomy): Bacteria > Bacteroidota > Ignavibacteria > Ignavibacteriales > Ignavibacteriaceae > CG2-30-36-16. Next base: position 167,853 of record CAYJPN010000002.1, read on the forward strand.
TTCAAAGAAAATGATGCTACTTAAGTAGTATAAACATTCCTAATTTATCCGTTAGCTGTTCTGCCCTTTTAAAAGGGCAGCAGCTAATTTTTTAATTGGAGATACAAATCTGTTTCATAAATATCTTCACAAATTTAATGAGGTATGAGATGCGGTTAACTTTTAAAGCAGGGATATTGTCCATGGCTTTATCTCTATTCAGTTTGACACTTGTCAGCTGTGTTGAGGAGCCGACAATTCCCCCTGTTATAGATGCATTTTCCGAGGCTAGAATCGTAAATGTGTCCAGTAATGTTTCCCTAATGAAAGTTACAATTGACGGGAAAGTATTACATTCCACACTTAATGCTCTGAAATCAGGTTCAGCGTCGGAATATTTTGACATACACCCTGGTAAACGAGTGTTCGAAGTTTTTGATAGTACTAATACAAGTATTTATAAAAAAACCATTGAAATTATTTCTTTCGATAGAACTACTATTGTTTTTGATGGTTTTTATTCACCTGATGAATTGGTAAGCACTTTTTCATATTTGGAAGTAGCCGATGGGCTGGTATACGTTAGCCAGGCGCCAACTTCCGGTAACGCACACCTATTTTTTGTTAACGCAGCAGCAACGTTGGATACTTTAGAATCCATGGAATACGAAGTGAAAACATTCATTCCGGCAAGCGATACTGCAACTGTTGACACGATTTCAACAACTGCATTAGCTTTCGAAGGAACGTTTTCAGCAGGAAACGTTGCGCCAGGAAACTATACAGTTATTATTACCGGAGGCACTACATATAAAGACACCCTTAATCTCGGAAGTTTAACGGCTGGATATAAATATTATATGTTCTTACATGGAAAACCAAATGATTTATCTATTTTTATAAATTCAGTGGTTCCTCCTCCCATTCGTTCAAGAGATTTGTTATAAAGGAGATAAGTAGTTATGAAATTTAAATTTTTACTTTTGCTTTTACTTCTATCCTTGCTCTCTTCATTTACATTTGCCCAAACCGGTAAAATTGTTGGTAAAGTTTTAGATTTACAAACAGGAGAACCGTTAATTGGTGCAAATATTATAATTGAAGGAACAAGTTTAGGTGCGGCAACTAACGTCGATGGCGAATACATTATACTTAATGTTGCGCCAAATACTTACACGCTTCTTGCAAGGTACATTGGATATAAAACGGTAACGTTTAATAATATCCGCGTATCTGTAAACGTTACTACGGAAGCTAATTTTTCTTTACCTTCTGATACGTACGAACTCGGCGAAGTAGTTGTTACGAGAATTAAACCGCTTGTTAATACCCAGGTTACTAACTCTATTAACATAGTTAGTGCGGAGGATATAGAAAATATGCCGGTAAGAGGTGTTGCAAATGTTGTAAGCACGCAGGCTGGTACTGTTACTCAAGGCGGAAATATTTATGTAAGAGGAAGCCGTGCAGACCAGGTTTCTTACATTGTTGATGGTGTTTCTGTAACTAATGTGGTTTTTGGCGGGGCATCAACGCTTGGTATTCAAAATGCGGTAGAAGAAATACAGTTCCAGGCTGGTGGTTATTCCGCAGAGTATGGCGGAGCTAACGCAGGAATTGTATCCACCACTACAAAAACCGGTGCCGAAGATTATGAAATCGGCTTTGAAGCTATCACCGATAATTTTACCAAAGTTGGAGAAAAATTTCTCGGTACATATTCCTATGGCTATAGCGAGTACGTACTTACCGCCGGCGGACCTATCTTACCTTCATACAAAAAATTAAGATTTTTTGTAGCGGCAAGTAATACTTTTAATAAAACCGGTGTTGGTTTTACCAAAGGATTAGATTTTAAAAATGTTTACGATGTAGGTCTCGCAAACCCTGATACATTTAATATCTATTATCCTGACGGTTATAACCCTAACAATGCATCTAATACCTATCAATTTCAAGGTAATTTATTTTTAGATGCAAATCCATTCCAGATAAAGGTTAATGCAAGCTATAGGGTGAACGACCGGCGTCTTGGTGTTGGTAGAAATGCCATTGCTACGGTTAATCGTGCCGGGCAACAGCAGTCAAGCACCCTTACCGGAAGCTTAAAATTAACACATATAATTAGCACAAAAGCTTTTTATGATCTTATTGTAAATTATTACGATGATTTTTTGGTTCAAATGGACCCATATTTAAAGCATAATATTACCGCATACGGCGATTCAGTTGAAAACGCTAAACTTGGTAATACCTTAAGAAGCGATGGTCAGTTTCAGACCAATCTTACTTTATTTGGTAATACCTTTTTGAGGGCTGAAAGACCGTATAATTATTACGAAAAGCGCCGCAACCAAACTATCGGCGGCACAATCAATCTATTGTATCAAATAGGTGCACACCACGAACTTAAAACCGGCGGCGATTTTAAATATTACACCGTAAGAAGATATGCTCTTCCGGGCCCCTTCAGTATTGCAAGTTTAAGAGCTTCAATACCGGACGGCGTAATTAATGATTATTACAACAGACTTGATAACTATGGGTATGACGCAACTGGAAATATTTCAGATGACGGATTAACCGCTCCAAGACATCCTGTATTCGCAGCTTATTATATCCAGGATAAAATGGAATTTAGTGATCTTGTTGTTAATATGGGTCTCAGATTGGACTATATTGACATAGACGGAAAAACATTTAAAGATCCGCACAACATCGTATTTACATCTGATAACTTAATAGACCCGGCTACTTTAGTAAATGTTGAACCGTTTACACAAATTAGTCCACGTCTTGGTTTTTCTTTCCCGGTTACAGAGCAAACCGTTTTCCATGCTCAGTATGGAAAGTTTGTTCAACAATCAAGGTTAAGAGATGTTTACCAGGGATATAACGTTGTTGCCGATAATATAAAAGGTGGTTTCGCCATCTCCGCTCCGGTTGGTTTTGGTCTGCGTCCCGAAAGAACAACTCAATACGAAATCGGTTTCAAACAGCAGATTGGTTCCTCATTTGCGTTTGATATTACCGGTTTCTATAAAGATATAAAGGACCAAATACAAATCCGTTCGGTTTATGCAGATCCTTCTGCAAACCACAGGCAGTATTATGCATTTATTAATGGCGATTTTTCTACTGTTAAAGGCGTTGAACTAAAGTTTGATTTAAGAAGATCAAATAGACTTTCTGCCACTGTAGACTACACCTATTCTGACGCTCTTGGAACGGGTTCAAACCCATCCTCAAGTTTCAGACAGGTTTGGCAGTCGCCTACTGCAACACCTTTTTTCCCGCAGCAGGTTGCGCCGTTAGATTTTAATCAAACTCATACCGGCTTTATAAATATCGATTACCGTTTTGCAAAAGATGACGGTCCTACATTTTTAGGAAGCAAAATTCTTGAGAGATTAGGTGCAAATTTACTTTTCTCGTTTACAAGTGGATTTAATTATACCCGTTGGGACGACCAAAGTTTTGGAAACAGGGCTTTCCCTGTTGAACCGCTCAATGCTTCTACCACGCCATGGACATTCCAGCTTGATGCCAAAGTTGATAAAACTTTTGAAATCGGGCCCTTTAATGCGAATATCTATGTGTGGGTAATTAATCTTCTTAACACGCAGAATGTTGTTGGCGTTTTTAACACATCCGGCGATGCTTACGATGATGGTTGGTTGACCGGACCCGAAGGTACTAATCAAGTTGAATCTATTCGCAGCCAATATGGTGATGAACAGGCTCAACTTTATAAAGATATATACACAGCAATGAACTATGCCTCCGGAAATTTTGGTACACCAAGGCAAATTAGATTAGGTATTAGGCTAAATTATTAAAATTACCTGATATTATCTGATATTAATAATGGAGATTAAAATGAACAAAAAAATAATAAGTCTTTTGTCAGCTTTTCTGCTGATATTGGCTTTTCTCTCTCTCGGATTTAGAGGGGATGAAAAAAATAATAAGATTAAAAAAGTCTCAACCAACGACGATTATCAATATATTGCTATTAACCAGATACTAATGTGGGTAGCTAATAATGGCGATGGTTCACACGATCCGGTTACAGATGCCAATGGCTTCTACTGGCCCGGAGGTTTACAAAACACAGGTAAATCTGCAATATTTGAAGATGGACTTGTGTTTGCCGGTAAAGTTGGTAGAGAAATAAGAATGAACGGTAATACCCATCGTCAGGGTCTACAAGCAGGTAAAATTCTTCCAAGCGGTGAGGCAGATAACCCCGGTTTGGAAAAATACCGTGTTTATAAAATAAGAAAAGGATGGGAGCTACTTCCTCCTGGTCCCGTAAGAGACGCTTATGAAAAAGACTATAACGAATGGCCTGTAGAAGACGGAGCTCCGTATGTTGATGTTGACGGCGATGGTTTGCCATCAGCCGGTGATACTCCTTATTTTATCGGCGATGAAGTACTCTGGTATGTTGCAAATGATTTGGATCCTAATAGAGCTACATTTACATATGGTACTTTACCGATGGGTCTTGAATTTCAGACCACAATATTTGGATTTCAGAGAACCGGTCCTTTGGGCGATATGGTTTTTAAGAAATATAGAATTGTAAATAAAGGAACTACAACCATACGCGACATGATACTCGGTTATTGGTCAGACACTGACATGGGCGATGCCAATGATGACTATACTGGATGCGATACCGCATTAAGTTTAGGTTATACTTGGAATGCATCTAATAATGACGGTACTTATGGAACACCTCCGCCGGCGGTTGGATATGACTTTTTCCAGGGTCCAGTTGTTCCTGCTGGCGCTTTAGACAGCGCAAAATTTGATGGTAAATGGATTAAAGGTAAAAGGAATTTACCAATGACCGCATTTACTTTTTATTTGAATGGTATCGATCCTAGATTTGTCGATCCTCAGCAAGGCGTGCCAGCTGGTGCTATTGAGTTTTACAATTATCTTTCAGGAAAAGTCTGGAACGGTGATCCGTTCATCGACCCGAATACAAACGATACTGTGAAAATTATTCTTGCCGGCGACCCTGTTGCGAAAACAGGTTGGTATGAAGGCGGTGGATTTCCCGGCGGTCCTCCTCCCGGAGATAGACGCCACGTGATGGGCTCCGGTCCATTTACAATGGTTCCCGGCGACACTCAGGAAATTGTAGTAGGGCTGGTAATTGGTGTTGGCGCGAGCAATCTTAATTCTATTACTGTGTTAAAGGAAAAAGATATTGCTGCTCAGATAGCCTACGATCTTGATTTTAACCTGACGCCTGCACCGCCTTCGCCGAATCTTACAGCAGTTCCCGGTGATAGAAAAATTACTCTTACCTGGGAAATGAATGCTGAAAGTTACCACGCCTTCGACCCGATTATACCAGATACAATTCGGTTAAATGTAAACGGTAATGTTATTGTGTTCCCGGTGGGAACTAATAAGTATTATGATTTCGAAGGTTACCAGGTTTGGCAATTTAAAGATATAGCAGGTACAGAGCCGAAGTTATTGGCAACTTTCGATAAAACAAATGGAATTATTGAAATCAGAAATTTTCAATATGATTCTATTTTTGTAAACGGCGGTCATCAAAATGTTGAGCCTTACATCACTGGTAATGATGAAGGATTGAGAAGACATTATGTTATATCTTCCGATGCTTATAGCAATGGGCCGTTATACAATGCTAACCCCTATTATTTCGCGGTTACTGCTTATGGTTTTTCCAGATTCAGCGATCCGCCAATATTGGAAAGCACACCGGCTATCATTGAAGTATTGCCCAGTACAGATAAAATAGACGCTTTCTATTCATATCCCGATGGAAGCAACATTGATTTGCAACAGACTGTTGGAGTGACAGACGCACGCGTACGATTTAAAGTATTAAACCAGGATGAATTGACTGGTCATACATACAATGTTAAATTCTATAAAAACAGTGGTGACACGTTAGCATATATGCTAATAGACAAAACTACAGGTGATACACTTTTAACAAATCAAACATCTTACGGAGCAAATACTCCTATTACGGCGGGTGATGCTACTCCTCACCCGGTCGATACTCTTCATAACCCGGTTGTTGATGGCTTTACACTAATTGTAGAGAATACAGGTAAAGACAGTCTCGATTTCAAGACAACAAAATATGGCGTAAAAGGTATATATGAAGTAAAAGGACCGGGCGGTGTTGAAATGTCTGATCCGATAAACGTATATCGTAACCTTAATTCGACCGGCAAATGGTCAGTAGTTGCAAAAAGTTCTAATCAAAGTTTAATCTTCCAGGCTACTCAGGCTAAAGAAGGATTAGGCTATAACAACTATGAATTACGATTTACTGATTCATCATACTTCTTTGCTACCGGCTACCAGATTGGTTTTGTTCCGGTAATTAAGAAAGATACATTGAGCAAAATCGCTAAAGTACCGTTCCAGGTATTTAATACAGGCAGGTTACCTAACGATACAACTCACCAGTTAATGGTTAAGGTACTTGATAATTCAAGGATTGATCCTACACTGGCTATTCCGAACCATAAATGGTCACATTTGTCGAACGATTCATGGGAACAAATCTTTGCGTACACAGCGCCATTTGATGTTCAAAATCCACCGGATATTTCTCCTCTTTCACTTGAAGAGGACTTTAATTTCGGTTCACTTGCATTTGTTGGCGAAATTCCAGAAAAAGGAACAGTTATTAGAATAGAGGCTTGGAAACCTATTGTTGCCGGTGACGAATTCGCTGGTACAGCAATTGCGCCAAAACTAAGCGATCCTGAAACCGGAAAGGTGAATGTAAATAACATTTCGGTTTTCCCAAATCCTTATTTCGGCTCAAACAATCTGGAAAGAGATAAATACCAGAGATTCATGAGGTTTACAAATCTACCTACAAATATTACAATTAGAATCTTTTCTTTAGCAGGTGTTTTCATACAAAGAATAGAGAAAAATGACAACAATCCATATATTGATTGGAATCTTCGTAATAAAGATGGATTACCAGTTGCCAGTGGTGTGTATCTTGCATATTTAGATATGCCCGGCGTTGGTACAAAGGTTATGAAGTTAGCAGTAATTATGGAAACACAATATATAGATAGGTTATAATTTATAGGGGGAGATAACTCTCCCTATACTATAATCAAACTTTAAAGGAGATTAAAAAATGTTTAAATACACTACAACAATAATCAAAATATTCTTACTAACATTGTTGATGTTGGTGGATGTTTTTGCGAGCGGTGGAAAGCGAAACGGAACGGCGGGCGCCCAAGAATTGTTGATACCGGTCGGTGCTCGCGGTATGGCTATGAGAGGCGCATACATTTCAGGACTTGAGGGTATTGAAGCTATATATTATAACCCTGCAGGTCTTGGAGTAACAAAATTCGGTACCGAAGCTATGTTTTCACATATGTCGTATCTTGCAGATATCGGAGTGTCGTATGCTGCAGTTGCAACGAATTTTGAAGGTTTAGGTTCTCTTGCATTCAGTGTAAAATCGATTGACTTTGGAGAAATACCGGTTACTACAACGGAAAACCAGTCTGGTACCGGCGCCACATTTTCTCCATTGTTTGTAACTCTCGGTATTACATATGCTAATGCGTTAACCGACAGAATACATGTAGGCGTTACCGTTAATGTAGTTTCTGAAAAAATAATGAATACCGGCGCTACCGGTGTATCATTTGATGCCGGCGTTCAATACAATGGTATTGCAGAAATTGAAGGATTAAAATTAGGTGTTGTTCTTAAAAATTTCGGTCCCCAAATGAAATTTGATGGACCTGACTTGTTAAGACAAGCAGAAGCAATATCCGGTTTAAGAGGAACACAGTTCTACAAAGTAGATGCTGCGGGGTTCGAACTTCCTTCGCAGATAGAACTTGGTTTGGGTTATGAAAGCACTTTTGCCGATGACTTCAAAGCTGTTTTAGCTACATCATTTCAAAATAATAACTTTGCCAATGATGAATATAAAATTGCCGCAGAAATCGGTTTTAAGGATCTTTTCTTCTTGCGCGGCGGTTATGCCTTTGCGCCGGATGCAACTAATGACGATGAAAATATTTTTGGCCCAACATTTGGCGCCGGCTTTAATGTAGACGCAGGCATAAACATTACAGTTGATTATGCTTATAGAACGGCAAGATATTTTGATGCTAACCATATGTTCTCTGTAAAACTTGGTTTTTAATTACCAATAAGTAAGTTCAATTAAAAAAGGCTGGTTTACTCCAGCCTTTTCTTTAAAGATATAATCATGAAAAAATTACTATTTTATTTAATAGTTTCTTCCGTTTTTACTTTCGGGCAAAATAAATTTAAAGTTGATTTTGATTATGCCCGTTTTATGTACGATCAGAATAATGCTTATTTAGAAGTTTATTATTCTTTCTATCAGCCCGAACTTAAAGTGACCGCAGTTGATGAAAAACTTAAAGTCGGAGGCAGACTTTTAGTTCAAATGCTCAACACGCAATCTGGCGAATTCGCCATTAATAAAGAATTCCGGTTTTATAATGATGTAGATACTAATAATATTAGTGCTGCATCAAAAAGCTTAACCGGCAATATTGGTTTTGTTGTTCCGATAGGGGAATACCGGTGTCTTTTATTTGGCAGCGATTCATACGATTCTACAAAAATTGATTCAATTTCATTTCCATTAAAAATTACTGCCCTTCCTGAAGAAAGAGTATCGATAAGCGATTTAGAACTTGCCAGTACAATTCAGCAGTCGGATGATAAAAAATCAATATTTTACAAAAATACTTACGAAGTAGTACCACATCCCGGAATAATTTACGGTGCATCAGTGCCTGTAATATATTTTTATGCCGAGTTGTATAACCTTGATAAAAATATTGGTTCTGAAACTTTTAAACTTGAACAAATATTAGTGAATTCGAACGGCAAAAATGTCTACAAAAAGAAAAAAATTGTTCCGCGCAGAACTTCAACTATGGTTGAAGTTGGCGCTATTAACTCAATGAAATTTCCTTCAGGCTCTTATACTTTGGCAATTACCGTCAGCGATTCTATAAAAAACATAACGGTTTATTCGGCGAAAAAATTGTTTGTTTATAATCCGTCAGTTGTTGATTCATCAGTGTATAATGTTGGCGACAATAAGCTATTATTTAGCGAGTTTGCGTCTATGTCCGATGAAGAATTAAATCAAAATTTTGCCATTGCAAAGTATATTGCCACGAGTCAAGAAATTACTCAATGGAATAAACTTTCAAGCGAAGAAGGGAAACAGAAATTTTTATTTGATTTCTGGAGAGGGCGCGATCAAATTCTTGAAACACCGGGGAACGAGTACCAGCGCGATTATATGCGCCGTGTGGAGTATGCAAACGAACATTTTAGCAATATACAGCGTAAAGGTTGGAAGACCGATAGAGGACGTGTATTTGTTACATACGGCGAACCGAGCGAGATTGAAAGATATCCCAACCAGGTTGACACAAAGCCATACGAAACATGGATTTACCATCAATTAGAAGGGGGCGTTATTTTTGTTTTTGCAGATCTTACAGGTTTTTCCGATTATCAGTTAATTCATTCCACAATGCGGGGTGAGCTTTCCGATGATAGCTGGCAACGAAAGATAACTACAAATTAAATTTAGCCCCCTTCTTTTTAATGGGGGTTTTTTTATTTAAATATTTTAGACTTAAGTTTTAAACATAAGTTTAACTATTTTTGTAACTCAAAAATTTAAGTTTCCGGTGCAAAATAAATTAGAATATCTTTTGTTCATTTCGTTCAGTTATTTATTTAAACTTATTGGTTTAAAAAATACACGGAAATTTGCCAAACTTCTCGGTACTATTTTCTTTTATCTAATACCAATCCGCAAAAAAACTGTTCTTGAAAATCTAGGAACTGCATTCCCGCATTTTGATGAAGTTAAAATAAATAGGATAGCGCGCGATAATTATAAAAGTGTTTCAACGGCATTTATGGAGATACTGTATATGCCCTGGATGACTAAAAAGCAGATTGATGATGCAGTACAATGTTCCAACACAAATTTTATACTCGAAAAACATAAAGAGAATAAAGGATTAATTTTACTTTCGGCACATTTTGGTAATTGGGAGTATATCGCAGCGTCTACAGCTTCACATATAAAAATGCCTGTTTCCGCAATTGTAAAAGCGCAGCGAAATCCATACGTTGATAATTGGATTTCGAAAATGAGAACAGAAAGAAATGTAAAGGTTGTATATCTCGGTGTGTCGGTTCGTAATATTTATAAAGAATTGCTCGATAAAAACAATGTTGCAATTATAGCCGACCAGCGAGGGTCGAGAGAAGGCGAAAGGGTTATGTTTTTCGGAAAACCCACTTCCATTTATCAAGGTACCGCTATGCTTGCTTTAAAGAGCGGCGCTCCCATTTTGTACGGTATTGCTATTCGTCAGCCAGACGGAACATACAAAGCCGACATGGTTGAAATAAGCAAGGAAAACCTACCCGAAAAAGAAGAGGACAAAATAAGGGAGCTTACCCAGCGGCACATTGCTCACCTTGAAAAAACAATAAGGGAACACCCCGAACAATGGCTATGGCAGCACAAAATATGGAAGTATTAATCCGTGTGGAAAAGATTTTAGTAATACAAACAGCATTCATCGGTGATGCGCTTTTAACACTTCCAATGCTGCAGAAGTTAAAAGAAATGTATCCTGGCTGTTATATTGATGTGTTGTGTATCCCCGTCGCAGCGGAAATATTCAAAGCGTCGCCAGCCGCCGATGATGTTATTGTAATGGATAAAAGGGGCAAACATAAATCGATTTTTAAACTGCTAAAATTTATAAAGGGTATTAAAGAAAATAATTATACTAAAATATTTTCACCCCACCGTTCATTCCGTTCAGCTTTTATTGTTATGCAAAGCCGAGTAAGAGAAACTTATGGATTTGATAATAGTAGTTTGTTTCATATTTACAAATACATTATTCCTTACAAACAAAAAATTCATGAAGTAGAAAGAAATTTGGATTTGATCGGTTATAGTTATGACGAATCATCCTGGCGGGTGAGACCTGAATTAGACATTTCTGATGAGACCAAAAATAAAATAAAAAAATATCTAAGTTCAGAAAACATCACAAATAAAACTGCCGCAGTAGCGCCCGGGACGGTATGGGAAACAAAAAAATATCCACCGGAATATTTCGCGGAACTAATTATTCATTTAGAAAATAAGGGTTATACCGTATTACTTTTAGGAAGCCAAAACGATAAGGAATTATGCGGTCAAATCGCTCAAAAATCGGGTGGCGCAGCAAAAGTAACAGCAGGTATGTTTGGCATAACCGAATCGGTGGAGCTCTTAAAAAATTGTGATCTATTAATTTCCAATGACAGTGCCCCCACTCATTTTGCAATGGCAGCCGGTACAAAAACGCTTACTATATATTGTTCTACAACACCATCAATCGGCTTTTATCCATACACAAATAATAGTAGTTTTATAAGTTATGATGAACTTGATTGTAAGCCATGCGGCATTCATGGTTACAATGCATGTCCGATTAATACATTTGCCTGCGCGTACAAATTACTACCGGCAAACGTAATAAAAAAAATTGATCTTCTTTTAACAGTTTAGGTTTGAATGGCGGAAATATTTAAAATTGAAGATAACTGCGACAAGGCAGTTATAAATACTAAAAAACTTTTTTATGAAGGTAAGATTTTTATATATCCGACCGATACACTATACGGATTTGGTGCAAATCCATTTAATGAAGAATCGGTAGAGAGAATATCAAAAATTAAACATCGCGACGGCAGGAAAAATAATATTTTGCTTATCGGCAATATGGAATTATTAATGAACTATGTTGAAATTGATAATGAGCATCATCTTGATTTTTTAAATGAATTATGGCCAAATCAGGTGTCGGTAGTATTAAGATTAAATAACAAAACGGCGGCAATATTAAATCAGGAAACCGCAGCTTTCAGAATTCCCAGTCACAGGTTTTGTTTAAAGGTGCTCGATGCTATTCGAATGCCGCTTATATCTACCAGTGTAAATAAAAGCGGGCAACCGCCATATGTTGACCCGAGCCAGATTATTGAAGACTATAATGATGATGTTGACGCTGTATTTTTTAGTGCTAAACAACTTAACAATTTCGCATCTACTTTAGTTGATTTATCTGCAATCGAACCGAAAATTATTAGAGAAGGAAAATTTCAAATTAGAGAGTTAATAAAAAAGTATTTTAGTTGAAGCTCAATGAAAAAAACAAAAAATAAAAAAAATATTCAACAGCCAGCGGAAATTCCGGAAGAATACTTTTTAAAATTGTGTGGTGAAAAATATTCCCGCAACGAATTATTCTTTGTTAGTATAATTGTTCTCGTCGGGCTTATTCTCCGCATAATTTATTTTTTTGAAACAAAAGGCACTCCGTTTTTTACAAATCTTTATTCCGATTCGAAAGTTTATTTTGAATGGGCATCAGCAATAACTGCTGCGGGTAATTGGGTTGGCAACGAAGTTTATTTTATGTCGCCTATTTATCCTTACTTTTTAGCGCTCGCTCAAACAATAAGCAGTAACAGTATTACATTGGTTAGATTAATTCAAGTTGTTGTAAGCGGCTTAAACATCTGGATCATATACCTGATAGCGAGAAATTTGTTTTCGCAAAAAACCGGTTACGCGGCGTCGATTATAGCTTCAGTTTATTCCATTTTTATTTTTTATTCTGGAGCAATTTTATCCGAAACCTTTCAAACCTTTGTAGTCTCTCTTCTAATATTACTTTTAGTAAACGTTGCGGTTTTTGAAAATAAAAACCATCCTGAAAAAATTAGAGACAGATGGTTAGTTATAGGATTGCTTCTTGGCATATCGGCGCTTTTCCGTGCAAATATTTTGATTTTCTTTTTCGGCGCATCTGGCTGGATTATTTTGCACTACAATAGTGTTAAATTAAAAGCTATTGTTAAACCCGCATTAACTTATTTTGTTTTGGGTGCAGCCTTACCGGTGCTTGTAGTTAGCGCGAGAAATTATATCGTTTCAGGTGAATTTGTTTTACTTACCTCAAACGGCGGAATAAATTTTTATATAGGCAATAACAGCGATGCCCCGGGAGTTTTTAAAACACCCAAAAATTTCGATTTTTTTAGTGATATGTCGGGAAAGGATTATGCTGAAAAAACGAGCGGTGTAAAGCTGACATCATCACAAGCATCGTCATACTGGTATAAACAGGGTTTTGATTACATTAGTTCGCATACCGGGGACGCTTTTGTTTTAACAATAAAAAAAATATTACTCTTTTTTGACGGCTCTGAAAATCCGCAATCGACTATAATGGATTTAAAATTTTTTGCAGCAAATTATAGCGGTCTGTTACGGCTTCCTCTGCCGGGCTTTGATTTTATTATTATGCTTGCCCTTGCCGGTTTTATCTTAACATGGAAAGAGCGAAAAAAATTTAGTCTGCTTTATATCTTTATTTTTCTTTATGTTATTTCGGTTATTATTTTCTTTGTTGTTGGCAGATTCAGAGTAGCAATTGCTCCGCTTTTCATAGTTTTTGCCGGCGCCGCAATTATCCATGGGTACAGTTTAATTAAGTCAGGAAATTTAAAACCAATAATTTTAGCAGTTGGAGCTGTGGCATTGTTTGTTGCAATAGAGTCTCTCGCTGCGCCAAAATTTAACTACACTTATGCTGATGGTTATATCAATCTTGGTAATACCGCTTTCGAAAATAAAGAGTATAACAAAGCATTGATGTATTATAATAAATCGCTTCATAGCGAAAATTCCTATTTGGGGCATGTTCTTATTGGCAATACATTTGCTGTAAAAGGAGAATATCAGGCGGCTGAAAATGCATATAAAGATGCGATAAAACTAAACAATTTTAACGAGTTGTCTTATTTTAACCTCGGTTTAATGTACTCTCAAACAAATCAGTTAGAAAAAGCTATAAATCAATTTAATAAAGTAATTGAAATTAACCCGCATTTTTCGGATGCGTACAGGAACCTTGCGATTGCATTGTATATGAAACAAGAATACACTGCGGCACTAGAATATTTTGAAAAATATTTACCGATGGTAAAAAGTGAAAGTTTGCGAAAATCGGTTGAAGGGGATATTGAAAATATTAAAGCACTTATTAAATTAAATAAGTAAATTAATATAGAAAAAATTATATTTGGCAAACCGGATGACAAAATAAAATGCAGCTAAAAAAATATTTAAATAATTTGAAGGAATTGAAAGGTTATTCAATTCTTATTGTGCCTGATGATACCGGAAGGGATACCAGTACCCACAAATTATCAATGCGGAAAATATATGCTATTGTGATAGGTTATACTGTTATTGCTATGCTTCTTGGTTTTGTATTTATGAATGCAACCCCGCTCGGCTTAATGATATTTCCAAAGTATGCAAATTTGTCATCTTCTGATTTACAAAAAATTGATACACTTAATGAACGGATGTTCTTCCTTTCAAGAGAACTTGAGAAACTAAAATCTACAAACGAGCGGCTTCGTTATGCAATAACCCTCGGCGATTCAACACTGCTTGATTCGCTGAAGAAAAAAGATGAAGCGACAAAAAAAAGTGAACTTCCTATGGGAGGGAACTTATTTGCGGTTATCCGTCATCTTTTTATGCTTGAAAAAAATACACCGGATAATTTGTATTTTTTCCCTCCTGCTACGGGCTTTATCAGCCGCCCGTTTAATCCCGAAAAAGGGCACATGGGCACCGATTATGTGCTTAAAAGCGGAACACCAGTGTTTGCATCCGCAAACGGGTATGTATTATTTTCAGGGTTTACTACCAACGATGGATATATGATTATGATCTCACACCCGGCAGGATTTGTAACTGTATACAAACATTGTTCGGTACTTATAAAAAAAACGCGTGATGAAGTGATACAGGGGGAAATAATAGCTTTAAGCGGAAATAGCGGTGAAATTACAACCGGTCCGCATTTGCATTTTGAAATTTGGAAAGATGGTTTTCCGATTAACCCGGAAAAATGTTTATTAAAATATTAATGGAGTAAAAATTTGAAAACAAGACCTAATGACCTTGGCAAAGATGAAGTAACAATAATAAGCGCCGGTGTTTCAATTGAAGGTAAATTGAACAGCAACGGTAACGTACGTATTGACGGTGAAGTTAAAGGTGATATCGCCGCCACTGGCAACGTAACTGTTGGAGAGCACGGTGAGGTAAATGGCGAAATTAGAGCATCAGTAGTAACAATTGGTGGTAAAGTGCTCGGCACAATTCATTCGAAAGAAAAATTGGTTTTAGAATCTAAAGCGCTTTTAAAAGGTGATCTCATCACAAAAATTTTGGTAATTGAAGCCGGAGCCAAATTCGAAGGAAACAGCTCAATGGGAGGTGCACTCGAAACACCGAAGATGCCCGGTTTACAAATCGAACAAAAATAAATGAAAAAACACGACAACGATACCGAACAAAATAAAGTTTTACATGAAGTAACTCCATATCTCGGTCTCGGGCTGCAATTGGCAATTACCATAACTGCCATGTCTTTGCTTGGAGTATGGCTTGATGGAAAATTTAATATGAGCCCAATTTTAACAATTACGTTTTCATTTTTCGGCATTTTTGCCGGGATGTACAATTTTATAAAATCGGTAACAAAGTCAGAAAAATGACAATAGAAAACAAAATGTTATATTTTGTAGTATTTCTTGTTCTTTTCTCAATTTTTCTCGGCTGGGTTGGAGTTTTTGCAGGATATTTTTCATCAGCGAGTTTACTTGCTGCAACTGCTGGCGGAATTATTACTACTATTAATTTTGTGTTTGGTTTATTTTCTATAAATAGCGGGTTAAAACGATCACACCAGCTATTTATGGCTCTTTTTTTTGGCGGGATGATTTTGCGTTTGGCTATGCTTTTAGCCGCGGTAATAATTTCATTGACCATTTTGGAATTAAAACAGAATAGTTTTATATTTTCTATCTTCATTTTTTATATTTTGTACTTAATTACGGAAGTAGTACATCTAATTTTCAAAAGACATTAAATTTTTATGCCTTTGAACAGCATTACAGATACATTAGCAATTGCAGATACCTTAGCCCATGTCAAAAAATCAGACAGTGGCTGGATTATGCACCACATTATGGATTCACGAATTGTAGAACTCCCTATAATAGGCGAGGTACATTTTCCGCAGTTCCCAATTGTTTTCGGTATCGATTTAACTCCTACAAAGCACGTAGTGTTTATGTGGCTTGCTGCGTTACTTGTATTTTTTGTTTTTAGCCTCGTTGCTTCAAAATATAAAAAATCGATAGTTCCCAAAGGAATTGCCAATTTTTTTGAGGTTTTTGTTGTTTTTGTAAAAGATGAAATTGCAAAACCTACAATCGGGCGCGGGTTCGAAAAATTTCTTCCATACCTGCTCACGATTTTCTTTTTTATTCTCTTTGGCAATTTTTTAGGACTTGTGCCTTACGCCTCTACATTTACAAGCAACCTTGCTGTTACAGCTACTCTGGCAGTAATTACATTCATTGTAACGCAGGTTGGCGGTATGGTACATAATGGAGTTTGGGGATACGTGAAAGGCTTAATGCCGCATGGTATTCCATGGTGGATGATGCCGATAATGATTCCTGTAGAATTCCTCGGTTTATTTACAAAACCGTTTGCTTTGTCTATACGTCTTTTTGCAAATATGTTAGCGGGTCATACGGTTATATTGGCATTAATTGGCCTCATATTTTTCATGGGCACCTATTTTGTCGCTCCGCTTTCCGTAGGATTTGCGTTGTTCATTTATTTGCTCGAAATTCTTGTAGCACTTATACAAGCTTATATTTTTACAATGCTGTCAGCTCTGTTTATAGGCATGGCAGTTCATCAAGAACATTAATTATAATAATTAAACTAATAACAATAAGTAAGGAGATATAATGGATTTTGCTTGGTTAGCAGCTGGTATTGGCGCCGGTTTAACAGTTATCGGCGGTGGTCTTGGTATCGGTAAACTTGCAGCCGCAGCTATGGAAGCTAGTGGAAGACAGCCCGAGGCTGCCGGTCCTATCAGAACTTCTATGATTATTGCTGCAGCACTTATAGAAGGTATGTCCTTTTTTGGACTCGTAATTTGTATTCTTTTGGCAGTTAAATAAAATTTTAACACTTGTGGAGTTTTTACAACTCCATATTATTTTTCACGAATAGGAAGTTATTCATGTTTGCTGATATGATTTTTGGTTTACTTGCGTTATCGACGAATGAAGGCGGCGGTACTCTGCTTGATGTAAACCCTGGTCTTATCGTATGGACAGTAATTACCTTTGTTCTATTACTTTTGGTTTTAAGAAAGGTTGCCTGGAAACCTATTCTATCTGCACTCGATCAGCGCGAAAACGCTATTAGAGAGTCGTTAGAAAAAGCTGAAAAAGCTAAAGATGAGGCTAATCTGATGCTTAAGCAGAATGAAGCCAATCTGCAAAAAGCAGAGGAAGAATCGCAAAAAATTATAGAACAAAGCCGTCAATACGCTGAGAAATTAAAAGCACAAATGCTTCAGGACAGCAAAGCGCAGGCACAAAAAATAGTTGATGATGCCGCAGCTGAAATTGATAGAAGAAAAGATGCTGCATTTGATGAATTAAAAACACAAGTTGCCGAAATTGCTATTAACGCTGCTGAAAAAATTCTAAAAGAAAATATTAGTTCGGAAGCAAATAAAAAGCTTGTAAATAATTACATAAGCGAGCTAACTAAGAACTAATAATGGCAGAACAAAAAGTTTCAATAAGGTATGCGCAAGCTTTGCTCGATTCTGCAATGGAAAAAAACAATATTGAACCGGTTTTTTCCGATGTAGGGTTAGTTTTGTCATCAATAAATCAGAGTAGTGAACTTCGGCGGGTTTTAGAAAACCCCGTAATTAAATCCGAAACAAAAATTTCAATTTTAAATGAAATTTATAGAGGAAAAATTACAGAAGAAACTGCCGAGTTTTTAAAATTTATTGTCGACAAAAAAAGAGAAGATCTTATGCCGAGCATTATGGAAAAGTTCATTCAAATTTATAATGAGCATTTTGGACTTGCTGATGCAGAGGTACGAACTGCTTTTAATTTTTCAGAAGAGCAGAAGCAGGGATTAAAAACAAAACTTGAAAATATTATAAAGAAAAAAATTAAGATTAACTTCCAAATTGATCCGCACGTAATTGGCGGGTTTGTTGCACGTGTTGATGATACTGTTTTTGATGCATCGGTTAAGCATCAATTAGAATTATTGAAAAAACAATTTATCGAAGGCGGAGCTTCGTTAAATTAATAGGAATTATGAAGGAATAAAAAATGGCTGAAGTAAGACCAGACGAAATATCTGCGATACTTAGAAAACAATTATCCGGTTACGAAAACGAAGTAGACATATACGATGTAGGTACTGTACTGCAAGTGGGTGATGGTATTGCCCGTGTTTACGGTTTGTCAAAAGTTATGGCAAGCGAACTCGTTGAATTTCCGAATGATGTTTACGGTATGGTGCTTAACCTTGAAGAAGACAGCGTTGGCTGCGTTCTTTTCGGCGAGTCGCGACTTGTAAAAGAGGGCGACATTGTAAAAAGAACCAAACGCGTAGCTTCCATACCTGTCGGCAATGAAATGCTCGGCAGAGTTGTTAACCCTCTTGGTATCCCTATTGACGGTAAAGGTGCTATTAACACCGATAAATTTTTACCGGTTGAGCGTAAAGCTCTTGGTGTTATTCAACGGCAGCCTGTAAAAGAACCGTTGCAAACAGGTATTACCGCTATTGATGCTATGATTCCTATCGGTCGTGGGCAAAGAGAACTTATAATTGGCGACCGTCAAACAGGTAAAACCTCGGTTGCGGTTGATACAATTATTAACCAAAAATATACGCATACAGAAGAAGCAAAACGTCTCGGTGTAAAACCGGTTTATTGTATCTATGTAGCTATCGGTCAAAAAAGTTCAACTATTGCGCAGGTAGTTTCAAAACTGCACGAGCATGGTTCTATGGAATACACAACCGTTATTTCCGCTTCCGCTTCAGAACCGGCGCCGTTACAGTTTATTTCTCCTTACTCAGGCGCAACGCTCGGAGAGTTTTTTAGGGATAACGGAAAACATGCGTTAGTTATTTATGATGATTTATCAAAACAAGCTGCTGCATACCGCGAACTTTCTCTCTTATTAAGAAGACCACCGGGACGTGAAGCTTATCCCGGCGATGTGTTTTACCTCCATTCAAGACTCCTTGAGAGAGCATCAAAACTAAGTGATGAATTGGGCGGCGGAAGTTTAACAGCGTTGCCTATTATTGAAACCCAGCAGGGTGATGTGTCAGCTTACATTCCTACAAACGTAATTTCTATTACAGATGGACAAATTTATCTTGAGTCAAATTTGTTTAACGCTGGTGTAAGACCGGCTATCAATGTTGGTATTTCAGTGTCCCGCGTGGGTGGTAATGCCCAAATAAAAGCGATGAAAAAAGTTGCTGGCAGTTTAAAACTTGATCTTGCACAGTATAGAGAACTTGAGGCTTTTGCCAAATTCGGTTCCGATCTCGATAAATCGACCCAGCGTACCCTTGCAAAAGGCGCTCGTCTTGTTGAGCTTTTAAAACAGGGACTATACAGCCCTGTACTTATTGAAAGACAGGTTGTTATTATCTATCTCGCAATCAACGGGTTTTTAGATGAAGTAACAATACATGATGTAAAACGTTTTGAAAAAGAAATATTGGAATATATTGAAGTTAAATACAATCATATATTTGAAAACATTAAAAAAGAAAAACAACTTTCGGATGAAACTATAACCGAAATTAAAAAAGTCGGCAGCGAATTTTTTGGCACATTTAAGAAAAGCTCTTAAAGGATAGAATGGCAACATTACGCGATATAAAAACGCGAATTAAAGGCGTACAAAATACGCAGCAAATTACCAAAGCAATGAAGATGGTTGCAGCCGCAAAACTGCGCCGTGCTCAGGAAGCAGTAATTAATGCCCGTCCATACGCACGTCAAATATCTGTCCTTCTTTCACATCTTGTTTCCGATGAGTATAAAGCTAACAATTCATTTTTTACTGAAAGAGAAGTTAAAAATTTAGCTGTAGTTATTGTTACAGCCGACAGAGGGTTATGCGGAGCCTTCAATACAAATTTAATAAAAGAAGTAACCCAATACATTGCAGGTATCGAACCCGGGGTAAATACTCATTCAATATGTGTTGGAAAAAAGGGTTATGATTTTTTTCGCAAGAGAGATTACGCAATTGCCGGCAACCATTCCGGTATCTTTCAATCCTTACGGTATGAACATGCTCTTGGTATTACACAGGAGCTGATTGATAAATTTTTAGACGGTACTTTCGATAAAGTTGTTATAGTCTACAATGAATTCAAGTCTATAATTCAACAGAGAGTAGTTACAGAACAATTTCTTCCGATACCAATATCTGAGGAAGGGGAGAATAATCCAACCGAACTACCGGACTATATTTTTGAGCCTGATCAAAAAGCGATATTTGAATATCTTTTGCCTAAGCATTTAAAAGCGCAATTGTGGCGCAGCCTTCTCGAGTCTAATGCCTCCGAACAAGGGGCAAGAATGACCGCAATGGACAATGCGACAACTAATGCCAAAGAACTTATACGAAGTTTGAATTTGACGTATAATAAAGAAAGACAAGCGGCTATCACAAAAGAAATTTTGGAAATAGTATCCGGCGCAAACGCATTAAGAGGCAATTAAGTTCTGCGTAACTTGCAATAAACAATCATTTTTCTATATTTACGGTTACTTAGGATAAGATGTTTGAAGAATTAACTTTAAAACTTGATAAAACATTAAAAAAACTTACCGGGCAGGGTAAGTTAACGGAAAAAAACATTTCCGATTCCCTGCGCGAAATAAGACGTGTTCTTTTAGATGCTGACGTAAATTATAAAGTTGCAAAAGAGTTCATTGATAATGTATCTCAAAAAGCGCTCGGTACCGAAGTTATTACTTCAATAACACCCGGGCAGCTTATAACAAAAATTATTTATGATGAATTAGTTCACCTGCTCGGCGGTTCAACAAGCGACATAAAAATTAATGCGCAGGCTGCTACATCAATATTGGTTGTTGGTTTACAAGGCTCCGGTAAAACAACTTTTTGCGGAAAACTTGCAAAGCGCTTAAAAGATAATGGGCGTAAAGTTCTGCTTGTAGCTGCTGATGTTTATCGCCCCGCTGCTATTGAACAGCTAAAAACTTTAGGCGCACAAATTTCTGTCGATGTCTTTTCAATTGAAGAAAAAGATGCGAGGAAAACGGCTAACGATGCGCTAACTTTTGCCCGTGAAAAAGGTTTCAATACATTAATCATCGATACAGCGGGGCGCCTGCATGTTGATGAAGAGATGATGAACGAGGTTGCTGATGTAAAAAATTTAGTTAACCCGTCGGAAACATTATTTGTTGTTGATACTATGACTGGGCAAGATGCTGTAAACTCGGCAAAAGCTTTTAATGAACGTGTAAATTATGATGGAATTGTTCTTACAAAATTAGATGGTGATGCCCGCGGCGGTGCTGCATTATCCATTCGTCAGGTTGTTGGTAAACCAATAAAATTTATAAGCAACGGCGAAAAGTTAGATGCTCTCGATCAGTTTCATCCGGATCGTTTGGCATCAAGAATTTTAGGCAAAGGCGATGTAATTTCGCTTGTTGAAAAAGCGCAAGCGACCATTGATGACAAAGACGCCGAAAAATTAGAAGAGAGATTACGTAAAAATCAATTTGATTTTGAAGATTTTCTTAACCAAATTAAAGCTATAAAGAAAATGGGTTCTCTGTCATCACTTATCGGGATGATTCCGGGAGTTGGAAGTCAGCTAAAAAATGCTCAAATTGATGACGGAGCGCTTATAAAAGTTGAGGCAATTATTAATTCGATGACAATCGAAGAGAGACGATTGCCGAAAGTATTAAACGGCAACCGCCGTAAACGAATTGCAAGAGGAAGCGGTACTTCCATTCAGGATGTTAACCGTTTAGTGAAGCAATTTAATGATATGAAGCAGATGATGAGCCGGCTGACAAAAGGCGGCAGGTTCGGAAAATCGCTTGGTAATTTTAAATTTAATTGAAATAATATCTAATTGGAGGATATAAAAACTTGGCTGTAAAGTTAAGATTGAGAAGAATGGGAAAAAAGAAACAACCTATTTATAAAGTTGTTGCTGCAGATTCCAGAGCTCCTCGCGACGGTAAATTTCTAGAGGCACTTGGTATATACAATCCGTTAACCAAACCTCATACTGTAGAAATAAATGAAGTTCGTGCTTTGTATTGGTTAAGCGTTGGCGCACAGCCGACAGACACTGTAAAAAGTTTATTCAAGCAAAAAGGTATTAACCTTAAATTCGACTTGAGTAAAAGAGGTTTATCTGAAGAAAAGGTAAACGAAGAAGTTGCTAAATGGGAAAAAATGCAGGAAGCTAAAACCGGTAAGAAAATAAAAGTTGTTAAACCGGAAGTAACACCGGAAGCAGCGCCGGTTGTTAGTGAACCATCTGCAACGGAAAAAGCCGAAGAAGTAATTAAGACTGAAGATAGTACGGCAGAAGTAACGGGTGCTGCTTCTGAAGAACCAACTACCGAAGAAAAATAATAATTTTTCAAGATAGTTGTTCTTTCTGTACATAATTCAATTAGCTCCCGTGCTCTAATTAAGGAGGCTTGTTTCTATGAAAGAGTTCATTGAATTTATAGTAAAACATCTTGTCGATAGTCCTGAGAATGTAGTTATTGATGAGAGAGCACAAGACGATCATAAAATTGTCTATGTTCTCAGAGTTAATGCAAACGACATTGGTAAGGTTATCGGGAAACAGGGCAAAACTGCCCTGGCTATGCGTACGCTTCTTACAGCCGTTTCGGCTAAAGAAGGAAAGAGAGCTGTTCTGGAAATTCAAGACTAAGTAAGACGAGTTTGTGCCAGAATATTTCCTAATTGCAAAGATAGATTCTGTTTACGGAAAAAACGGATTTGTAAAAATTTCTTCTTATACAGATTTTCCCGACCGGTTTAATGGTCTCGAAAAAGTGTACATAGATTTTTTTAATAACAAAAAAAAATTTTTAGTAGAAGAAACCAAACAAACAAAAGCCTCTATCAACTTAAAGTTTAAAAACTTTGAAAATGATAAAGACGTACAGATTCTTATCGGAAAAGATGTTTTTGTTGAGAGCTCTGATGTTGTTAAACTGCCCGAAAATTATTTTTTTATCCACGATTTAGTGGGCTGCGAAATAATTAAAGACGGTGTTAAATTTGGTTCAGTTATAGACGTTCTTAATTATCCTGCAAATAGCGTATATGTTGTTAAAGACATTAACGGGCGCGAGGTTTTAATTCCGGCTGTTGAGCATTTTATTGATATTGTAAATACCGAAAAAAAACAAATTACACTTAAGCCCGGTATAGAATTGTATGATGATGAGTATTGATATTATTTCGGCTGTTCCGGATATTTTTGAAAGCCCTCTTAATTCAAGCATATTGAAGAGAGCGCAAAACAAAGGAAAAGTTGAAATTGTAATTCATAATCTTCGAGATTATGCTTTTAACAAACATAAACAGATTGACGATAAACCTTTTGGCGGTGGCGCGGGAATGGTATTAAAACCTGAACCTTTTTTTGAATGTATTGAAAAACTGCAAAGCAAAAAAAAATACGATCATATTATTTTTACTTCGCCGCGTGGAAAAATTTTCGATCAAAAAACCGCAAACCGGTTATCTCTTTCGGGTAACATTTTGTTCGTAACAGGTCATTACAAAGATATTGACGACCGTGTTAGAGAAACTTTTGCTACCGAAGAATTGTCAATTGGTAATTTTATTTTAACAGGCGGCGAGTTGCCTGCTCTTTTAATGGTTGATGCAATAATTCGACTTATACCCGGTGTCTTAAATGACAGTGAATCTGCATTGAACGATTCATTTATTGACGATGAAACAATTGAAGCCCCGGCATTTACAAGACCGGCTGATTACCGTGGAATTAAGGTTCCCGAAGTTCTCCTTTCGGGTAACGACAAAGAAATAAAAAAATGGAAAACGGAGCAGTCAAAAATATTGACTGAACGTTGGAGAAATTATAATAACTAGCGGAGATGAAACAATGGCTAACTTAAGCAAAATATTACCCGATCAGATGAAAAATGATTATCCCCTGTTTGACGCGGGCGATCATGTACGGGTACATGTTAGAGTAATTGAAGGAGATAAAGAAAGAATTCAGCCCTTCGAAGGAGACGTAATAAGCGTTAGAGGCGGCGGATTAAACAAAACATTTACCGTAAGAAAAGTATCCGGCGGAATTGGTGTTGAAAGAATTTTCCCTTTCCACTCACCGAAAATTTCAAAGATTGAACTTTTAAAACAAGGTAATGTAAGAAGAGCAAAACTTTACTACTTAAGAAATCTTTCGGGTAAAGCTGCAAGAATTAAATCAAAAGTTTAATTCCTCCTTTATAATTCTTGATGGGTGCTTTAATCGGCACCCTTTTTATTTTTTTGTGTAAACTCACAAAATACAACAAACAGCAAGCTACCTACACATCTTTAATTCGCTCGAAACATTTCTTATTTTTACAAAAACAAATTGAAAAAACATTATGAAGTTATTTTTCCCCGATAATATATTCGCCTCACTAATTGCTAAAAATCTTAAAGGAAAACATGAAGTTAATTTTCTCCCTTCATCTCTGCTCGCAAAAAAAATAAGTGAAGATGAAAACAGCGCAGCGCTAATACCGTCCACCGATTTGTTGCAGCATAAAGAATTATTTGTTTCAAAAAAGTTTGGAATATCATTCGATGGAGAACTTTCGAACTCGTATATTTATTTCAAACCTGGTGAGGAAGAATTAAAAGAAATTGCGCTTTACGGAGATGTTTCTTCGCTGGAAGCATTGTTAACCAAAATATTATTCAAAGAAGTTTATAACTCGGATGTTTCAATAAAAATATTAACCGATGAGGCGCAGTTTGACAAAAACAACCTTGTTGTTTCCGGTGACAAAAACTTTATTACCGGAATATTTAAAAAAGGTTTAAGTTTTGCCGATGAGTTAACCGACTATTTGAATTTGCCATTTGTTAATTTTATTGCCGCCAGCCGGTCATCAAAGCTAATTGAAGAATTAAATGAAAAATCAAAAAATATTTCTGAAGCAATTTATACTTCTATTGATAATGGAGAGAATCTGGAAAAATATCCGGTCGAAGCTATTGAATTTATAAAGCTGCATATAGCGGAAGTGATATATGAATTTGATGAGCAGGATGTTGAAGGGATAACACAGCTTGTTATGCTTCCTTATTTGCATGGAATAACAAAAGATATTTTTGAATTAAAGTTTGTTTAAATCCGGATATTTTATCGGGGGATATTTTTATGACGAACATTAGATAAAACTACTGCCGGCATAATGAATATTTAATATCGATCAATGTTTACTTGTTTTTAAAAAAACTCTAAATTGCATTCTGGCGGATATCACTTCATTATGAGTCAGTTCGGTATGAATAAATATCAATCGATTATTCATTAAGTCAGTTAATTTTAATTCATTCTCTTCTGTTTTGAAGTATTGTATATTCCACGCATCAAAATCATGCATCAAATTTTCTGTTTCGTTTTTTGTTCCGCCGTTATCGGTATAAATATTTATGAATCTTCCTGTAAAGTTTTCAATCCAGTGAACATATTTTTCAGTTTGTCCATAAAGTGCATCAAATAAAATTACATCAGAAATGTTTTGTGTCAATCCTCCGTGCATTAAATAAAATGAAATAACGCGGTACGCGCCGCTGTGTCCCGCCAAAATTATGTTGCCGACTGCTAATGATTTTATTTTCTTTTTCTTATTTAAGTACTTTAGAACATCGTCTGTTAAATTATTTAAACCATCCTTTTCTTCTAACTTTCCGCCGTAAGAATCCGGTGAGTTTTTGGGTCCTTCAGGGAAAACAAAGATTGCATTTTTGTTGCTTTCACAAAATTGCTCTATCAGTTTAAACTGTGCGCAGGAGCTGTCAATATTATTATACCAGCCGTGGAAATAAAAAACAAAATTAATTTTATCCGTTTGCCTAAAGCCTCTTGGAATGAAGATAGCCACACTGCTGTCATTATAATGTTCTTGAGCAGAAAAGAAATTGTTGTTGTATGTGTGCCCCATTGCGCGTTCAGAATGAGGAA
This sequence comes from uncultured Ignavibacteriaceae bacterium, assembly GCA_964372115.1. Lineage (GTDB taxonomy): Bacteria > Bacteroidota > Ignavibacteria > Ignavibacteriales > Ignavibacteriaceae > CG2-30-36-16. The sequence continues at coordinate 194,164 of CAYJPN010000002.1, forward strand.
ATGGTGCAGATGAGAATTGAGGAACGAACAACTCACCAAGATGTGCGTATCTTTCAGTTAGCGGTTGGGAAAATGATATCCCAACAAAAGATAAAAACACAAAGATGATTAGAGTAAAATTTTTTTTCAATTTCCTTTTTTCAATTCTTGACTGTAACAAACTATGGGTGCCAAATTATTCATTTTGGGTAAGTTGTGTCTGCTGAGGAACTGTTTCTCATTTTATTGCCTCAATCTATTAAGAATATTTCCTATGCCACCATTGTTTCTGATCACTTCGCTATCTACATTAAGAAATAATCCACGTGGATTATATTCAATAGAATAACCTATTATTCTACAAAAATCGCCCCAACTTTTATGTACGAATTCATGATCAAGAAAAAAAATAAATGGATATTTTTTTTTACCCCACAAAAAATTTGAGAATGAACGAAACTTTTCATGTCTATACGCAATTACTTCACAAAGATGCATATGCGGGGATTCTAGTTTCTCAACTAAGAGCACCCAATCACCTCTGGTTAAATGTTCAATCATATAGTGCGCTCCATTTGGGACACCCCAACAATGAACCTTACCATCAAGACAGTCTGTAGAAAAATGTCTATATATGCTATTTTGAAATCTTACTTGATTTGTCGGAATATATCTTTTAATATCTGCAATATTAATTTTAGTAAATATTGTATTTGTGAAATTCTCATTTGATCCTTCAGGTCCAACATGATGATAATAAAGAGCCATTATATTTCTCGCTATATTATTTATTTAATCTGGTTGGATACCATTTATTATACGCGAACGATACTTTTGTTTCATCAATTTTATTTAGATCACTTCCTGCAAGGACACTGATTACTGGATTCTTAAGTGCTTCGCTAACTACATATACATAATATAGTTCGCTTTCTTTTTTTAAGGTTAAGTACTCATTTACACTTAAATAAATTTCAGGTTGAGATTTAGCACTTCCCTTTACTTCTATAAGTCGTTTCTTGTTATCTTGCGACTGAGAAATTATATCATAACCTGGTTTATCAGATCCAGCTAATTCGCGCGCCGTACGATTTTCATTTTTTTCAAATTCAAGTGTTTTACGAATTGCTATCCTTTCGATTAAATTTTTATCTTCACTCTTTTTATCAACTCCCAGTTTTAGAAAAAATGATTTGACAAGGGTTTTATTTATTTGATCTGAATGTTGAATAAAAACAAGACTAAGAAATTGTAAAGGAAAATCTATCAATCCAATTTTACATAACTCTTCTAACCTATGCTTTTCAGATTCGTACTCAGTGGCAAAAAGAAGCTCATCGGGTTTCAACCAATCGTCATTCTTCGAAGGGAGGGTGATAAAATTAAATTTTGAAAGATCAATTTTTTGGTGTATCGGAATTAAAAGATTAATATATTCAATTTTTTCTTCGGAACTTTTTGATAACCATTCATTTCCAGATATTATTATTTCATCATTCTCAATTAATTTCTGCCTGACTAGCCTGTCATTCAGTTCTTTAAAACAATTTTTATTATGACTTTTAAGTAATTTCGAAAACTTTGAAAAGTTTGAATTAACGCTGATCAGAGGGTGTGGTAAATTAATATTACTTTGAAGCAAACCTGGTATTTCTACATTATTTGTATTCTCAAAACATGTCGAGGGTGAGGTTAGCTTGTAGTCGAGAGTTGGTATAATTTTCTGATCCGTTAGTGCAATTCGATCCCAAAATTCTTTATACTTAACATTGTATCTATGATGCATTCGAAAATAACTTCGGTCATATTTTTTAAGAACAAAAGCATATAACCCTAAGAACCATTCAATTCTTTTTTCATCTATTTTAAACTCAAATAGTTTTTGACCAAATTTTAAATATGAGAAAGGATCGTATTCAGATGACGCTATCTTACGAGAATAGTCATTTAAATATGTTTTGCAATTTCTGTGCAGTGGATATTTTTGCGGATACAAATGACCCCAATCACCATCATCTAATAGATCTATAAATTCAGCGTCTAACCAAACTATGTCATCTTTTTTAACATAAATATTTCCCTCTGTTAGAAAAACATTTTCGTTCTCTAAATATGCTTTGAGAGGCAAAATAATTTTTTCTATAAAAAGACTATGACCGTTTGTACTTGCTGAAAAGAGTATATTAGTAAAATTTAATTTCCAATTTTCGCTATTCTTAAAAATTGGGATACACTTTTGTATTATAAGGTCAAATAATTGAGTAGCAATCCAATTATTCCATTTACTAGCTCTATCAATATCCCCCCTCCCAAGATTGGTTATAAAATCAGCTTGTATTAAAAATTTTAAACCACTTTCAATTTCCCTTAACGGTATAAAGCTAAAGACACCAATATGAGCAGTGGCTTTGATTTCGGGCACTAAATTATTTGAACTATCCAATTTAAATACTGCTGAAATCTCACGAACTTTAACATTTGATCTTTCCCAATCAATTGTAATCTGATCTTCTTTCACTTCATCGGGAACTAAAATATTATCTTTGATCACCAGCCAATTTTCATTTAATTGATTTTCTTTTATGGTCCAAATAGAATAATCTGGGTTTTGGCTTTGCAAAGATTTACTAAAATGTCTTTCAGTTTTATTTATTTCGTTAATGAGGGATATTGATTGTATATTCTTAAGAAATAATAATATCCTATTACTTATATGTGCTTCAGTTAATTCATTTTGTAATCTATCGACAAATTTTTCAGATTTAATTTCAATTATGAATTTAGTATTGTCCTCATCTCCTGATCCATCTTCTTCCCATATCGGTGTAACCTGCCAAGGAAATTTTTCCTGATTCCATGCAAATTTTGAAAAGCTAAAACTATACGGAGAAGAAACTACTTTAACAAAGTTTGAGATTAGAAAAACAGATTTGAAACCAACTCCTAAATACCCAATATAATTATCTAAGGATTTGTCTGAATTTCCAACAGTACATAAGCTTTGAATATTGCTTTCTGTAAATGGATTTCCATCATTTGAAATTATGAGTTTATCTTTAGTCAGGCGTACAAAGAATTTTGTACTCTTTTCATCATCAGCATTCTGTAAAAATTCCATCAAAAAACTTTCGTATCTAGGAAAAGCTTTTTGTAATCTATCAATTGCGCCAGATAGTGATTTGAGTACTATTTGGTTTGAGGATTCTATCTGACTTTTGATGTTGTCGATAAATGATTTAGCATCCATTGTTATATAAAATTAATTATTATGATTTCACTGCCAAGAAGAAATCCTAAATCTCTACATGACTAACACTAATTACATTTGTATTTTCACTTATTTTCTTAAGCATTTCAGCAGTTGCCGCGGTTTACAATTTCAATGTACAGCAAGCTGCGATTCCGCCCCTCACAAGTTGTTACGAATTATTTATTAACCTGGAAAGTTGTATCGCCGTTGGCAAAGAAATTATTTATCTGATTAGCGGCTGCAATACCGGCATTGTTATTTGCTTCGGAAGTTTGCGCCCCCATTTTTTTAGGAGTAAAATAACAACGGTCAGGAAATTTACTTAAAAGTTCGGAAGAAGTATCCGCCTGAATATCGGAGAGATACTTAAAATCATTTCTCTCTTGCAGCATCGTCATTAAACCTTCTTCATCAATAACTTCTTTTCTTGCTGTGTTTACAAGTGTTGCTCCTTTTGGCATTTTACTTAGCAGTTCGTAATTAATACTTTTCTTTGTTTTGTCGTTCGCTGGAATATGCAGCGAAACATACTGATTTGAAGCATATAGTTCATCAACTGAACTGTAAACTTTTACACTGTCCGCTTCAATAACATCGGCGGGTATGAAAGGATCAAAAGCGCTTACTATCATTCCGAAAGCCTGCGCAATTTTTGCAACAAGTTTACCTACATTGCCGTATGCATGGATGCCGAGAGTTTTTCCTTTTAGCTCGGTGCCGGACTTTCCATTGAAGAATCCTCTCGCACTGTAAACCATCAACCCGAGAGCTAATTCTGCTACTGCATTTGAGTTTTGACCCGGTGTGTTCATCACTACAACATTTTTTGCGGTTGCGGCTTTTAGGTCTACGTTGTCATAACCCGCACCGGCTCTTACAACAATTTTTAATTCAGGAGCCGCGTTAAAAACAGCTTCATCAATTATATCGCTTCTGATGATGATGGCATTCGCATCTTTTACCGCTTCGTGCAGTTGTGCGGTATTTTCATATTTCTCAAGCAGAGCAAATTTGTGTCCCGCATTTTCAACTATCGGTTGAATTTCTTTTATAGCTGATGGTGCAAATGGCTTTTCGGTTGCAACTAAAATTTTCATATAAACCTCATTATTATTTTAACATCGGAATATTTACGCCAAACTTTTTAGCGTTTTCAATTGCCCTTTCGTAACCTGCATCGGCATGACGTACTATCCCCATGCCGGGGTCATAAGTAAGAACACGTTCTAATCTTTCTTCGGCTTCTTTTGTCCCGTCGGCAACTACAACCATACCTGCATGTATTGATTTGCCAATGCCGACGCCTCCGCCGTGATGAACAGAAACCCAACTGGCTCCACCGATTGCGTTGAGCAGGGCATTAAGAATAGGCCAGTCTGCAATCGCATCGCTTCCGTCCTGCATCGCTTCTGTCTCGCGGTTTGGTGATGCAACAGAACCGCAGTCGAGGTGATCGCGCCCGATTACAATTGGAGCCTTTACTTTTCCCGTGGAAACGAGATCATTAAATATTTTTCCCATTTTTGCCCGCTCACCGTAACCAAGCCAGCAAATACGCGAAGGCAGTCCCTGGAAATGAACTTTCTTTTGAGCCATTTCAATCCAGTTTATTAATGGTCTGTTATCGGGGAAAGCTTCGATGACAGCTCTGTCGGTTTCGTAAATATCTTCAGGATCGCCGGAGAGTGCTGCCCATCGGAATGGACCTTTGCCATCACAAAAGAGAGGTCGGATAAATTCGGGTACAAATCCCGGGATGTCGAACGCGTTTTCAACTCCATTATCTTTTGCCTCACCTCTTATATTATTTCCATAATCAAAAGCAACTGCGCCGCGTTTTTGGAATTCGAGCATCGCATTTACGTGAGTAACAATAGTAGCGCGGGATAGTTTTATATATTTTTGCGGGTCAGTTTTTCTAAGTTCAACAGCTTCTGCAAACATCATCCCCATCGGAACATAACCGTTAAGTGTATCGTGCGCGGATGTTTGATCGGTGATGATATCCGGGATGATATTTTTTTCAAGGATCATGGGGAGTACTTCACCTGCGTTCCCAATCAATCCAACCGAAATTGATCTTCCTTCTGATTTCGCTTTTAATACGATATCAATAGCTTCATCAAGGTTTTCAGACATTACATCGAGATACCCGGTGTCCAATCTTTTTTGAATTCTACTTCTGTCCACATCGATACCGAGAAAAGCAGCGCCGTTCATTGTTGCTGCAAGCGGTTGTGCGCCGCCCATACCGCCAAGCCCGGCAGTTAATAAAAATTTTCCTTTAAGTGTTTTATCAAAATATTTATTGGCGCATTCTGCAAATGTTTCATACGTTCCCTGCAATATTCCCTGAGTACCGATATAAATCCAGCTACCCGCTGTCATTTGCCCGTACATCGTTAATCCCAATGCTTCAAGTCGTCTAAATTCATCCCAGCTCGCCCAGTGGGGAACTAACATAGAATTGGAAATGATAACACGAGGTGCATTTGTATGAGTCTTAAAAACAGCAACTGGTTTACCCGATTGCACTAAAAGTGTTTCGTCGTTTTCAAGATTTTTTAATGTTTCAATAATTGCTTCATAAGCTTCCCATGAACGGGCAGCTTTTCCTCTGCCGCCGTAAACAACAAGTTCGGCAGGATTTTCTGCAACCTCCGGATCGAGGTTATTCATCAACATACGCATAGCCGCTTCCTGCACCCAGCCTTTACAAGAAAGTTCTGTGCCGTGCGGCGCGTGAATGTTAATTTTTTCTTCTGCAGATATCATTATTAACCTTTAAAATGTTTTTCTAAAATTGCTTCGTATTGTTTAAGCATCGATTTGTAAAGCCACCGTTTTATAAAGCCTGCTTTGCCAATTTCTTTTTTTATGTGTTTAACATTCTCCTGCATCTGGTGTTGAAGGCGTGTTCGTTCTTCTTTTGTAAACTTAATGGTTTCGTCACCTGAACCAAGTTTTTCTAAAATTGATTTAAATACTTTATTCTCGGCAAAAAATCTATTGTCGCCTTCAGTTTGTTTTAATACTTGTTTACAGAAAGTTGAAACTAATTTTTTTTCATTTTTATTGAATTCAAAATTGTAATTAGTGAACAGTTTTTTCATTAAGTGTCCGTTAAATTTTTAGTGATAATAATTCGTCTTTAATTTTTTGATAGCCTGGTTTTATTATATCGTAAATAAAACTTAATCTCTCTTTATAGGGGATGAATGCCGATTTCATAGAGTTAATGGTTACCTTTTCAACATCGTCTAATGTTAAATTAAAATACTCAATTGCAGTCATAAACTCTTTTGTCATGGTTGTATTGCTCATAAGGCGGTCATCGGTATTTATTGTAACTCTAAATTTTTCTTTGAACAAAATACCGAAAGGATGATTTTCAATTTTGTCTATGGCGCCAGTGTGTATGTTACTTAATAAACAAATTTCAAGCGGAAGTCTTTTGTCCAGTATGTACTGGGCAAGGTCGCCAAATGCAACAACTTTTCCTTCTTTATCAAGAGTAAAATCCTCTTTTAGGTGTGTTGCATGCCCGATACGGTGAGCACTGCACCATTGAATTGCCTGCCAGATTGATTCTTTGCCAAATGCCTCACCGGCATGTATTGTTATATTAAAGTTTGCGCGTTGTATAAATTGGAAAGCTTCAAGATGCTTTTTGGGAGGGTAGCCGCCTTCTTCACCGGCAAGGTCGAAACCAACTACACCCTGGTTGCGGAAATTAACTGCAAGTTCAGCCATTTCAAGAGTGTTTTTCATATTCCGCATGCCGCACAAAATCAAACCATAACCAACGCCAAAATCGGTACGACCTCTTTCGAGTCCGCTTAATACAGCGTTCACAACATCTTCATAATACAAACCCTTTGTAGTATGGAAAACAGGTGAAAAACGACTTTCCACATAAACCACGCCGTCCTTTTTCATATCTTCCATCATTTCATAAGCAATACGTTCGAGAGCCTCTTTTGTTTGCATCACTGCAATTGTGTGCTCAAAACCCTGTAAAAATTCTACGAGGTTACCTTTGTTTGCTCCCCGGTGAAACCATTCGGCAAGTTCACCCGCATCGGTTGTTGGGAGTTTATTATATTTATATTCTTTTGAAATATCTATTACAGTCTGGGGACGTAAACCGCCGTCAAGATGGTCGTGCAAAAGTACTTTCGGAACGGATCTAATAATATTTTCGGTAGTCAAATTAGCCTCATTTTTATCGGTAAAAATATCCTTTATAGGATGCAAAATCAATTCTATTTAACTATAATTAATCATAAACATTTGTAAGATATAAAAAACACATTATCTTGATTATGCAAATGTATTGTGCTAATTTTGATTAGTTTAACTTTTGAATATATTGGAGTTATAATGCACAAAAAATTAGTTTTTATTTTGGGAATAATAGCCTTCGGAATGGCAATTTCAGGTTTTCAATGTTCTTCCACCGAGATTACTTCTGCCAAATTATATATACAGCAGAAAAATTATGATAAAGCACTTGATGTTTTACAGAAAGAAGTACAAAAAAATCCTCAAAGCGATGAAGGTTTTTATCTTCTTGGTGTAGTAAGCGCAGAAAAAGAACAATTCGAACCTATGATTGATGCCTGGTCAAAATCTCTTGCCATAAGTGATAAATTTAAAAAAGATATTGAAAATCAAAAAAAATATTGGTGGGCACAACTTTTTAACAAAGGTGTTAATATGTACCAAAGAGGTATTAAAGCCCCGGAAGACAGTAACGAGATATTTTACGATAAATCGATTGATTGTTTTAATTATGCTGTTAAATTAGAACCGGATTCTGCAGATACTTATAAAAATTTAGCATTTGTTTATTTAAGCGCCCAAAAGTTCGATGAAGCAATTGAACCATTGCAAAAAATTATTGATATTAATAAAGAAATTGATGGTTATAGATTTTTAGGCGAAATATATTACAACAAAGGTCAGGTTCAATTAGACAAATTTAAAACAACAAAAAATAATTCCGATAGCGTAGAGGCTCTGGAATGGTTCAATAAAGCTATAGGCGTGCTGGAAGCTGGCCGTAAAGAGTACCAAAATGATTCTGACATTTTATTAACGTTGTCAAATTCTTATATTGCAGCCAATAAAGTTGAAGTTGCGTTAGACGCATTTAAAACCGGCGTTGCAAATGAGCCGACCAATAAGTACTATCGCTATAATTATGGAGTTTTACTTCTCGGCAAATCTGATTATACTGCTGCTGAGGAGCAATTCTTAAAAGCAATTGAACTTGACCCAGAGTACCAAAATGCTATTTATAATCTTGCTGTTACTTATGTTAGATGGGGTACTGCCATCAACAAAACCGCAGAAGATAAAGGCGAAATGAATAACGCGGAATACAAAAATAAATATAAGCAAGCTCTTCCTTACCTTGAAAAAGTAACTCAAAATGAGCAGGGGAACAATGCCCCGACATGGGAATTAATTGGAAGGGTATATACTGTACTCGGTATGCAGGATAAAGCAACCGAAGCATTTAATAATGCAGATAACTTGAGAAAATAATTTTTAAATTTTTATTGAACCGGGAGAATTTAGTTATGCCAAACAACGAACCGCAAGGTCAGCAAATAAATATTGAGCTAAACGAAAAGGAAGCCGAAGGTATTTATTCAAATCTTGCAATAATAACGCATTCTCCCGCAGAATTTATTATTGATTTTACGCGTATAGTACCTGGTTTACCAAAAGCCAAGGTACACGCGCGTATTATTACCACCCCCCAACATGCAAAAATGCTGCTTAAGGCTTTAAAAGATAATATTGATAAATACGAATCCAGATTTGGAGATATTCGAATAGATACGCCACCCGACCAACATTTTGGATTTGTTACTCCTAAAAAAGATGAAAAAGTAAACTAATAGCTTAATTATCGGTTTTGAGAGTAAAGAAAAAATTTTTGCGCGCCACCACGCTTTAATTTTTTTGTGACACACTGCAATACATGTTTATTATGTTTTACAGAAATTAGCGCCCAAGATATTAAGTTAGAATGTTTCAATTTTTTATATTACATTCTAATTGTTTGTTGCAATTTCATTTACTTATAAACTATATAAAGGATAACATCATGAAAAAGTTAGTTTACGTTGTTTTATTATTCCTCGCTGCAGGTTTAGTAGAATTTACCGGAGCTCAAACAGATTCCAATACAGTCAATCTATCTTTATGGATTAACTGCCGAAATTCAGTTTCCGCACAATTATTTTCAACTTCAATAAAAGAAGGTGAAACTTATGTTGTTGAACCCACTACTCTAACAGGAAGTTATGCATCCGCACAAGCATTGTATGATGCATTTGTTGGTACTGGATTTCAACTTGAGTATGGCGCACTCAACGAAAACATTGATATCTTCTGGTTCATCTGGGATGTTGATTGCGCTACCGGTAATTTTTTCCCGGCAACCGGAGGGACATTATTCTTCAATAGCATATTCCAGGTTTCAGTAAATGGTATTCCGGTGACAGATACATCATACCAATTTGCAAACAATAAAAGAGCAGTTTTATCGATTCCTAAAACAGCGGCTTTCACTAATTTCCTTACTGCAAATGGTTTTACTACAGCTAACATCTTAACTTTTGCCTACGAGTTAAGCGATGGGGGAATAGATACAACAGGAATTACTACTCTCGAAACTCCATCCCATTTGATTTGCATGGCTTCTCACTTCTCTAATATAGTCGGTGGTGATAAATCCATACTGACAGGTGTAAAAGAAGATATAATCTCATCACAGCCTACAGAATTTTCGTTATCTCAAAACTATCCTAATCCATTTAATCCAACTACTTCATTCGAATATTCACTTGCCGAAAATTCATTTGTTGCGGTTAAAGTTTACGATGTTCTTGGAAGAGAAGTTGCTACTCTTGTAAATTCGAACAAGGATGCTGGTAAATACAGGTTAGATTTTGATGCTTCAAATCTTCCCTCAGGTCTTTACATTTACGAACTTAGAACGGAAAATTTCGTTCAAACTCGTAAAATGATGCTAATGAAATAATCTTTCTTGAATGGCGGCTGCGAGGGCAGCCGCTTTATTTTCTTTCAATAATAATAAAGAGAAGTTTATGCGAAAAACTATTTACTCCTTTGTTGGTATTGTGTTGTTAGTTGTTTCATTTCAGCAGATTGGCTGTCTCGATCTCCCTAGCGATATAATCCTTCCTCAGTGGGATGTTGAATTAAATATTCCTCTTATCAAAAAAACATATTCACTTGAAGAAATCATCAAATCTGATAGACAGAATTATATTAATTTAGACCCTCAGAACGATAGTATCTATTATATTCAATCCGATGACTATCGAATATCCTCAGGTATTTCACAGTTTATTACTGTTACAAACCAGAGGGCATCACAAAACAACGTAATTAATGCTTCAACAACAGATTCAACTCAAATATATCTTGCGTTTCCGGAAGGAGCTCAATTAAACGAAGCAATCTTTACTCAAGGTTATCTTGCTTTCTCTGCAAAAAATCAATCTGTCATTGAGGGTATGACACTAACACTGCGTGTCCCCGGAATAATAGCCCCGAATGGAGCGCAATTTACCGCCACATTAAATTTAGCAGCAGGCGGCTCAGATACGGCGAATTATCCTCTCGCTGGTTACAGGTATAAAGAACCTGCTAATCAATTGTTCTTATTCAAAGGACAAATTTGGCTGATTGCAAAAGCAAAAACGAATACTAATTTGGCCGCCAGCGCTTTATTGAACGCCTACAGTTCCGACTTTTTATTTAGTTCTGCAACAGGTTATCTTCCTGTAAAAACTCTTGGTGTTACCGAGTCCACTTATGACTTAAAATTAGGTGATGCTATAGATTTCAGAGATAAGGCATTTTTGCGTGAAGCAGATTTAAAGCTTACAGCTAATTATAAATCGCCAGCAACAAATCCGTTTGATATTGAAGTTAAAGACTTAAAAATAATCGGACGGAGAAACTCGGGTGAAACAAAAACATTAGCGTTTAACAATAATCCAAATTTAACACTTCGTTTTAAAAATGGAGCATTTGATACAAGTTTTACAAATCAAAATAGCAATGTTAACGAGTTCTTAACTTTTCTCCCTGATCAGGTTTCCGTTAGCGCGGAATATGTTATGAATCCTGATGATGACAAAACATATCATACTGCAACCAATCAGGACAGTGTTAATTTTGAAACCTCCTTTACTTCAAGGAGTTTCTTTGCGTTAAAAAAATCGACGATTATTGATACTACCGAAGTTGACCTTTCGGATGACGACCGCGATAGAATACGGGATGGAAGAGCCGCAAATTTAACCGTTGAGATAAATAACGGAATTCCTCTTACTTCTTGGCTAAAGGCTGATCTTGTCGATCAAAATTATCAGCTTTTATTTACAATAACAAAAAATGCCGGCAACAATGAGTTATACTTCCCTGGTGCCCAGATTTCAAACGGTGAAGTTTCTCAGAGTTCTGACACAACAGCAACAATACTACTTGATTCATTACAGATACAACAATTTGCAGATGCAAAGTATCTGATTTATTCTGTAAGTGTTAGAACCAGGGATGCGTTCAATAATCCTCCTCCTACAGTCGCTTTAAGAGGCAATCAAAAGTTATCTGTTAAAGCGTTCGGTGGAGTTAAATATTTTATTAAACCGGATAATAAGAAGTAGGAGGCGGAAAAATGAAAAATTTATTTATAACAACCCTAGTATTAATAATTGCCGCTTCTTCAACTTTTGCACAATTCGGTTCTGTCGGTGCGGTAGAAGCACGGTCGATGGGTATGGCTAAAACTTATAACGCAACTTCAAGAGGAGTAATGTCAATTGGTATTAACCCTGCAAATTTAATTTACAATAAACCAAATGATTTCGAATTAGCTACGGTGCTGCCGCTTCCAATGGTAACGCTTCGTTCCGGCACTGATTTTATGTCAATCGACGAAGTTAATTATTATTTTGGCGGTGTTGATGGCAAAGCAAGAATATTAACTGCGGATGATAAAAAGAACTTTAATGATCTTTTTAAAGACGGCGGGTTTATTTTTATGAACATAGCCACAAGATTGTTAACCGTTTCTTACAACTCAACACCTGATATCGGGGCATTTGCATTTTCTATAAACGATGTAGTTGGCGGAAAATTTTATTTTCCTCAAGCTCTCGTTGATATTGCTTTAACCGGAAACCCAACAGGGAAAACATACGACTTTAATGACGCCGATGGAAAAGCATGGTGGCTCAGAAACTATTCGCTTTCCTATGCTAGAGAAATACCTGAAATTCCTCAATCAATTTTTGATAAAATAGGTGCGGGGATAACGTTAAAACTTGTTCAAGGTTTTGCGTATGCCGGGGTTGAGCATTCAAACACAAACCTTACAACCGGAACAGGTAACGCAATTACGGGCACTGCCGATTTTCTTTCGTACACAGCATTCAGCGAGGATTTCGGCGTTAAGTATGATTTTGACAGTGTTGAAACCAAATCGAATATGGGATTATTCCCTTCGACTGCGGGTAGCGGCTTTGGAATAGATATCGGCTTTACCGCAGCAATGGACAAGTGGAATTTTGCACTTGCTATAACTGATATCGGCAGCATCACCTGGAAAAATCATACAGCGCAATTTTCAGCTACAGGTGATTTGTATATTGACGATTTTACCGATCAAGATCAATTGGATACATTAAAAGAAAAAATAACAGGTAAAGCTGCTCCAATCGGTGAGTTTTCGACAAGTCTTGCTACTGCTTTCAGAATGGGTGCATCTTATATGTTTGATGTAGAAGACGATGTAATTCCGGGTACATTATTGTTAGCCTTAGATTATAATCAAGGTTTTAACGATTTACCTGGAAACTCTAAATCACCAAGATTTTCTATCGGAACTGAATGGAAACCTATGGATTATATTCCATATGTTAGAATGGGCTTCTCATTCGGTGGCGCCGATGGATTTAACTGGGGCTTTGGTTTAGGTTTTGATGCGGGTATTGTTGAATTTAATTTGGCTACATCCGATTTCCAGGCTTTTGTTGCTCCTAATTCAGCCAAATATATTTCGGTTGCAATGGGTTCACGCTGGAAATTTTAATATTAACTTTTCTTTTAAATCAAACCTCCGTTGTGTTAACAGCGGAGGTTTTTTTATTGAATTTATTGTTTAATCCTTGGCAGGTTGATAAGCGCCGCAGCGAGAAAAACTATATTTGCAAGCCACGCGGTAAGAAGCGGATCAAGCGCTCCGTTTTTTCCGAACGCCTGACTGATCTTCATAAAAACAAGATAAATAAATGTAACAAGAATACTTATGCCAACCTGCACCGCCAGACCCCCTTTGCGTTTATTAGCTGAAATTGGCAAACCAAAAAGCACAACAATTAAACTTGTTACAGGGAATGCAAACCTTGAGTAGTACTCGATAAGAGCACTATTGGCGCTGTTGCCAGCCTGCCGCTGTGCATTAATAAGATTTTTTAGCTCATTTAAGTTCATTTCCTCTGGCTTCGTCTGTTTTGAGAGCAACTCCTGTGGTGTAAAATTCAGATTATCTATAGTTAGTTTTGTAAAATAAGATGCATCTTCATCATTCCCTCTAAAAATTCTTTTAACACCATTTTTTGCAATCCATTTGTTTGACGTAGAATCATACACAAGAAGATTTGCATCAATACGCATTATCATCTTGGTCAAATCTTGTTTATCGAACTCCTGGATACTCACACGTGTTGCCTGGTTTCTTGAGTTATCGAAATATGAAATATTCACAATTCTGTTTCGACTATCTTGAAAAAAGATATTGCTACCGGAATAAATAAATCCCCGTTTTAAATATTCCATTTCGATACCAATTTTTGTTTTATTTGCCATGGGAACAAGGTACCCGGTGAAATAAACTGAAAATAAACAAATGACAAAAGTCGTAATTAAAAACGGAAGCATAAACCTGTACATGCTTACTCCGCTTGCCTTTATTGCAGTAAGTTCGCTTAGGTTTGAAGCCTTACCCGCTGTAAATAAAGCAGCAAACAAAACCGCTACCGGAATCATCAGCTTTATAATTTCGGGTGAAAAAACAAAATAATAATGGAGTATTTTGGGTAGCGGAACATTGAGATCGATAAAATCATCAAGGTTTTCCATCATATCAATAACAACAAAAATTAATGTAAAAGCAATTAAACCAAATACAATTGTTTGGACGAATTGTTTTATCAAATATTTATCTATTAATTTCATCTACTGTTTTCCGCTCTCATCATCATCTTCGGCACGCCACTGTTTTGGGATTAATTTTTTTAAGAAATCAAATTTAATTGTAACTGTTTCCTGTACTGCCTTGTATGTTAAAAATAAACCTGCAATACCTATAACTATGTTCGCCGACCACATTCCCCAAAACGGGGCAAAGAAATTTCTCTCTGCCAGTTTTTCGCCCCCTATTAAAAATGCCCAGTATATAAGAAAGAAAAACAGACTTATACTTGCCGCTACTCCAAACCCGCCTTTGCGGGTCATCGTACCTAAAGGAGCCCCGATTAATACAAATACCAAACACGCCGCCGGCAAAGCATATTTTTTATATATTTCAACATCATACTTATCAATTTCGCCCTGGACATACTCAATTCGTTTTAGGTTTGATACAATTACATTTTTTGCCGTTTTAATTTTTTCAAGCGCACGTATATAAATTAACTCCTTCTCGTGGAAAACAGGCTGCTTTACATTTAAAGATGCTGATGACGAATCAACATAAAAGTACCTTTCGGTCTCCGTAATCATGGCAGCAGTAAATTCCGATTTACTTTTATTTAAGCTATCAACGATTAGGTTCATAGCGGATGTACTCAGTTCCCGTTCTCCTCTTGGCCCTTCCGGTCCGCTCTGTTGAAATGAAAATTGATCGGCATTCATAGCTATTCGGTGATGCTCAAAAACAAGTTTGCGGTAAAGACTTGTGCCTGCAGCATCCGACTCGTGTATTTCGCCGGAATGCAAATCCATTATCAACTTTGTTTGATCTTTCGAAAAGTAAATTTTTCCCGAACGGGCAGTTACTATGTTTATTTTTGTCGGGTTTGTATAATCGTACAAAGTTACCGTCTCAAGTTTCCCGCTTTGCTGATCAATTTCTCTTGCTAATATTGCGTAGTTTGGTACTTCCTGCGAAAATATTCCCGGTTCGAGCGAAAGAGTTGGCTTTTTTCGTGAAATGTCTTGCCCTAAAGTTTTTGCTTGATGATTTGCATCGGGTAAAACATCGTTATTAAAAACAAATAATAAATAGCCGACTATAATTCCAGCAATTAAAACCGGGGTCATCATTTTATATAGACTGGTTCCGGATGATTTAATAATTGTAATTTCATTATTTTGTGACATATTACCGAAAGCCATCAAAGTGCTTACTAAAGTAGCCATTGGAATAACAAGTACCACCATCCAGGCAAGGTTAAGTACAATAAGTTTAATAATCACCCATGTATCAAGTCCTTTTCCAACCAATTTATCTGCAAACTTCATCATAAACTGGAGTATAAAAATACACATAAGTGTAAAAGCCGAAAACAAAAACGGGGCAATATGGTTGCGAAGTATATATCTGTATAAAATCATATAACTAATATAGAAAAGCGTTAAAAGTTTAACAAGCAGCAGATGTGTACCGTTAACTGTTTATTAATTTTATTATATTTAACCAAGTTTAGAATATTTTTTGTGATGAGACATATAGTAATAATTTTTGTAGTAATTTTATTTTTCACCGGTTGTACGGCAGAAAAAATAGAAATTGAGGCTTCACCGGCAAAAGCTTTTCCAAGATGGATTATGGATGATTCGATGCATTCGGATCAAACCTCCGGCATCACCTTTGTAGGTGAAAAGGGAGACAGCAAATATTTTCTTCTCGCCGATGATATTGGAGAAATAAATAGGTTAACTATAACTTCCGATACCATTTTTAAGCTTGACAATATTATTTTTAGCAGCGATGTTATTGCTTTTCTCGATACATTCCCTAAACCTGACTTTGAAGAAATATCCTACGATAAAAAGAAAAACAAACTTTTTCTTTCGATGGAAGGGGACAATTACGGGAAGAAGAATCCCGCGCGGAAAAAAATTGACATTAATTCTTTTGCAGGAATATATGAGCTTGAATTCCAAAACAAAAATATTTTTGCCGACACTTTAGTCGCGATAAAAAAAATTGATATTCAACCGAATGCAGAATTTTACAAACATGTAAAATCGAATATCGGTTTTGAGGGTTTTGCATTTGATAATAAATATTTTTATGCAGGGTTAGAGGGTTTTTCAGAACAAAATATTTTTGCCGATAGCACACTAATATATATTATCGACCGGCGAACACAAAAAATAGTAAAAGAAGTTAATACTAAAGTGCTGGGTATACAAACAATTTGTGGTTTGTTTTCGCCCGAAGATAAAACTCTTTTGGGTATTGACAGGAACAGTAAAAATTTATTCAAAATTAAGTTTAACGATAATCTTGAAGTTTCCTCCTACGGATTAAAAGAAATCGGAACAACGGTTCCAAATTACAGTGCAGTTCATTATGTTGCATCGCTGGAATCTATAACAATGGATGACAACAAAAATATTTATTTAATTGATGACCCGTGGAAGAGTTATTTCGTCCCGGCTCAGGAAATATTAGACAAAATGGATAAAAAAACAGAAGAAAATTTTCGTAAATTTGTTCCTATTATTTTCAAATTTAACTTTAAAAATTAAAGGAGTCAGTTTTGGAAGATGTAGTAAAATATATCAATCAACATAAAGATACATACATCGAAGAGCTAAAAAGTTTCCTTCGCATTCCCAGTATAAGCACGCTTGTTGAAAGTAAAGATGACATAAGGAAAGCAGCAAACTTTGTAGCGGAAAAACTGAATTCCGCAGGGATGAACCGTGTTGAAGTTTATGAAACTGAAGGTCATCCGCTTGTTTACGGCGAATGGCTTGGTGCACCCGGCAAACCTACTGTGTTGATATATGGTCACTACGATGTTCAACCTATTGACCCGATTGAATTATGGGACTCTCCACCTTTTGAACCTGAAATTCGGGGCGATAAAATCTTTGCCCGCGGAGCTACCGATGATAAGGGACAAATGCTTGTGCATATAAAGAGTGTTGAGGCATTCCTTAAAACAACCGGCAGTTTACCGTTAAATGTAAAATTTATTATCGAGGGTGAAGAGGAAGTAGGAAGCGAAAGTTTAGAGACATTTATAAAAAATAATACCGATTTGCTAAAGTGCGATACTGTTTTAATTTCAGATACATCGCTATACGCTAAAGGTGTTCCGACTATAACCTTTGCTCTGCGCGGTTTGCAGTATATGGAGGTTGAAATTGTTGGTCCTAACCGCGATCTGCATAGCGGCACATACGGCGGAGCTGTTGCCAACCCGATAAATGTATTGGCTGAAATGATTTCTAAACTTCATGATAAAAACGGTAAAATTACTATCCCCGGTTTTTATGATGATGTTCTTAAATTGACAAAAAAAGAAAGAGAAAATTACAAACAGCTAAAATTCTCAGAAAAAAAATATGCAAAAGAACTTGGTGTTGCAGAGTTAACGGGCGAAAAAGGTTATACGACAATCGAACGGACATGGGGTCGTCCATCATTAGATTGTAACGGGATAATCGGCGGCTTTACAGGAAAAGGTGCAAAAACAGTTTTACCGAGCAAAGCTTCTGCAAAAATAAGTATGCGTTTGGTACCTTATCAAGACCCTAAAAAAATTGCCAAGATTTTTACCAATTATATAAAAAAAATTACGCCAAAATCAGTAAAAGTAACTATTACCAATTTTCACGGCGGTAACCCGGCAATTGCGCCTTTGGAATCTGCCGCAGTACAAGCCGCTGCGAGAGCAATGGAAAAAGCATTCGGTAAAAAAACAGTATTTATTCGCGAGGGAGGCTCCATCCCAATTGTTGCAACATTTACAAAAAAATTAAAAGTTCCTCCCGTATTAATGGGCTTAGGTTTAGATTCCGAGAATCTTCATTCTCCAAATGAACATTTTGATTTAAAACATTTTCAAATGGGCATTTTAAGTTCGGCTTATTTTCTAAAGGAATTTTCTTTGTAATAAACTATTGGTGATAAAGGGCAATCCAATTTTATGCTGATTGCCTTTTTTTTTGTTATTTTTGCATGGAGTTGTTTTAAGTATCTGTTCCCGCTTTCTATTTTCTTTTAACCTTTATAAAGGTAAAGTAATGAATAAAATATTACTAATATTGTTTTCCTTTTCGTTAATATTTCTTATTGCTGCGTGTGGTGGAGAGCCCGAACCGAAACCGGAAACTATTGCCGGTGAAGACGTTGCAAGATCACCTGAAAAGGATATAGAAATACAGCGGTACAATCTTTTAAGGATGAAGGAGCAGGCAGTAAATAGAACCCCGTGTGATACTATTGCGCTTTATGAGTATGTTCTCGATAATTATCCGGAAGGAACATATTTAGTAGATTTTGATAAAACATTTACATATAATATTCCAAAACAAGCTGTCTTATATTACCCGAAAGACAAGCAGTATGTTTTTGGAGTAATCGCGCGGTCAAAACCAGGGGAACGCTTAATTGAAGCAAAAAATATTGTAGGCTGGGATCAGAGTTATATTGACCTTGATAGTACCGAACTTGGTACAGCGTTTTTTTATCTTGTTTTATTTAAATGCGATGGCGGTGAATTCAGCGTTGTTTGGGAAGCTCCCATCCCATCACATGGCGGGTTTAACCGAATTAGCTTGAATAAATGGAATTATAAAGGCACAGAATTTATTCAGTCATATTTTCATTATGCCCGGGGCAGTGGACATATAGACTACAATTATTTTTTTGTTGATGGGCTGACCTCATTTCCGCATCTTTTGATGACTTATGAGGGGATTACCTTTAAACGGACAATTGCAAATGTAAATAATGATAAGTTCCCTGACTATTTTGAATATGTATATGTAGATTATGGTGATTCTATCCGCGCTGTGGATTCTATTGCATTTATCTGGAGTGAAAAGGACAGTTTTTACGTCAACACCCGTAATAAAAAAATAACTCGTCCCTATTAATTTAGCCTTCTTCAATGGCTGAGAAAACACTAATTTTGTAAGTAAAATTTCAATTCAAATTATCCATTAATTGTATCATTAACTGTGTATCTTTGTGCCTGCAATGATATAAAAAAAATTGGATAAGAAGAGGATATTAATGACAGAAGAAAAAATAAGAACATCACCACTTCAAGAATATTATGAAAAACTCGGAGCTTCCTTTTATCAGGAAGAAGAAATAATTAAAATAAAATCCTTCGGCGATTCTGACGAAGAACTTCATTCCCTTTATGAGGGCGTTGCCCTGAGGGATATCTCCACAGAGGGTGTAATTGAATTAAAAGGAAATGACGCTCTTGATTTACTAAATAGGATCAGTACAAATTCGGTAAAAAACCTTATAAAGGAAGATGTAAAAGACACAATTTTTGTTACTGAAAAAGGGAGAATAATTGATGTAGCAAAATTGGTGAACTTCGGATCGCACTTAATAATGCTTACTAGTTCGGAGCATCGATTCAAAGTATTAAGATGGGTGCAAAAATATATTATTACTGATGACGTTACAGCTTCCGATGTAACCGGTAAGTTTTCAATCTTTGAGTTAATGGGGCCTCAAGCAGATTCTTTCATCTCCCTCGTGTGCGGTAAAGTTGTAAATGAAATACGCGATGATAAATTTAGAATTATAGATGCAGAGGGGACTATCTTTTTCTTGATGAAACTTAAAGATGTTAATGATTATTCGAAATTTGTAATTATTTCAGAACCCAACAGCGGTAAAAGATTAATTGAGTTTATGACAAATAATTCGGGTCCGTTCGACTTTAATTTAATTGGCGAGGATGCTTACGAAGCCTATCGCATTGAGCGGGGTATTCCAAAAGCCCCAAATGAGTTAAATGATGAATTTAATCCTCATGAAGCAAAATTGTTGGGTAATGTTGATTTTAACAAAGGCTGCTATATAGGTCAGGAAGTTATTGCCCGGTTGGGTACTTATCAAAAAGTGCAGAAATTTTTAACCGGTTTAAAGTTTGAAGAAACACCTGATCGGTCATCTATTTATAAACTTACAGATTCAGAGGGTAATGATGCCGGTATGGTTACTTCGATTGGTTCCTCTCCCAGGTGCAAAAAATCAATTGGTCTTGGGTATGTTCGCAAAGCGTATTTAATTGATGGAACATTATTAAATGCGGTTGGTTTAAACGGAGAAATTAAAGTAACTGTTCATTCAACTCCTATGAAAAAATGAAAATATATACCAAGACCGGCGACAAGGGTGAGACAAGTTTATTCGGAGGTGAGCGAGTATCAAAAGATTCGTTGCGAATAGAGGCTTACGGTACAATTGATGAGCTTAATTCATTTATAAGCCTTGCGGTTACAGAAGTAAAAAATAATGAAATAAAAGAGTTACTTAATAAAATTCAAAATATGCTTTTTGATGCGGGCGCTGATTTAGCGGCTCCGGTTACAGTAGAAAATAAAAAATTAAAAATAAAAAGAGTTCCGGTTTCTTATAGTATTGAAATAGAAAAAGCTATCGATTATTTTGAACAAAACCTTGAGCCGTTGAAAAATTTTATTCTTCCCGGCGGAAGTAAAAGTGCAGCTTTGCTGCATGTTTGCCGAACGATTGCGCGGCGTGCCGAAAGAAGAGTAGTGCAAATAAATAAGACCGAACAAATAGGCGAAAATTTGATTATCTTTCTGAACAGATTATCGGACCTGTTTTTTGTTCTTTCACGTTATGAGAATAAAATCTCAAAAGTTCCGGATATAACCTGGAAATAACTCAATAATAAAATGCGTTTTCATTGTACATTATTCATGGTAAATTGTTCATTAATATTGGGGGTGAAATTGGTTTCGACGGGATTGAAGAGGCTAAGAACTGCGTATCGTGTTCCCCGAAGACACGTTAAAAAATTGGGACAAAACATTAACTGGCGAATATAATTACGCCCTCGCTGCGTAGGTAAACTACGTAGCCGTTCTTTAAGTTTTCTCGCATAGGAATTTAATAGAACGTCGTTTATGTGCGATAGCCGAGCGGAGTGTTTGTGACCGTTAAGCAAAATTTAAGCAGACAGGCTTAAAGCGATCCTTGTTTGTTTGGTAACTTTAAGTTAAAACAAAAACAAACTATGTATGTAGACGTTCTTGGTGTCTTAATTTCGGACGCGGGTTCGACTCCCGCCACCTCCACAAAACAGCTTATAATATAAGCGCTCAAAGAATCATCTTGAAATATTCTTACAGTAAAAACCTTACGAATAAAAAATTTGTAAGGTTTTTTTTTATAATAAATTTCACGCGTTATTCCACCCGATAAAACCTATTTACATTATCCTCCTGTAATTTGATTCCTTTAGTGCAGCGCCGCCAACACATCTTTACATTTAATCAATTTAGCAATAATTGTATCGGCATCATTTGTACAGGTATACAACTTGGGGTTTTCGTTATGAACTGAAATAAATTTTAGTATAGCACTTTCTAATTGCTCTGTGTTGTTGAAACTGCTCTACGAATCATCCTATCATTTGTTTTGCTAAAAAATCAGAATCGGTAAGGAGGTATTATTTATCAATAATTAGAGTCGCTATATTTGCAAACAAGGGGGAATTATGTGGCCGTTGACAACAAACAGTTAGCACAATGCCTTCGGAGTTTTTTACAGCTATATAATAAACTACTGCAAAAAATAGCACAATAAAAAACAACCCAAAACACCCCAAGAACTCCCTCCCCCTACACAATTTTTTTGTGATAAAAAATTAGCCAGATGAGGCACTGCCCGAAAAATTATGGGCGGGTACTCATCTGGCTTTTATCTTTTAAATATCCTTGCTTAAATTTTTATTTCTTTCTCACCTCAATAAAATCATTTTTTTTGTCTGAGCGAGTGTCCCGACCTGTAATCTATAGAAATAAACTCCACTCGGCAGATTTGATGCATTCCAACTTACCTCGTAAACTCCCTGTTGTTTTTCTTCATTTACTAATGTCGCAATTTCGCTGCCAAGAATGTTGTAAATTTTTAAAACCGCATACGCTTGAGATGTTTTATTATGCTTACCTCCAGCGGGGATGGTGTAACGGATTTTGGTATTCGGGTTAAATGGATTCGGATAGTTTTGCTCTAGATAAAACTCCTGCGGATAATTTTCTCCCACATCTTCTACACTTGTAAAAGGATTACCGGGGCTTTCGGAGATTATTCCCGTGACATACCTTTTTTTACCAATCCAATGTAAAATCATACGATTATAACTATCTACAGTTATTTCGGGAAACTCTTGAACTGTTCCTCCGGTATCTTTTTGAGTAACATCATGCTTAATTCCGATTGTCTTTTTTTGGCTATCGGTTTCATAGACCCCTGTAACTGCCACAACATGCCCTTTTTCCTTATCGTCTTCCCTCCACTTATAAATTAATTCAACATCTTCACTATCAGCAATTTCTTTTTTCAAAAATTCCCAAGAGGGGAAAATACCAGTGTTCTTATTTTTTGCATTCATACCACCGGTAATTCCAATATCTCCTGTAATTCCAAACCCCTGAAATTTGACCTGGATGGGTAGATTATGAGTTTTGATAAATTTTAATTTCCCCTGTATCATTGTTGTTAGGCTTACACCGGAGTAGGCTTGTTGTCTTCCCATTAACCTGCTTAACGAATCTAATAGATCTCTATGAGAAAATGGAATCGATATTCCTTCAAAATTTTGAGCTAACCACATCATGCTATTTGAAGCCGCAGCGGGTCCGCAAGCATGCCAATCACCTGAATAACCTGGTCCGGCAGGGTGTGACGGGTTGTCTAAATCAATATTTGGCATATTAAAGCCGATGTGTGTTTCAATAGCTACAGGAGAGGTTAAATTAGGCGGCGGGTCTCCTTCTACTATTGGAGGTTGACTGCCAGTGCTGTCAAAAAACTCATTACTTGCATCATCATCCATTGGAGTTACCGGCAGATCGTATTGATAAAAATTAGGTCCCGGGTACGCGCTTGCCTGGTCAGAAAAGTGAAAGTATATTCTGATGGGTGTAGATGCAGGCCAGGGCATACCATCCGTAATTCCTAAGGGCTGCATGTCAAACCGTATACCGATATTGACTATGTTATATAAACTACTCGTAGTATCGTCTTCATTAGGTACCGCGTATAAATTTTGCGTAATATAAGTAAAACCAGTGCCTGTTCTTTCCGCACCGATTATTAAATACTTGGGGGCAGTGGATGTATAATTAAAAATCAGCATACCTTCCGTGGAGAAAGGTACTTCAGGTTCATAGGCGCGTTGGTTTAGTTGATGCACACGAATACTGTTTACCGTAAAAGTTGGGTCCTTTACTGATTGTTTCTCAATTGACTGTGTTGAGGATTGTAATCTAACCTTTTCGACCGATTTAAAATTATATTGAGCAGAAACATTAATCGAAAAGAAAATTAATACAACAGAAAACAGGTATATGAGCCGGTTAATAAAAAGTAACTTTGTGTTCATAAGACCTCCAAAATTGATTGAAAAGAATCTTTATATATCGATAATGAATTGTGTAATTTGAATTGTTAGTTGAATTAAGATTTGTTTTAATAGTAATTTCAAAGAGCTTCATTTAATTAAAGAAGCAATTCCAAATTACGTTACGGTAAATTGAGTGGTGTAATAATGAATAAAAAACAATTTTAGCGGAATTGCTTTACTATGTATGTTATTTACAAAGTGAAAGTGCAAAAAAAATGGCAAAAAAACAATAAACGACAAAACAAATCAGCGTATATTTTTTCACTTAATATCCTTGAATCATCGGAATAAAATTAAAAATTCATCAAATTTATTATAATTTGTAAATTGTATTTTTATCCGGTTTTACTATCTTAGCGCAATATTTTAGGAGAATAATATGTTAACGCTTGTAGCTGCTATTTTAATGGTTTCAATTTCCATCGCACAGCAAGAAAGAAGTATTGTCAGCGAAATATTAATCCCCGGACAAGTGGCTGAAGTTTATGACGCATGGACTACTGTGGAAGGTATAAAAACATTTTTTGCCCCGGATGGTAAGGTAGAATTGAAAGGATATGGTTCCTACGAAATGTATTTTCTTCCGGATGCCGAACCTGGTGGTAAGGGTGGAGAAGGTTGTAAAATTTTAGCTTTCGAAAATAATAAAATGTTAAGTTTTACCTGGAATGCTCCACCGGGTTTATCCGAAGTAAGAAAACATTTTACGCATGTTACAGTTTATTTTTTACCTGAAGGGAAGGGCTTAACAAAAGTAAAATTAGTTCATGATGGCTGGGGAACAGGGGTGGAGTGGGATAAAGCTTTTAATTATTTTTCGGCAGCATGGCTTAAAGTTGTTTTGCCGAGATTAAAATACCGTTTCGAACATGGCCCGGTTGATTGGGACAATCCGCCGAAGTTAAATTAATTTTTCGAATCGGTTATAACGATTTATTTTTCCATTAAGTATAATTAGAGAAACAGGAGTTTGTGATTTAATGGCGTGGTTTATATTATTTATAGCAGGACTATTTGAAGCCGGTTGGGCAATCGGATTAAAATATTCAGAAGGATTTTCAAAACTTTATCCTTCTATTTTTACAATTGTAAGTATGACGATAAGCGTCGTACTGCTTGCTTATTCTTTAAAATATCTTCCTGTAGGAACCGCTTACGCAGTATGGACAGGAATAGGGGCAGTAAGCACAGTAATTCTTGGTATCATATTATTTAATGAGTCGCGGGAGTTTGTACGGCTGTTTTTTATTTTTCTAATAATTGTCGGCATAGCAGGATTAAAAGTCTATTCAAAATAAGGAGCACAGTTGGTTACAAGCGCGGGTTTATTGATGTACAGATATAGCTGTGGTGAGGTAGAATATTTTCTTGTTCACCCCGGCGGACCAATATTTACAAACAAAGATGAAGGTTATTGGGGAATTCCGAAAGGGATTCCGGATGAAGATGAAGATCTGTTGATTGCAGCAAAACGCGAGTTTGAAGAAGAAACAGGTATAAAACCAAAACATGAAAACTTTATTCCGTTAGGTTCAGTTATTCAAAAAAATAATAAGGAAGTTTACGCCTGGGCATTTGAGGGTTTACCCGGTGAATTGCCGGAGATTGTCTCTAATTTGTTCGAGATGGAATGGCCATATAAATCGGGTAAAAGAAAATCTTTCCCCGAAATTGACGATGGCAAATATTTTTTTCAGGCTGAAGCCTTAAAAAAAATATACATCGCTCAGGCTGATTTTATTCATCGGCTTAATGAAAAATTAAAAGTAAATTAAAACCGGAGGAAATATGTACTCTTCAAAAAAAACAACTTCATTAGTTTTAATTATAATCTTTTTCTCCACCTTGCTCTTTGCACAAGATAAATATACAATCGTTATACACGGCGGGGCTGGCAATATAAGCGAAAATATGCCGGACTCTGTTAAGCAAGGATATTACAACTCGCTAAAAGAAGCGCTCGCTATAGGTAAATCAATATTGCAGGGGGGCGGTAGTAGCCTGGATGCCGTAGAAAAAGTGATTAATTATCTTGAAGACAACCCGCTATTTAATGCGGGTAAAGGTGCAGTATTTACTGCCGAAGGAAAGCATGAACTTGACGCTTCCATTATGAATGGAAGTGATTTAAGCTGCGGCGCTGTGGCAGGGGTAACAACAATCAAAAATCCTATTTCACTTGCTAGGCTTGTGATGGAAAAATCTCCGCACGTTTTATTTTTCGGTGACGGCGCTGAACAATTCGGAAAAAAAATGGGAGTTTCTATTGTTAACAATGCTTACTTTGATACTGATGACAGATTAGATCAGTTAAAAAAAGCGCAGGAAAAAATAAAAGGAACCGTGGGCTGTGTCGCTATTGATAAAAACGGAAATATCTCTGCAGGGACTTCAACCGGCGGGATGACGAACAAAATGCACGGAAGAATTGGCGACTCCCCTATAATAGGCGCCGGTAACTACGCAAATAATAAAACATGCGGCGTCTCGGCAACCGGTACCGGTGAATTATTTATAAGAAATAACGTAGCGTTTAATATTTCTGCTTTGATGGAGTATAAGAGTTATACTCTTCAAGAAGCCGCAGAAGAAATGATAAACAGTAGGCTGCCAAAAGGCGCCGGGGGAATTATTGCTGTAGATAAAGATGGGAATTACTCATTTGTTTTTAGCACAACCGGAATGTTTCGCGCCGCAGCAAATTCTGACGGCGTATTTGAAGTAAAAATATGGGATAAAAATTAAATATAGAAAGAATGATAATGAAAAAACCAAACCTTGATGAATACGCTCCTTATTACGGTACTTATATAAATTCAGTTGGAGATAAAAATCCTTTCGAAGTTATGGGTGAGCAATTGATTCAATTTCAGAATTTGGCTCAAATAATAAATGATGAAATCGGAGCAAAGAGTTATGCACCCGGAAAGTGGAGTGTGAAAGAATTACTTGGACATATTATCGATACAGAAAGAACAATGTCTTATCGCGCTTTAGCAATTGCCCGTGGTGAAATCCAGCCGTTACCCGGCTTTGATCACGATGGCTATGTAAAAAAAGCTAAATTTAACAACCGCGGTGTAAAAAGTTTAGCGGATGAATTTATAAAACTGAGAGAATCGAATATTATTTTATTCAGTTCATTTGATGAAGAAACTTTTACAAATGTCGGAACTGCAAGCAATAACAATGTATCGGTGCGGGCATTAATTTATATTATTACAGGTCATGCCGCTCATCATTTAAATGTACTAAAAAAAATGTACCTGTCCTTAATTTGATTAGATGTAGGATGATATTTCCTTTATAATTTTATCAGTGGCGCCGAGATTTTCCTGGACGTAATTATAAGAAATGTCTCCCTTTTCTTTTCTTACATTTTCATTACTGAATAAAATGCGCAGTTGTTTAAATGCATCGCGTCTGTTTTTTATTAAGTTGCCGCCTCCACGTTTTAAAAGTTCGCGGGTTTCCTGTGAATTATCAATTTTAGGACCAAACAAAACCGGAATACCATAAACCGCGGCTTCCAAAACATTGTGGATACCTTGTTTAAAACTACCTCCGACAAATGCCGCATGAGCGTAGGTATAAAGTGTTAATAATATTCCAATTGAATCCACAATAATTACACGCTCACCTTTATAATTATTCATTGACGAAAACCGGATTGTTGAAAGTCCCCCGGAAAATTCATGTTCAATTTTTTCGAGATGAAGAACAGTTGGCTCATGCGGTGCGATGATGAGTAAAACATTTTTATCAAAACCGGCAAGTTTTTTAAAAGCGGGGATTAAAACTTCTTCGTCCTGCTCCCATGTACTGCCGGCAACAAATACTTTTTTCTCCTTTAGCAGATCATCTTTTATCAAATTCATTTCGTGTGCTGCAATGCTTCGCTGAAAGACCCTATCAAATCTTGTATCCCCAACCGCAATAACTTGTTGGTTGGTGCAGCCGAAATCTTTAAAACCTTTTTCGTCGTCTTTAGAGACGGTTAAAATTTTTGTAAAATCCTTAAATAACTGCCGATGAAAATTTTTTATAAGAGGTAGTTTTCTCGGCGACCCCTTTTTCATCGTAGCGTCTACCAGGAAAAAAGGAACTTTGGCTTTTTTCATTTCCCAAATATGATTCGGCCAGATGTCATAACGCATTAGTATGGCTACATCAGGTCGGACGATGGTTATAAACTTTTTTGACTGCGAAACTGAATCGAACGGAATATATGAGACTATATCAGCATAAGGATATTTACGTGAGTTATCATATCCTGAAGGTGAAAAGAAGGTAACTAAAATGCTAACGTTATATTCATTTTTAAGTTTTTCAATTATTGGTTTTGCCTGTTCAAATTCGCCGAGTGAAGATGAGTGGAACCATATCAGTTTTTTATTTTTATCAAGATTGGCTGCCGTTAATAATAGATCTTCAAATAATCTTTTTCTGCCCGCTATTCCGCGTTTTATTTTTGCATTAAATAAACCGGCTGTCTTTATTAATAGGAACAAAACCGGGACAACAATAAGGTTATAAAATAAATACCAGATAGATTTCATTATGATTCTAAAAGTTCAATAATATGTTTGTAAGCAAGCTGTGGAGTTAATTGAAGCATACACTTAAAATGACCTTTCGGACAGCTTGCTCTGCCAATGTGAGAACAAGGTCTGCAAGATAAAGAATTGTTTTCTAAAATTGAATTTTTGTTTTTATAAGGTGTAAAACCAAATTGCTTTACAGTAGATCCAAAAAAAGTAAGTACGGGAATTCCAACAGCACACGCAGCATGCATCAATCCTGAGTCATTACACACTATAAGTTTGCACATTTTTATATCGGATGCGGTTTGCAAAATATCATCGTTACCACATAAGGAAACGGAACCGGGAATCGCAGAATTCAGTTCATTGCAAATTGCTTTATCGCTTTTACCACCCAATAAAACAATTAAAAAACCATTTTTAGTTAGAATATTTCCGAGTTCTATAAAATATTCCTTGGGCCACATTTTTGTAAAATGTCGGGAGCCAGGGCAAAAACCGATTAAATTTTTTCCCTCACGAATTATTTTGTCAGGCTCTTTATCAGTATATAGGTCTAACCCATCAGGGTCTAATTGTAACCCATTAATAGTGCTTGCATATCTTACAGCAATTTGAGCTTTGCTGCTCATCTTATCGATTTTTAATTTTACTAATAAAAACTTTAAAAATGTGTGCTTATTAAAAACCGTTTTATATCCGTTTAATTTTTTGATTAATGAGGATGAACGAAAATTGTTTTGTAGATCGATTACCAAATCATATTTGTTGACAGAGAGCATTTCTTTTAGCTCTGCAATCTCATTTTTTCTTTTTTTGAAGATGTAAAGCTTGTTGATGTAAGGATTGTTTATTAAAATGTCTTTATAGGCTTCCTTAACTATAAAATCAATAAGAAGGTATGGAAACTGATTTTTAAGCGAACGGATAAACGGAGTAGTTAAAAGTACATCGCCGAGTGAACTAAAACGGATAATGAGTACTTTTTTTATTAGTCCGGTTTTTATCAGATGAAGGATATTGGGATTTTTACTTTTCAATAAATAATGTCAAATAGTTAAAAATTCTATATTGAAAATAGATAAAACTTATGAAATGTTAAAAGCTAAGAGACAATATTGAACAATAATTTCAAATTAAGTTGCTCTTTTGAGTACACGGTATTATTTTTCGCTAAATAATTAGGAGCAAAAGATGACCACATTACCACCATCGGGAGTAAAATATTTTCCCGAAGATTCATTAGAAAAAAAAGTATACGGAGTTGTTGATGATTTAAGCAATTACCTTCCAATCGCCAACGATCGTAACCGTATGGGATTTTCACTTTATAAATTTGTACAGGGCGAAGGTGATGAACCGGAAATTCTTGTAAAAACTTTGAAACTTACTATAAAAGACATATCCCGCGAAGAATTAGCCAAACTGATAAAAACTGAAATAGAAAAAATAAAAGCCCAACATATTTGAGTATAAAAAGCTGTCTTAAAAGATGAAATTGTCTACACAATTATTACTTAGACTTTTAAGACAGCCTAAAAAATTATTAATCAGA
This sequence comes from uncultured Ignavibacteriaceae bacterium, assembly GCA_964372115.1. Taxonomy (GTDB): domain Bacteria; phylum Bacteroidota; class Ignavibacteria; order Ignavibacteriales; family Ignavibacteriaceae; genus CG2-30-36-16. Next base: position 224,194 of record CAYJPN010000002.1, read on the forward strand.
ATTAGACTTGTTCATTTTGCGAATTTAGAATTTCTTCTCTTGCAATAAATTCCTCAACAAGTTTTACATCATACTCGCACCCGATAAAAATGGGCATCCTTTGATGAAGCTTCTCAGGTTTTATCTCGAGAATCCTTTGTTTTCCGTTTGAAGCTTTTCCGCCGGCGGCTTCTACAATAAATGCCATCGGGTTACATTCATACATCAAGCGTAGTTTCCCATTCGGGTTCCTTGAATCCCCAGGATACATAAATATCCCTCCGTATAAAAGGTTACGATGAATATCCGCAACCATTGAACCAATATAACGCGATGAAAAAGGACGTCTATCTTCAATATGTTCCTCCTGCAAAAATTTTATATACTTTTTAAGACCCGGATGCCAGTACAAGTAATTGCCTTCGTTAATCGAATATATGTGTCCTCTTTTTGGTATTTGAATATTTTCATGAGAAAGAAGAAACTCACCAAAAGCCGGATCGAGCGTAAACCCATGCACGCCATGCCCCGCTGTATAAACTAACATTGTGCTTGAACCATAAACCACATAACCGGCTGCAATCTGTTGAAGTCCGGGTTGAATCACGTCATCCATTGTTCCCGGTTTACCATCGGGAGAAACTCGTTTGTAAATTGAAAAAATAGTTCCGATGCTTATGTTAGCATCGATGTTCGATGAACCATCGAGCGGATCAAACAACATTACGTATTTGCCGATGTTATGCTCCGGCGGAATGTGTATCAATCCTTCTTCTTCTTCAGAAGCCATGGCGCAAAGGTGACCGCCGTGGTCCATCGCTTTTATAAGCACCTCATGCGCAAACATGTCAAGTTTTTTTACTTGCTCGCCGTGAATGTTGTCTGCGCCTGTAAAGCCAAGTATATCCACAAGTCCTGCTTTATTAACCTCAAGCGAGATGACCTTTGCAGCAAGAGATAAATCGTGAAGTAGTTGAGAAAGTTCGCCCGTAGCCTCCGGGTGAAGCCGTTCTTGATCTATAATAAAACGCGCTAGCGTCATAAAACGAGTTTTAGACATAATACACTCCCAAATTATTTGTTGAATAAATTTTATAAAACCAAAAGTTTAATAGTAAATGGAATGATTGAATTTTGTACGGAGTAGATATGTAAAAAAAGGACTTAATTGAACTATGAAGAAAAATAATAAGCTGCTTAATCATACAAGATTTATATTTTGTTCGCAAAAAAATATGAAAAATTTCGAGAGCGATAAAATAATCGCTGAAAAGAAATATGCTAACGCAGTATCGTTAAAATTTTACAAACATGCAACGCCGGTTCCGAAACAAAATTATTTTTGTACTGTGCGTTTTAATTCCTGATCTTTGTACTGAAGCTGATATAATTTGTAATAGATGCCTCTTTTAGCAAGCAATTCCTGGTGGTTGCCGGTTTCCCGTATTTCACCTTTATGCATTACTAATATTTTGTCGGCGCTTTGTATAGTCGATAACCTATGCGCAATAACAATTGCGGTTCTTCCGACCAACAGTTTTTCGATAGCCGTTTGAATCATCAATTCTGTTTCGGTATCAACGCTGGAAGTTGCTTCATCTAGAATTAAAATCTGTGGATCGTACGCAAGCGCGCGGGCAAAGGAGATAAGCTGCTTTTGCCCCACACTTAACGTCGCGCCCCGTTCTTTTACTATCTCGTCGTACTTTTCAGGAAGCAGATCTATAAACTTATCAGCCCCAACAGTATTTGCAGCGCTTCGTAATTTTTCAAGCGGGATGTGGTTATTCGACATACTAATATTTGATTTTATATCGCCCGAAAACAAAAACACATCCTGAAGAACAACGGAAATGTGTTTTCTTAAATCGTGTTTATCTATTGCCCTGATGTCAATTCCGTCAACTAATATTGACCCCTTCTGGATATCATAAAAACGTGTTAGAATATTTATTATACTTGTTTTGCCGGCGCCGGTATGCCCTACAATAGCAACTGTTTCACCCGGTTTTATTTTGAAAGAGATATTTTTTAAAACAAATTCATCATGCTGGTAGGCAAACCAAACATCTTTAAACTCAATTTCGCCTTTAGTCTTTTCAAACCTTACCGGGTTTTCAGGATTTGCCACAAAAGTATCGCTGTCTAAAAGTTTAAATATTCTTTCTGAAGATGCCATCGCCGTCTGCATTATATTATACTTTTCGGATAGATCTCTTATCGGTCTAAAAAACATTTCTGTGTATTGAAGAAAAGCGAAAAGCACGCCAATAGTCAATGTACTTTGCACAACTTCTCCGCCTCCATACCAAATAATCATAGCAATTGCTATTGAACTTATAAGTTCCACCGCCGGATAAAAAATTGCGTAATAAAAAATTGAACGAATATTCGCGTCCCGGTGATCGGCATTTATTGCAGCGTACTTTTTTTCTTCAGCATTTTCTTTTCTAAAAATCTGTACGACGTTCATACCGGTTATATGTTCCTGCATATAACTATTTAAGCGGGCAAGGTGCAGACGAACATCTCTATAAGTTTCGCGGACTTTTTTTCTGAAGAGGAACGTGCCGTAAATTAGAATGGGCAATACCGCCAGAGTAACAAGCGATAGTTTTACATCCATAAAAAACATAAAACCGAGTATCCAGATAATTGTAAAAACATCGCTGAATACCATTACAATTCCCGAAGAAAAAAGCTGGTTAAGTGATTCGACATCATTTGTAACACGCGTTACTATTCTGCCGATCGGCGTTTTATCAAAAAACTTTAGGGCAAGTTTTTGTGTATGCGAAAATAGCTGCATTCGCAAATCGTAGATTGTTTTTTGCCCGAGGTACTGTGTGTAATAAGTTAAAAAATATTGAATTACCGATTGAAGAATGAGAGAAGCAAAAATTAAAGCGGAAATCATCATCAATCCGTTATAATCCGATTTGGCGATATACTCATCAACAGCTACTTTACTTAAGTAAGGACGTACGGGTCCAAGCGCGGCTACTACTATATTTAGAAGTATCGCAAACACAACATATTTTTTGTAAGGTTTTATATAACCGAGAAGCCTTCGCATCAAACGGGCATCGTAGGCTTTCCCGAGTATTTCGTCTTCGCTTTTATAATCGTTCGACATAAATTCTTAACAGTCTTTCGCTTTCGAAACTAAATATTATTTTTGGAATTCCGGTATCCATTTTTAATTCAATTCTTCCAATTCTTTTTCGAGCAGTTGCTTAAAATGTAAATCGGCATAAATACCATCATTTGAAATTAACTCCTCATGCGTACCTTCTTCGGCAATTTTCCCATTGTCAAGAACGATAATTTTATCGGCTTCTTTAACAGTAGATACTCTGTGGCTTATAATTATGCTGGTTCTTCCTTGCATAAATGATTTTAAGTTATTAAGGATTTCTTCTTCTGTATGTGTATCCACGGCGGAAAAAGAATCATCCAGTATTAAAATTTTTGGATTGATGATTAATGCCCTAGCAATAGATGCTCTTTGTTTTTGCCCGCCCGAAAGAGTAATACCTCTTTCTCCCATAATTGTTTCATAACCTTTGGGAAATGTCTCAACGTCTTTATGGAAGTTTGCAATTTGCGAAGCCGAAACAACTTTTTGCTCATCAAACCCTTTCAGTCCGTATGATATGTTATTCTGGATGGTATCCGAAAATAAAAATGCTTCCTGCTGAACAACCCCCACATTATTACGGAGAACATCGAGGGGAATTGTTTTTATCGGCTTTCCGTCAATCAACACTTCACCGCCTGTGGTATCATATAACCGGGAAATCAAATTTATCAATGATGTTTTACCGCTGCCGGTATAACCCATAATTGCAACAGTGGAACCAACCGGAATTTCCAAATTTATTTTCGATAAAATATCGGGCAAATTTTCATTATACCGGAATGAAACGTTTCTGAATTCAATGGCGCCGTCGATTTTTTTTAATGAATAATCTGTTTCCGAAGTATCGTCAATTTCGCGCGGTTCATTGTAAATTTTATTTAGCCGTTTCATACTGGCTTCACCCTGCTGAATAATATTAATTACCCAGCCGAACGCAATAACAGGCCATATCAGAAGTTCAAGATATGCGATGAATGCGGTAATCTCACCAAGGTCCATTGTTCCTTCAATAATTTTATTGCCGCCCAGCCAGATAACGATGATGATAGATAAACCTGTTATTAAAAATAATATAGGCTGAAAAAGAGCCTGTATTTTTATCATATCCATGTTGCGTGTAAGGTACTGATGGCTAAGGGTTCCGAACTCTTTTATTTCATTTTCTTCCCGTACGTAAGATTTAATTACACGAATACCCGAGAAACTCTCCTGAGCTTTTGTAGTTAAATCCGAAAACTTTTCTTGAATGAGCGTAAACTTTTCGTGAATCAGTTTGCTCACTTTATACACAAGGTATGATAAAAAGGGGAGAGGTATTAACGAATAAATTGTTAAGCTGAAGTTTAACGACAGCATAATTGCGATTACAACAATCAGTCTTATACCGGTATCAATAGAATACATTACCGCGGGACCGAGAAACATACGCACAGCGTTTATATCATTGGTTGCGTGCGACATTATATTACCGGTTGAATTATTCTGGAAAAAACGGAGCGGGAGCCGCTGAATGTGCGACCAGAAATCTTGTCGCATATCGTACTCGATATCACGAGAAACAACTATTATTGTTTGTCGTATTAAAAACCTAAACACACCTGCAAATAAAGCGGCTGCCACTACAAAAAGTGCATACTCCACCAACTTCCCATCTTTTACATTATGCCGCAGTGCATTAATCGCATCCTTTAAAATAAGCGGGAGGTAAACGGTACCTGCGTTTGACAAAAGTATAAACAAGAAACCCCAAAAAAGTTTCTTTTTATAACTGACAAAATATTTTTTAAGCGTTAAAAGGTTTTTCATCGGGTAATTATTTTATTAAACACTGAAGGGACGCGATACAAAGTAAAACATCGGGCTCGCTTTTAAAGAAACTCCCGGCAAAATAATAAATTTTAACCGGGAGACAAGTTATTTAACTTGGTAAACCAAAATAAAATTTAATTGGTTCAAAAAAAGTTATTCTATTATGTTAAAGCCGGTATACTTGCGCAGCACTTCCGGCACTATAATTTTACCATCTTCAGTTTGATATTTTTCTAACAGAGAAACCATCAAGCGGCTTGTGGCTAACCCCGAACCGTTTAATGTGTGGACAAACTCTAGCTTTTTGGTTTCGGGATTGCGGTAGCGTATGTTTGCACGGCGCGCCTGAAAATCCTCAAAGTTGCTGCACGATGAAGACTCAAGCCATTTTTGCTCCGCCGGCGACCATGTTTCAATATCGTAACATTTCGCGGCAGAAAAACTTAAATCGCCTGTGCATAGTAAAAGAATCCTATACGGAATTTCCAAAGCTTTAAGAATATCTTCGGCGTCGTTTACAAGCGCTTCCAATTCATCATAAGATGTCGAAGGTTTTACGAGTTTTACCATCTCAACTTTGTTAAACTGATGAACTCGTAAAAACCCTTTTGAATCTTTTCCGTAAGAACCGGCTTCTCTTCTAAAACATGCGGAGTAACCCACCATCTTGATCGGCAATTCATTTTCTTCAACAGTTTCGTTACGGTAAATATTTGTTATCGGCACTTCGGCAGTGGGTATCAGATAAAGTGAATCTTTTTCCAAATGGTACATATCGTCAGCCATTTTAGGCAACTGTCCGGTGCCGCGCATCGAATCAGCGTTTACGAGAAACGGCGGAAACACTTCGTTATAACCATGTTTTTGAAGATGCATATCGATCATAAAATTTATAAGCGCGCGTTCGAGTGTTGCCCCTTTATTTATGTAAAGCGGAAAACCTGAACCTGAAATTTTTGCACCACGTTCAAAATCGAGTAGCTTTAATTTTTTGCCGAGTTCAATATGATCGAGAGTGTAATCTTTTTTATCAAATGAAAATCCCCTCGGCAGCCACTGGCGGACTTCAACGTTGTCTTCTGCCGATTTACCAACCGGCACCGATTTATTCGGTAAATTTGGTATGTACATAACCAACTCGTGCAAATCATTTTCAATTACACGAAGCTGCGTATCAAATTTGGTAATTTGATCGGATACTGTTTTCATCTCTGCAAGAACAGCGGCTACATCCTGCCCGGCTTTTTTCATTTGCGGAATTTGGGACGAAACCTGGTTACGTTTCGATTTTAATTCTTCGGTTTGGGTAATTAGTTCGCGCCGCTTTGTATCGAGCTCAAGTACTTCATCTACCCGGCTTTTTTCATTTTTATTTTCGATACCCTGTTTTACTTTTTCAGGGTTTTCTCTAATTAATTTTATATCCAGCATAAATCTTTTACCTTATTAAACTTTACTTATTTCTTTTTTCTTACTTCTTACTTCTTACTTCTTATCTCTTATCTCTTATCACTTATCTCTTTTTACTTTACAACTATGTTATAAATTTTATTCTTCACAAATATCTCTTTAACAATCTGCTTGCCATCTAAATATTTTATTATTTTTTCATTCTGCGTTATTAATTCTTTAACAGCCGCCTGATCGCTGTTTGTTGCGGCTTCAACAGTATCACGGAGTTTGCCGTTTACCTGTACCGCTATGTTTACCGTATCGGCAATTAATGCTTTCTCATCAAAAGTAAACCAGGTCGGCTTTACGAACAACGATGTTTCGTTACCCAAAATTTGCCAGCACTCTTCGGCAAGATGGGGAGCAACCGGCGCGAGGAGAACAGCAAATCTTTCCAGCGTATAAAGCTGAATTTCTTTTGAACAGCTTTCGAGATTTTTTAATTCGTTTATCAGTTCCATCATCGCGGCGATAGCAGTATTAAAACGGAAGTTTTCAACCTCTTCATCAAATTTTTTGATGGTTTGATTTACTTTTCTGTAGATGCTTTTTTCAACTGCTGAAAGAAAAGCAATTTCGTAAACACTTTTGGCGTTTGTTTTCTTTTTTATTCCGATGAACTTATTAAACAACTCGTAACTGCGCTGTACAAATCTATCGGTGCCCGAAATCCCTTTATCGCTCCAGTCGCCGCCAAGCTCGTACGGACCCATAAACATAAGGTACAAACGGAAAACATCCGAACCGTAGTTTACTGTAAAATCATCAGGGTTAACAACGTTGCCTTTTGATTTGGACATCTTTGCGCCCTGGTTTGTTATCGTTCCCTGATGAACCAGATTTTTGAAAGGTTCATCCGAATCGGTGTAACCGAGATCGCGTAAAAATTTGTGAATAAATCTTGCATACAACAAATGCATAGTCGCGTGTTCGGCACCGCCAACATACATATCAACCGGCACCCATTTATCTGTTCTCGATTTATCAAAAATATCATCGCTAAAATGAGGATTCAAATAGCGAAAATAATACCAGGACGAATCAACAAAAGTATCCATAGTGTCGGGGTCGCGTTTTGCGTCTTTGCCGCACTTCGGACATTTAACATTTATAAATTCTTTGTTTGATGATAATGGTGAATCGCCCGAAGGTTTAAACTCAACATCGTAAGGAAGTTCAACCGGCAGGTTGTTTTCTTCAACCGGAACCTCCCCGCAATCGGGGCAGTGAATTATCGGGATTGGTGTACCCCAATAACGCTGGCGCGAAATCAGCCAGTCGCGCAGACGGTAATTTATTTTTCTTTTACCAAAATTATTTTCTTCAAGATAAAGTGATATTTTGTCAATACCTTCTTCAGAAAGCATTCCGGTAAAGCTGCCCGAGTTTACCATTGTGCCGGACTCTGTAAAAGCTTCGGTTAACTCATCCGTTTCATATGTGCCTGCCTGCAAAATTACTTTGCGGATAGGAAGATTAAACTTTTTAGCGAATTCAAAATCTCTTTCATCATGCCCCGGTACAGCCATTACACAGCCCGTACCGTATGTTGAAAGAACATAATCCGCCGTCCAGATAGGCACTCTTTCGCCATTAACCGGGTTGATGGCAACAGCACCGGTTGGCACTCCGGTTTTTTCTTTTACTGTGGATGTCCGCTCAATTTCGGAAAGCGATTTTATTTCTTCTTTATATTTTTCTACTCCTGCTTTAAACTCAGGTTTAGTGAGAGTGTCAACAAGTTTATGCTCGGGCGCGAGCACAACATAAGTAACGCCGAACAATGTATCCGGTCGGGTAGTAAACACGGTAATTTCCTCACCGGAACCTTCTACCGTAAATTTTACTTCGGTACCTATACTTTTACCAATCCAGTTGCGCTGCATCAGTTTGGTTTTTTCCGGCCAGTTAATTGTATCCAACCCGGATAGCAATTCTTCCACATAATCGGTTATCTTAAAAAACCACTGAGTTAGCGCTTTTTGTATTACAATACTTCCACACCGTTCGCACGCTCCGTCCGATTGTACTTGCTCGTTTGCGAGAACCGTATTACATGAAGGGCACCAATTTACAGGCGCGTTTTTTCTGTACGCAAATCCTTTTTTATAAAGTTGAAGAAACAGCCACTGGTTCCATTTATAATATTCAGGCTTGCAGGTCATCAACTCGGCATCCCAATCGTACATACAGCCCATACTTTTTAGCTGCGAGCGTATGTCGTTAATGTTTGTCATCGTGCTGTCGTATGGGTGGATGCCGGTTTTTATGGCGTAGTTTTCAGCCGGAAGACCAAATGCGTCGTAACCCATCGGTTCGAATACATTATAACCTTTTAATCTGCGGTAACGCGCCCAGGTGTCTGTTGGCGCATAATTATACCAGTGTCCGCAATGTAGTTTTGCACCGGATGGATAAATAAACATAACGAGTGTGTAGAGTTTATCTTCGGTTTTAGACAAATCGGTTTGATGTATCTTTTTATCTTCCCAAAACTTTCTCCATTTTGGTTCAATTTCAGCAAAAGGATAACGCATAATTTTCTTACATATATTATAAAATGAAGTGCAAATTTATCTAAATTGGAAGGCAATTCAAATCAATAAAAAAGGGAGGGATTGTTGTTTCGCCTGTTGGTCTCTTGTTTATTCGTTACGGTCGCAGGGTAAGAAAAACCGGTGCGCCCGCTGTAGTAAAAGTATTATTTTATTAATGTCATCTTGCCGATGATTAAGCCTGTCAAAAGCCGGTGGTTGTCTTGCTCCATCCCCCGGTCTGTTTTTTATTGAGGTTGTTTTACTTTTACCCGGAGGCAAGTATGTTTTATCTTTAACCGGTAAGTATTAAACTCGAATTACGAAGTAAAAAAGTGAATAATTCCGGTTTGAAACTACAAAGCCGAAGGTTAAAACTGCTTGGTTTGAGCTTATAACTTCTCAGTTTGAGTTTTAACCACAAAAGAGTGAGTCCGGAACTTCAATGTTCAAGTTCAAAACTACAAAGCCGAAGGTTGGAACTGCTTGGTTTGAGTTTTTTACTCCTCAACTTGAGTTTTAACCTTCAAAAAGGGAGTTCAAAACTTCAATGTTCGAGTTCAGAACCTCAACGCATGAGTTCAGAGCTTCAACGTTCGAGTTCGGAACTTATAAGAGGGAGTTTTAAACTCCGCGAGAGGAGTTCTGAGGTGGGGAGGGGTACTTCCGAAGTAGGAGGGGGTACTTTTGAAGTACCCCCTGAACCTATTTTGCTTAATTTTTAAGCATTTTCGGGCGCCGGCGGCGGTGCGCTGTTTTTCTCAAAGCGCTTCTTCAGGTCGTTGTAAATTACCTTTGCGCCGGGTACATTCATTGCGGTGGCTTGTTTTACAGTGTTGTAGTAAGTTAAAGCCGCCGTATAAGCTTCGCTGCCCGAGAGCATCACCGTGTCGTTCAGCTTGCTTAACAGTTGTTCGAGCGGGTGGTAGAGTTTAAGCATATCATCTACCGCCTTAACGTCTACCTTCATTTCGACCATATTTAGAAAAGGCGGAGTAAACTCAGGGTTGCTCTGCGAGTATTCAATTACCTTGTCTACAAAAGGAATTGTTTTGTCGCTCATCTTTGGCAAAGCCTGACGTTCTTCCTTCGATATTGAAAGAAGAAGAGGAGACAGCGCGGCGGTTAAAGTGTTAATTGCCGCGCCGCATTGTTCTAACAATTCGGGTGTAAGTACCACAGACACCCGGTTTTCGATTGGCATAAGTACCTCCATATTTTGTTTTATATTGCCCGGCTTTTTAATAACCCCGTTAATAGACTACGGGACTGCCGGGATTTTTCGCCTTTTGTTATCCGCTGCGGGCGCGGGGTAAGTAAGACCCATGCGCCCGCTACTGAAAAGATTATTTTAAATACAGCATCTTCTTCGATAAAACAATGTTGTCGGTTGTTAACCGGTAAACGTAAACACCGCTTGCGTACCCGGCGGCATTAAATGTAAATAGATAATTACCGGCTTCTTTATAACCGTCTGCAAGCACGGCCATTTTTCGTCCGAGAATATCATAAACAGTAAGGTTTACTTTTGAATTTTTGGGCAGCGCAAAGCTTATTGTTGTTACCGGGTTAAAAGGGTTTGGATAGTTCTGCATCAAAGCAAATTCAGTAGGAAGTTCTTCTTCTTTATTAAAGAGTTTATCGATGAACTTAAACTTTGTTGAGAGTTTCTCAAGGTAATATTCATTTAATGATTGAATGTTGTTTTTCTTTAATCTGCCCGAAGACTTACCAAGACTAACTCCGGTTGCGCCGGCAAGATACTCTGCAGTTGCGGCATCCATCTCTGCAAAGATTGCTTCTTCGGTGCCGGGTACGGAATCTGATATTGCAGTAAAGCTGTTTATTGCATTTGAATACTCGCTGGCGTGTACATCTATCATCGAACAAAGATGGTTGAGTGAATATGCAAATGTTGCATCTGTAGTTTGCAATGCTTTTGCAGCATACTCATTTTTAGTTGCCGTAAAATCTGTCAGCTCCTTTTTATTAAGTTTTTCTATTGTAAACTGACGGGCATACACTTCATATGGCAACTCTTCGCTGCTGTATGTAGATGTTATATTTTTGTAGAGGGACAACGATTCATCATAAGAACCGGCGTAAAATTTTTCTTCTGCAGCGGCAATATCTTTTTCGCGCTGTTCTTGTTCGAAGATTTCAAATATTACAAAAATAGTATCGATTGTTCTACCCTCACTATCAGTCAAATATGAATAAGTGGAATTCCTAATGTACCCTGGCTTTGCGCTATGATAGGGTTGATAAATTACTTCGAATCCAAAACGTCTGCCTGGATCTTCGCCATCCATTCCCCAGTAATTATTACGTGCATAAAAATCTCTTGTGTTACCGTCAAGTGAGCCGTCAATAAGCAATGATGTTGTTTCTCTGTCATCAACAATTTTATTGCTGCCGTAATCGAGCAGTGGATTGGCATTATAAATTGTTATCTCCGCCCCTTCTGAATTAATAGAGTTACCATTTTCATAAACAAAGTTAAACCCGGCATCGTCAATTAAATATGTTGATTCACCTTGAGAAGCAAAACCTGGTTTTAATACCGGGTTAGAACCAGCACCAATATAAATGCCTTCATAACTGCAACCGGTAATTTTATTATCAAAAAGCTTAGGGGATGATTGATTAAGAAATATCCCATTGTAAAAACTATTGATATTGTTCTTCCTAACCATACCACCGCTGCAAGAAGAAAGATAAATTCCCGCACCATTACCAGGCACAGAAGGAGATAATGTATTCCATGTTATTATAGGATATGCCGTATTTTCGAGCCAAATTGGTACATCAGCCGAAATAATGTTCTTACCGATATTAATTGTATTAAGGGCTAATGCAAATATACCGCGGCTGCAGCCAATAAAAGTATTATTAAAAATATATGGAGAAGCAAGAGTATTCTGTTCGAGCTTTATCCCGAAGGTACAATTTTCAAAAGTATTATTTACTATCTCAAGATCATCAACATCATCATCTATTGAAATACCGGCATAAGCATTTTTTATAATACAGTTTTCAATTTTTGCTGAAGCATTATGCTTAACGTAAATTGTTCTGCCTTCAACAGGAGATAGGAAATCAACAATAAGTTTGTTGGTTGGTAAACCGGAAAGTTCGGCATTGCCTTCTAATATTAATTTGGCTTCTCCATGAAACATAATTTGACTATTAGTATTGGCAGTACCCTCTATTTTACCGCCGTTTTTAATAATGATATCGTTGTACACATGATATACATTATTTACTGTTAAAGTGGCTCCGCTTTCAATCATCAACTCGCCGTGTAATTCGGTAGGGGTTGAAATGGTCTCGTTTGCTATAATTTTACCGCCGACTTTTACAGCGGGGCTAACATAATAAAGAGCTGCATCACCTTTACTAATAGTATTATAAAATTTTCCCCTGCTGTTAATATCAGAAACAAGGAAAATATCTGTACTATCTGACAAATTTTTTATTGTCCAGTTCTTATATTCATTAAGATTTTTCAAGGTTACAGTTAATCTTTCTAAATCGCTATACCATCTGTTTAAAATCAAAAAGTATTCGGGAATGGTAGAATTAAGACTCTTCTTAAAAAAAAACCAACGTCAACTAAAAACTTACCTACACCCTCCCCGGGAGTGGTCGCTAATGTATCGAGGTAACAATTTTCAGTTGATAAAGAACGTGGGTAAAAAAGACTTAAATTTGTTTCCTGTGTATATACTTTAGCATGCTTTAATGTCTTACCCATTAAACCCGATAAATTAGGGGCTACTTTTTCTTTCCAAGTTAGCCCGAGTAGTGTTAATCCCAGATTCTCCGTTAGGAATAAAATTCTAATGACGGTCATTAGGGAGAAA